>JAOASG010000040.1 GCA_025210235.1 Vallitalea sp.
AATTTTCGATATTTTGGATAGAATAGTTATTAAGCTCCAACATATTGAAAGCCTCCTTTATAAAAGTTTTTTGATTAACTTTAGGTTTTCATATTTGTTGGAGTTTTATTATTTGAAAAATTTAACTAGCACAACGGGTTTAACTATGAAAAATTATTCTATGGAATTAATACTACTTCAACACCATTGGTTAGTAAAGTATCTATTATGCCGTAAAAAACATTGAAATCCGAATCATTTCCCTCCATATCTTCTACAGCAACATAATCAAGCTCTCTTTTATATCGTTCTATTAAATATAGTTTACGCCTTTTCCATTCATTCTCATTTAAATGTTTAACTGCAACAGATGAATTGTTCCATATTACTTTAAATGGCGTCGTAATACCAAAGCCACCACATAGACAATCATCAAGCCCACCTAAACAAGATCCAAAATAAGTTCCTGGACCATTCAAAGCTTCTGCGAAAGCTATGAAAAACGACTCATAAGTAGTTATATTTATGCCATCTAAATAGAATACTTTTTTAGTGTTTTCTTCAACTTTATTATAACCGCAACAGTAAGCAATTCTAAGCATTCTGAGCCAATCACTTCTCCCATTCGCATCTAAAGTTACCCATTCATTTTTTTCTTTAGGATAACTAGATATCCATTTTTCCCATAGGCACAACTCATTTTCTGATGCCATTCCACCTAGATTTCCTATTAATTTGAAATCCGTATGTGACTTAAGTTTATCCACTTCAGTATGCCTAATTTTTATATCATTACAAAAAGTAAAACGTGCTATTATTTTCATATTGTTATCATATATATTTATCTCTATTATACTTGCAAATTTCATTTTATTCTTTTGAAGATACGCTTTATATTCATCACAAAAATCAATATCAAAAAACACAATTTTATGATATTGCTCTTCATCTATTTCAACGACTTTTCCATCAAGTCCATCTATTTTATTACAATAAGCTATTACCAACTCATTGTCAGAATCAATTAATGAATATCTGTATTTCATTTAAATTTGACCTCCATCTGATTTTGTGAATAGGAAGTTTCCCTAGTTAGCCTCATTTCAAGCTATTTCTCAGCCTATTTTTACTAATCTCGCTCATTAACCTTTTGTTTTCATCTTTTAATTCTACCATCTATACCAATTTAATCATTAAATTTTGTTTATTTTCCTTAAATATCATTTGTGGATACTCCTATAGAATTAAATCCTATCAATCCTATTCTGGCAATGTGTATATTACATCAAAGGAATCTTTATGTTGGAAAAACTCATCATAAAGTTCTCTAATTTTACTTGAATTCAAATTTTCTTCACATTTCAATAAACTACCTAATATTTCAAAAGTTTTTGCTTCCCTTATTGATAGTATTTTATCTTCAACCAACTTATCCGTTCTACCTAGCGAATTCCAGCACCAATCATAACAAGCTCCATCATACGAAAAATATGAAAAAGATATTGCACTATTATTACAGTTAGCCCCACACAATGGATGAACAACTAATATAAACTGAGAAATAATATGTGAACGTTTAAATAGTTTAGATGCTTTTTTAACCTCTATCAAAAGATCCGAAAATCTATCAGGAATTTCACCCCAATTATCAATATGCATTCGGGCAAGAATAGCTACTGCTTGTTCTTTATTATCTGAATTTTCTGCTAGTTTTGTGAATATCGTCGTTGGACTTATTCCATAAAACATAAAATTTTTTAAACAATCTTCAACACTTTCATATGTATTCTGATTACATAGTTTTATATAATCATCAAAGAGTTTATTTATATTATAGTTTCCAACCCCCAATTTTTTCTCTGAATTACCGTATTCATATTCATCTATAGCATTAACAATAGTTTCAATTAATAAGATTCTATCCATCTCATTTTTTTTAATTAAAACTTCTTTATCAAATTCATCAGAATTACTTAATATACGTTTATATTCTTCACTATCAACTAAATCATTATTTTTAATAAGTAGTTCCATCAGTGTCTTAATGAATTTATTACCATAATAATCAAATAATGGTCTATTATTTTTAAGTCCTTGTAGTAGAGCCATAAACGCATCGTATTCACTTGTATCACTATCTCTTGTTAAATATTTGAATATGCTATTAATGACTCTAACACTATCTTTAGATCTTTTATACATATCTGGATGATATTCTGTTTCTTTACTTAGAGGTGCTTTACTTATGTATAATATCCTTTCGATGGCTTTTTCAATATCTCCATTACATTGTTGATACATCATAAACGCCTCTTCAATACTAACACCTGTTTTTTGAACAATAGGTTCCATTTTGTACTGCTTTAATAAAATAAAAGCTTTTTCAACATCATTATCAGTCTTCATCAAAGCATTCTTACAATCATCAATTGTAGATATAATCAACCTTCTTAACTTTCCAATATTTTTTATATACATACTGTAAACTACACCTTCTCTATTAATTTTTGAATGTTCTTTTTATATTACTACTTCTATCATTTATATTTTGTTTTTAGTTCTTTATATAATTTTTACTATATAGCTAAAACAATAGTGTTTTTCAACAAAACCTATATTGCCATAGCCTACTCATGACTGAACTAAAATATCTACCAATTTCATTTAATCTATAATTTATTTTAAAATCCATAATGTCCTCTTTATTTACTACATTCAATATTTTTTTTAATTATTATATTTTATCAAATATAGCAGCTACTATATTTGTATCGGTTATAGTTTGGTATATTTTAACAGTAAATTCTTTTAAATACATTTTCTTCATCATAAATACACTTAACACTACATATAATTATATAAACAATCCAAACGCAAAAAAGAGAATGGCTTAACCATCCTCTTAATTTCATAAGCAGGTAATTATTTTCTGAATATCGCACGCATTCTTATTGGGGAATGCCCCATTTTTGGTACAAGCATAACTTGTCTATTTTTTCTAATAATTCTATACTTAAATCAATTTTCTATATTTTCCCACAAATAATGACCATGGCAGAAATCGTATAGTAATTCAACAAATATAGATTATGCTTAATTGGAAATATCTAATAGGTAAAATCATGCAGTTATTGACGACACGCGAATTGTATCAAGCTGAAATGGATGCTTATGATGCACCTTATCCAACCCCTTGATTACTATGATGGCCCTCGTAGAATGCCCGAAATTGGTGGTAATGACTTAAATGGTGTTTACGATGACTGGCAAAAGCTTAAACAATGGAGAAAACCAGTTCTTACACTTTTTAGTGATAAAGATCCTTTCCTAGCAGGTCGAAGGTTCGATACGCTATTCCAAACAAACTTCGAAGGAGCAAAAGGACAACCACATATTACAGTAACGAATGTATCGCACTTTCTGCAATAGAGTAAATTTGGTAAATTAACCAGCAAAATGCTCAGTTGGCTTAATCAAACAAATTTCTAAACCATCAAATTTAATTATGAAAGCCAGATCCTAATCATTTTATTGATTAGGATCTCTTTGTCATCAGAAAGGTGGCTGTGGTATTTAATATATCGGATGTAGTAAATTCCGATTACTCATAAATTATCTAATCAATTGAAAATATTCCGATTGGTACTTTCCTGTATGTCTTGGACTATATGCGTAACCGCACTTACTTATGGTATGGTTCTCCCTACTATGCACAACGGCGATTTTCACTAATTTTATCTGTATAAACTAATAAATCAAACCTCCATTGCTATATATACCTTTTAGGATATTTATGACCTTATTCATATACTCCTATATCTGTGGTGGATTAGGCTGAATTTCTTAAGAATTCTATGTTAAATGATTGAAATTAGTGAAAAAAAGTGTTATGCTATCAACTGAAAACCAAAAATAATATCATTGCTACATAATATTGAATTTCAAAATTTCGATTGGCAATATTATATAATAAAGAGCTTATTTTTATAGGCTCTTTTTAAGTGATAAAGAGAGGTAATAATATGATAAAAGTTGATAACTTGTCCTACTCGTTCCCGCCAAAAGATCTATATAATAATATTTCATTTTCATTAGAATATGGTCAACATTGCGCTTTTATAGGAACAAACGGTAGTGGAAAAAGTACATTAATAGATATAATTATGGATCCAGAAAGATATATGTTCGATGGTAAGTTAGAGATGGACCCTAATTGTAGAATTGGGTATGTAAGTCAGTTCTCACAATTAGAGGAAATAAAAGATACTACAGTTTACGAATATATAGGAAAAGAATTTATTAAATTATAAAATAACATCCATTTGTACTGAAATGGAAACATCTTCGGATATTGATGCTTTACTAGAAAAATACCAGGAAGCTTTAGGCGCATTTAATGCAATTGGTGGGGATGATTTCGAAAGCATCATAAATAAAAAACTGAATCTTGCAAACCTAACTAAGCATAAAGATCTAATGGTATCTGAACTTAGTGGTGGAGAATTCAAACTTATACAAGTGATTAAGGAAATGCTCAATAATCCAGACTTAATGATTATGGATGAACCAGATGTATTCTTAGACTTTGAAAACCTTAATTCTCTTAGAAATCTAATTAATTCACATAAAGGAACCCTATTAATTATAACCCACAACAGATATCTATTGAATCATTGTTTTAATAAAATTCTACACCTTGAAATCATGGAACTCCAAGAGTTTGATGGAACATACATTGATTATAACTTTTCATTACTTCAAACTAAAATTGAGTTACAAGAACTGGCAATAGCCGATAGTGAAGAAATTGAAAGAAACGCCATGTTAATCAACAAGCTAAGATATATTGTAACCTATAATCCTGACGCTTCTAAAGGAAGGTCCCTAATGGCTAGAGTAAAAATTCAAGAAAGATTAGAAGCAAGACGTATTAAAGAGCCTTTTGTACATATTGAACAACCTAATATCAGTTTTGACATTGATAATGAGATAGAAGAAACCACCGCATTAAAAGTTAATGATTACAATGTTTCCTATGATGAGATACTTTTAGAAAATTGAGATTAAATCTACTGATAAAGTAGCTCTTATCGGTTCAAATAGTACTGGAAAACCACTTTGTTGAGAGATATTTTTAAAAATAATAGGAATTCAATTGAAATTAATCCTGATATTAAATTGGCCTATTTATCTCAGCATCAAGGTGAAACACTAAATGAGTCTAATACCGTACTTGAAGAGTTCTTCGATGCAGGTTTTAAAACCAACGGAGAGATTATATCATATATTTCAAACTATGGTTTTTACGGAGAAATAATTGATCAAAAAATAGGTTCCTTATCTGGCGGAGAAAAAAATTCACTTCAGTTAGCTAAAGTTTCTGCTAGTAAAGGAAACATGTTGCTTCTCGATGAACCTACAAGTCATTTGGATACATATTCACAAATAGCCCTTGAAAAAGCTATAGAAAACTATAAGGGTGCCATTTTAATGATTTCTCATGATTACTATACTATATCCAATTGTATGGATTATGTTCTATTCATTGAAGATAAGACCATTAGAAAAATGAGTATGAAAAAATTTAGAAGGAAGATTTATGCTAATCATTTTGATAGAGACTATTTAGAAATTGAACAAAAGAAAAAACAATTGAAACGAAAATAGAATTTGCTTTAAAAGATACCAATTTTGAGCTTGCAAAAGCTTTATCTGAAGAGTTAGAAGAGCTGATTAAGTTGCTTTAAATTGTATTCTCTACAACAATAATTAATATCCCCTCTTAGCATTCAGATTATATAGCAAAATCTGAATGCTAAGAGGGGATTTATTTAATAGCTGTTTCTGCATATATGCAGAAACCTAAATTATTAATTATTATCATCCAATACTACTATTTTTTTTATTACTACATCTACTTTAGGCACAGATACTTCTCCTGAATAAAGATTAGTTTTTACAGGCGTATCAGCTATTTTGTCTAATGTATCTTCTCCATCTATTAATTTTCCAAATGCTGCATATTTCCCATCAAGAAAACTTCCGTCTCCATCCATTATAAAAAACTGACTGCTCGCTGAATTTGGATCATTACTGCGAGCCATGGAAATTATACCTTTTGTATGCTTAAGCTCGTTCTCCTTAAAACCATTTTCTGCAAACTCACCATTGATAGTATTTTTAGATCCCCCAGTTCCATCTCCTTCAGGGTCTCCTCCCTGAATCATGAAATCTTTTATGATTCTATGAAATTTAAGCCCATCATAAAATCCTGATTTAGAAAGACTTATGAAATTCTCAACTGTAGTAGGTGCATACTCTGGATACAGTTCTAACACCATCTTACTACCATCTTCCATTTCTATCTGTACTTTTGGGTGTTCAATATTAACATCTTCCTTTGGTGCTTCACTTGTTTTTTCATTGGTACATCCTGTTATGAATATTGCCATTACAAACAAAATACATACTGATTTTATACATCTCTTCATGTTAAAATTTATCATTGTTATTCATCCTTTTCCTTTATTATTCTATTCTTACATATGAAACCTATATAGATTTCCTAATGAAAAGCTACTGTACATAATTTTGCGATTTTTTCATACGATCCCTCCATATTAATCCTTTTATGTACTATATATATAATATCATCCTTTTACTTTTAATTATACCTTATTTTAGAAGTGGTAAATCCATATTAGATTCTTTGAATAATATAAATTATAGTTATTTAAGGAGGGTTGATCGTGCCTCAAAAAAGAATAGTATAAGTGAATAACTTGTACCTGAGCTATCATACATTAGGTAGCAACACTAAGACCTTATCAGAGCTGTGTCTACATAAAAGCAGATATTCTATAGTATAAAAAATCAGGATATTGTCGAATAAAAATATCGCTTAAACCGAATCGGGTTAAGCGATATTTCATTTATATAAGCAATTTTTATTTTAATAGTTCTTTTGTAATTCCTTCTTTAATAACCTCATATATTACTTCGTTTCTAATTTTTAATTATATATTGACCTACATTTATTGTTTTCAAAGATATTATCTTTAAAAGAAATATTACTTCCGCTATAAATATGGATAAGAGATTCATCCTCAGAAGTTTCATTATTATAAAATCTATTGTTTTCAAAAGTTATATTATTTCCATCTGTAATTTCCACACCATAAAATTCTTTGTTATCGCGGAATATATTATTTCTAAATAATATATTGTCACTATTTTTAATAGTCATTATGCCATATGTACATTCATAAATTTCAGAATCCAAAACTTTTATATCATTACTGGATTCCAGTTCAAGGCCTTGAGTACCACAACCAAATAATTTAGAATCTTTAATAGTAAGATCTGTAGTATTTACAGTTTTTATAACTCCTCCTGTACAATGTCCAGGTTCTATTGTATGACCTATGGTTACGTTATGTAATTTTATATTTTTACAATTTTCAAAAGTGAGCACATTGGCATACCTAGGTTCTACTAATATTTTAGAATTTTCTTTTCCTATGATAGTTAAATTTTCTATATTTTTAATTATAATTTCTTTTCCATCATGAACAGGATTTCTTTGTAAAACATCTGTTTCATAAAGAATAGTACTTAAGTTATACTCCCTATCCTCTAAATAGATGGTTCTATTAGACCCTATGGTAGAACCTAATTCATAATCATCTTTTGGATAATGTACTGTTGGAATGATTGGAAGTTTTATTGTATATTTTTTACCATTAGTATAAAAATATATTTCCTTAGTATCCCTTGAAATTGGAGAATAAGAGCAATAATCTAAAAATATATTATCGGATATTCTAGATCCACCACCGCCAAAACATTCAAGTTCAGTATCCTTTGTAACTAATGAAGAACCTTTATAATCCACTTCTCTAGGTAAATCAAGAGAATTTTTACTAGAAGAATCCTCTGTGTATGTGGCAAATAAAGTAAGACCTAGTGGTGAGGAAACAACTCTTGATAAAGTTACACTATCTCTAAAACCTTCTAATTGGATATTAGGTGAATAGTCTACACTAGATCTTAAAAGGCTTTCATCACTAAAAGGAATAGTGATTTCTCTAAATATATTATCTTTTTCTATAGTAAGAGTGATAGTATTGTTATCATCAGGAACTAATTGAACATTGCAATCTAAAATCACATAGGTATTTTCTTTATCAGTAAAAGATTGTAAACCAGCACTATAACCACTGGTTTTATTTTCATCTGAATATGATCTGAAATTTTTAGATGATACGGATATTTCGTGATATTCTAAATCACCTTTTAAGGTATACATGATAATAATATTAGCTTTATCTGCTAGAATTGCATTTAATGTAAAAGTTTGGTCTTCTCCTATAGTAATACTTTTTTTATAAAGATTTAAGTCTCCTTCTTTGTATAATTCATATAAGTTTACTTTTTCCTTCATCATATTTTCAAAGGGCTTTAAGCTACTGCTTTCAATAAACCCATTAGTTTGTGCTGAGGCAGTAATTGAAAATACAGAAAAGATAAGTAAGATTGATACAATTAATATTTTTTTATTCATAATAAGAACCTCCTTAATAAGAATATGATACATTAATATTGAAAAAATTACAAAATAAATATAAGTCATATATTTATATTATAAAGATTAATATATTCTTTATTCCCCTTGTAGCCTAGATAGTATATTTTCAAAATCTATGCTTTTCAGATTCTTTAACTATACAATGTGGCGAATAGGATAACGGCTACTCCTCCCCCTGTAATCTCTTTTAAAAAAATTACAGGAGAAGGGTTTTACTATACAAGACGGAGCCATAGGTATCCGTATACCCTTTTTCTTATTTGAAATAGTATCTTATTCTAAAACATCCTCTCAAACCTGCCCAGGCCCGATTACCAGGTATATATACCAAACATTTGAGGATGCCCCACAACGGAGCTGCACTTATGTGGGAAATATCTATATATTTTTTAATACATATAGATACATGCAGCTCTAACCTGCGACTAAACCGTTGGTAGGGCAAGTTATTTTATCGTGATTTTTCATCTTTCAACACGTTAATACTTTTTTATAGTGGGTTCAATTATTTAATTTTTTTATTCCTACATCTAATTTAGGTACAGATAAAACTTCCATCTCCATCCATTATAAAAAACTATCTGTTGGCCGAATTTGGATCATTACTGCGAGCCATGAAAATTATGTCTTTGCTATTACTTATGATACAGTTCACCTCTGTTAATTCTAAATACTTAATTATTAATGTTCTATAATTCAATATACTCATATATGTTAATGACTAAAATTTAAAAAGGAGACTCTCAGTCTCCTTCCTTAATAAACGGGTAGTTATATTTGAAACATAAAAAGTATTCTTCTTGGGGTATGCCCCATTACTTGTACAAGCATAACTTGTCCATTTTTTCTAACAGATTTATACTCAAATCAATTTTTTTATATTCTACACTAACAAAAGCCATGGCAAAATTCATATCATAATTCACCAAATATGAATAATAGGCAGTTGCTTATTTGATTTAATATACTTAGACTTTCCATCCTACTATATGTTTTTCTAAGATTAAGACATACATAGGAGTATGTCTTAATTAGCCAATATTATCAATAATTATTCGTATAATCTTCCCATCTCTAGAAAGTGTATTAACATAGACCAACTAAAATCTATCTCTTGAATTGAACGACTATCCAAAAAAACCTCCAACCATGCAGATGCACATTCCAAATATGTAAATGGATCAAAGTTATACCATCTATTACCTTCAGTTGAATCTATACCAAAGTATTTTAATTCATTATCAAGAAGACAACTATCTTCCATCCTATGTAAATCCGATATTTGAAATAATATTGTATCTTTAAAACATTTAAACTCATCTTCATTTTCACTTATATCTGGTGGATTAGTATATATAAGCCATGAAGTATCAAAACTTCGAGGTTCTGAGTTAAATGCTTGTTCAATTAACTCACATAATAATTCTAAGTCTATTTCATTTTCTTTTTTTAATCGAATTATGTGCCAGAACGAAATTAAATATTCTTTTAATGTGCCTTCATATGTTTCACTGTATTTATCAATTAATTCTAAAACTCTTTTCCTAAATTCATTAACTTTTATCAAATTAATTCGCTCCTTAATTTTTAAAATTTAATTGCATCAAAATGAATTAATAAATGTTACATAACATCTCATTTCTCTAAACTATTTCACTTTATACCCGTATACAGTGGGATTAAGGTACTAGTTTCAAAAATATTAACTTATCTTCAAACCATAAGTTTATAAACACGACCTGTACAATTCTATAGATAATGGGAATTTAAAATATTATTTTATATCTAGTCATTAGTTTTTAATAAAATGTTAACCAAATTGTTTATGAAGTTCTTGTACATTCAATTTTTCATAATTTTCACAAACGCGAATAAGTTCATCTCTTACTTCCATTAAAGCAAATCCTAATAAATTCTGTCCTTTCCATGATAAAGGATTAGTAATTTTTTCATTATCAGCAGATATTCCAATACCCCAAATTTTATCATACGGACTTGCTTCAACTAAAATCTTATCTCCTGTACTAATTAAAAACTCTCTTAAATCATCATTTTGTATAAACTTGTTGTAATTACCATTTAGAACAATTGAGTATTTTACGTTATTCCATATTTCTTCATCAAAATTACGAACCTTTCTTCCAAGTTCTTTAATAGTCTTTTGATCCTTACACTCCATTATTTCTTTTTCTATATCTTTATCACCAAATAGCCTTGCCTTTTCCTCCATCATATACTGCTCCATGCAACAATATGTATTTAAATCAACTCTAAAGTCTGACATCCACCACTGACTAAAACATGAATTTGTTACTTTTCCATTCTTAGTTGGTTGATGTCCCCAGAAAAATATTACTGTTAAGATAACAACGCTAAATGTTATCTTGACAGTAATATTTTCACCTACAATACCAATGTAAGGTGTATATAGATATGGCGCAAAATGCGTTGCATCTGTCATAGGCGAATCCTCCATAAGCGTCATAACAGTTTTATGAGTATAGTTTGGGAATTTCATAGCTCCCGCACGTTCTGTCATATAGTAGTCATAACCTTCATTGCCTTTTCTAAGTTCAGGATTATTAACAGATGCTTCCATGTTGAGTGCATCGTAGTATTCAACTACACCTGTTTCATATTGCCTTTGTCTAGCGTCATTGGCCATCTCAAATATTGGAATTAGAGCTTCTTTAGGCATACTGAAGTAACTATCTCGATTGTTCATCATGCCGCTAACTGTTGCAATTGCTTTTATTCGCTTATCTGTAACTGCAACTAGAGGCATGTACCCACCACTTGCACAACCACCAAATCCAAACAATCTTTCGTTATCAACAAATTCAAGTATGTTTAGATAGCTTACTGCATCACGGATGCCTTCTGCTTTCCATTCGTATTTTTCATTATTTCGAACTTTACCTTCGCTATCACCGTAACCAATATGATCAAAAGATAAAAATACATAACCTCTTGATGACATTTCTCTACCATAATTAGAACCCATTTGCTCTTTAACCTGATTAAATGGTCCTGAAAAAACTACTGTTGGGTATTTTTTGCTTGAATCAAAATTCTCAGGTGTAAATAAAAGACCTGCTAATTGTACTGTTCCACTTCTAAATGAAATCTTGTTTACACCTGATGTAATTTCACTTGCTTTTGTGTTTTTTGAATTAATGTTCATATAATCCTCCTCAAAATGATTATTGTTTATTTGTATTTTGTAACAGAGTATCAATCTACAATACCAGAGAGCAAATGGCTCTCCAGATAAATTTTATGATTCTCTATTTCCACTCTGTATGTTTCTTAAAGAATGTATCCATAGCATCTACAGCTCTTTTAACATCTTCATCAATGTCATAAAGGCTTACATGAGTTGCACCTTCTACTTCTACATAAGCTTTTGGTTCTAAAGCTGCATCAATAAAATTCTTTGTTAAGATTGCTGAGTCTGCATTGCTGCCAACAATACCTATAACAGGGATATTTAAATATTTAGCATATAATGTAAGTGGAGCATACTTCATAATATTTGCTAATGATCTATGTAAGTAATTTGGAAATGTCACTGTACCTGCACGTTCAGTCATGTAGTAATCATAACCTTCTCTATTAGCACCAACTAAAGTTTCTGGATCAATATTTTCATAACCTAATGAATCAGCATAGATAACTTCACCAGTTTCATACATACTTTGACGTGCTTCATTAGCCATAGTAATTACATCCGCAAATTGCTCTTTAAACATAGCTTCAATATATGGAATGATATTGTTACTCATAGCTGAAACTGTAGCAAGTGCTTTAATATTCTCCTTTTCTTGTTTGATTGATAATATCAGTACCTAACCAGAATGATTCTCTGGCTATTTTATTGCAACAACAGATATTTTCTCTAGTAAAATCTATTATATTCATATTTATACCCATTTTAATGTGGTTTGTACGGAGTGTTTCTCTGTTAATTAATAATGTATCAGCTTTTTTTCTAGTGTCAATACTTTTTAAAAAGAAATTAGAGTAATTCTCTGTTTCTTCTATTGACATATTTCTTACGCATGATAATATTATTATGTGATATTATCATGAAGAGTTCTGTAGAAAAAAGGAGGGACAGATATGACAACTAGAGATATGATTCTAAAGGTTTCCTTGGATCTTTTTATTAATAAAGGTCTCCAGGCAACTTCAACAAAACTAATCCTTGAGGCGGCAAATATTTCAAATGGTGCACTATACCATCATTTTTCTAACAAAGAAGAGATTGTACAGGAACTATATTATACTATTAAAGATGAGTTGACTCAAAGAATAATAGAAAACACTAAAGGTACTGAGCAATTCAGAGAATTTCTCTGGAAGCACTGGTATACATCAATTCAATGGTCACTCCTCAATCCAAAAAAGAAGCTTTTTCTAGAGATGTTCTCTAATACTCCTACCATCAGAAACTGTACTCAAGATCATATGCTTGAGAAAACGAAATTTATATTTGATAAAATTGATGAAGCTATTCGACTTGAGATAATCAATGTTCCAGATCGTGATTACTTCTTGTACAGCTTTATAGCGAATACCGATGGAGTCATAAAATATCTCAATCAATACCCAGAGAAGAATTGTATAGAGTTTTTACAATTAACTTTCCAAAAATATTGGCGATTGGTTGTTAATTTCTAGCTCAAAATACCACTTGTTACTACCTTATTCAAATAAAAAGACGAGATTTCCTCAATGGAAACTCGCCTTTTTTGTGTGCATAGATAAGCTATTCTCTAAAAACGGCCGTCACTTGATATATTTTTGTTTAACTTTGATTTACACTAATATCATACTAAAGAACCATTACAACTCAGCCTATTAAGCTTAAAAAATTATAATATTACTTCATATATTTATTGTAGAATTCAATCATTTGCTCTGGATTTTCACCAAAATAATTATATCCATCGAAACGTCTAGTAGTACCTTCTACCCAGAATAACTTTTTATCATCTCCTGGAATTAAATCAAATGTTGTCTGCACATCACTCGGTACAGTCCAAGCGTCATCACGCACTTGGATAATAAATGTTGGTACTTTCACGTTTGCTGCATAGTGATGAGGTGACATATTACTACTCTTAAATCTACCCGCTTTGATTTGTTCAAAATCAAGTTCATCCATATAATCACCTAATCCTTGAGCATCTAATGTAATTTGTGACATTATGTTCATTGAAGCAGGTTGCGGACATATAAATGCTTTTACATCTACAAAGTACTCAGGATGTTTTGTCATAGCATCACCACCTGCACAAGGGTTAAATGAACCAACTGTCATATGCTTTAATTCCTCGTGACTTTTAACATATTGCATTGCACCAATTACATCTCTGTATTCAAATAATCCTACACCACAAACATCATTATTAGCTGAGCCACTTCTGCCATCTCGATTGTATATTTATACATAAAATATAATGTATAATTAGGTGATATAGTTTTAATTGAAGGAAGGTGAGATATGAACTACATTGACAAGTATCTTAAAATAAAAAAAATGCATGGATCTGATAAAACGTCTGGATTAATTGATACATATTTAGAAAATGTCCATTTATTTTGGATTTCAGAACCTTTTGATCGAGCTCCACTAGTCTGTAATCCGGGAATTGTTCTAATTGGTCAAGGAATAAAAATAGGTTATTTAAATGGAAAGGAATTCAAATATGACGAAGATTTGAACCTATTCAAATAGATAGTCTCATGCATGACTCTATAAAAAACTACTTAGTTGTCTGCAATCACCATTAGATAGCGAAGTACTTGGTCAATCTATCATAGACGAAATTTATTATAGAGTTCTCTTAGGTAAACATGGTAAAGCTCTTGTTACATTAACCCAGCAAGGAACTCATTATGCTCGTATTGCAAATTCACTTGCATACATCCATAATAATTACAATGAGAAGATTAATATCGATGAATTAGCATTACAGGCAAATATGATTCTTTCCTCCTTTCACAGAGTATTCAAAAAAGTAACTGGAGAAAGTCCTATGCAATATCTAAAAAAAATTCGTTTAAATAAAGCACGATTCATGATTGCGAGGGAAGGTCTAAAGGTTAATGCTTCTGCTGAAAGGGTTGGATATGAAAGCATCTCTCAATTTAGTCGAGAATTCAAGCGATACTTCTTAATTTCACCCAAAGATGCAAAAGATATCATTTACATTTAAGAAAATTGTAATCTAAAATACAAATATAATTCTTCTAAATAAATCATTTTACTATGTTCAGATTTCACTGCAGAAAACCCTATATCAAACTAGTAATTTGCACCCTAACATTACTTAAAAACTACTCCTCTTTTGGGGATTAGTTTTACTTATAAAATATACTACCTACTTATCATTTATATTCAACCTCCTGTTTCTTTATAAAATTTTAATTACATTATTTATTATAATATTATATAAACTAATAAATTTACATAGAATAATTTGACATCAAACTATATTTTGAGTATAATTAGTTTGTAATCAAACTATGTTTAACAAAAGAAGTGTTTAAAATGACTTTTAATACATTTAGAGCAATGTTAGTTTCAGAAATAGAATAAAAAGAATATAATAGAGAGATTATACGTAAAGAAGTTAAAGAATTACCTGATGCACATATATTAATAAATGTAAAATATTCTTCACTAAACTATAAAGACGCTCTTTCTGCTATAGGAAATAAAGGAGTAACAAGAAACTATCCTCATACTCCACGAATCGACGATGCAGGAATTGTAATAGAAAGCAATAATAATGATTTTATCAGGTAAACACAAAGGTAGAACTATAGTTAATCTAGAGTTATAGAATGGAGTGATTTTATGAGATATCAAGGTATAATCTATAGACCTCCAAGTGAATTTGATAGTTTAATTGTACAGGCTACTATAGGCTGTCCTCATAATAAATGTAGCTTTTGTAATATGTATAGTGACCGTACATTTAGATTTAGGCCTTTAGAAGATATTATACAAGACTTAGAGCTAGGAAGAGCTCATTACGGAAAAGATGTTGAAAAAATATTTTTTAGTGATGGAAACACTATCCTAATGAAAACAAATGATTTATTAACACTTCTTCATCACTGTAGTAAACTCTTTCCAAATCTAAAAAGAGTAACAATGTATGGTTCTGCCCAATATATCAATTTAAAAACCTTAGATGAATTAATCAAGCTTAAAGAAGCTGGTTTATCTAGAGTCCATTGTGGCATGGAATCAGGTGATGATGAAGTTCTTAAACTAATGAATAAAGGTTTTACAAGAGATGAGATGTATAAAGCTGGAACTCTAATAAAAAAAGCTAATATTCAATTAAGTTTATATTATATTGTAGGATTAGGTGGTATTAATTTATCTAAAAACCATGCAATAAATAGTAGTAAACTAATAAACGAAATAAATCCAGATTTTATAAGGTTAAGAACTCTTATTCCATTTGAAAATACACGTCTATATACACTCTGTAATGAGAATAAATTTGAAGTTCTAAATGGACACGATGCTTTGAATGAAACCAAGATTTTTATTGAAAATCTAGATAATATAACTAGCTATTTTCTAAGTGATCATATATCAAACCACTGCAAAGTAAATGGAAAATTACCAGAAGATAAAACTAAAATTCTGAAAGAACTAGAATATGCAGCTTCTCTAGATTTATCAAATTTTAGAAATCCTAAGTTTGGACATCTTTAGAAAACTAAGAAAATGTTACCTTATTCATCATCAACATCTAATTGTAATAACAAAATATTATATTCATCACAATATGCTGGTTCAGACTTAAATACTTCATACTTTATCATTCTAATTACCTCCAAAATCATATAAAGCACTTGCATTGAACCTTTTGCAAGTCAATCTGAGTTTTTAAACACAATGTATGCTTTTCATGTATATAACTTCTATTTGTTTCTATGTACACTTTACCATAATATAGCATAATTCTATACTTATTGTATATTTGTACAATAAAAAAACTGGTCAATCGACCAGTTTTAATGTATTGATACATTTTTATTTATATATATCTGTATTTATTAAATTCTCTAAAGAACTATAGTCTTTTATTTGATTATTGCCAAGATATAAGCGTGTTAAATTAGTAAGATTACTTAATGGGCTTATATCATTTATTTGATTATAACTAAGATTTAAATATGTTAAATTAGTAAGGTTACTTAATGCGTTTATATCACTTATTTCATTATCTCTAAGATCTAATTTTATTAAATTAGTAAGATTATTTAATGGACTTATATCACTTATTTGATTATTACCAAGATATAAGCGTATTAAATTAGTAAGGTTGCTTAATGAACTTATATCACTTATTTCATTATCATAAAGATTTAATTCTACTAAATTAGTAAGATTGCTTAATGATCTTATATCACTTATTTCATTATAACTAAGATATAATTGTACTAAATTAGTAAGATTACTTAATAGGCTTATATCTCTTATTTGATTATTACTAAGATATAATCCTGTTAAATTAGTAAGATTACTTAATGTACTTATATCACTTATTTCATTACCACTAAGATCTAAAAATGTTAAATTAGTAAGGTTGCTTAATGAGCTTATACCACTTATTTGATTATCATCAAGATTTAATTCTATTAAATTAGTAAGACTACTTAATGGGCTTATATCACTTATTTCATTGCCATAAAGATCTAAGCGCGTTAAATTAGTAAGATTGCTTAATGAGTGTATATCGCTTATTTGATTCTTATAAACATTTAATTCTATTAAATTAGTAAGATTACTTAATAGGCTTATATCACTTATTTGATTATCGTAAAGATATAATTCTGTTAAATTAGTAAGACTACTTAATGGACTTATATCATTTATCTGATTACCACTAAGCTTTAAACATATTAAGTTAGTAAGATTGCTTAATGAGCTTATATCACTTATTTCATTATCGCTAAGGTTTAAATATGTTAAATTAGTAAGATTGCTTAATGGACTTATATCACTTATTTCATTATCACTAAGATTTAATTTTGTTAAATTAATAAGATTACTTTTATAAATATCTCCTGTAGGTTTATTTATGTTTTCTCTTATTACTTTTTCTAAGTTAGAATCTGCAAAATGTATTACTTTATCAGTTTGTTCTTCAACTGTAAAAGGCATTTTAATTCCTTTTTTTAGATTTTTACTGTTTTCTGATTTAATATTATTTGATATAAAAAGGTTATATAGTTTCTTTTTTTCATAAGGATTAATAGGTCTTACTATAATACTTTTTTTATCGGTACTTATAATTAAATCTACTTCAACTCTACTACCTTCATTATCTTCTACATAGATATTATTTTTTTCAACTGTATTTTTATCTAGTGAATGATTAAATTTAATAGTCCATTCCTTCTTAATATCTTCAGTAGTTTTTAAATCCCATACATCAAATAAATCTTTAGCATAACTACTTGAGTATATTGGCATTAATAATATAAGTAATAGCAATACTAATAATTGATTTAAATGTGTTTTTGTATTTTTCATTTGATATTGCCTCCTAAGTTAATATTTTTACATTATTAGTTTTATTATACCATTTTATGGTTTTGTTTTGAATATTTTGTGTATTTTAAAAGCAAAACCATGCATTATTATAAAAATAAAATATAAAAACATATAACTTCGAGAAACGTAAAAAATGAACTAAATAGATTAAAATGACATTAGAGGGTTAATTTTGCATCATGTATAATTTAAAACGAATCAGAAGAATAATGAAGGATTCTCCATTGTGGTTAGGAAATTTTGATGGTTATTCTATAACCTCAAAATCAGTGATTGTCTATACCGGAATACTAGATTATGAAAAAGATATTATGAAATGTGGATGGGCCTGTTATCCAGATATATACCCTTTTGGGTTTTATTATACATGTTTTTTTACCTGATTCTTTTTATGCATGGTTTGATCGTGATTCAAAAGGTTTTTTTACACCTGTTTCTACCTTCAATGTAGTCGCTGATTAGGTTAAGAGAACGTATACAAATCCTAACAATAACTTAATTACAAGAATGGAGAGAGCACATGATTTTTTAAATAGTTTGTGGAAGTATGATGAACAAATAATATTTGAAAAATTAGAAAAGTTCACAGAAGATTTCAACTTAATGTGGGATACATATCCATACAAAAAACTATTTATTAGAGTTTTTGATAAGCCTGATGCTATCTCTGATTTCATAAAAATTTCTATGGATTGTGAATTTGAGGAAGTTATAGAAGAAGAAATTTCAATGAGTCTTAATCACTTAGAGTTCATGTGTAGTAATGTTCTTAAAGAACCTCTGTTAAATAAGCTCTTTATAAATATTTTAAATACAAAAATACCAATTGTATTTTAACTAATAACTATGCTTCTTTATCATTATAATTCCTACCATACATATTTATATATATAGAAAACCTTTGTTCATGAAAATATACATCTTAATGAATACAGGTTTTCTATCTAAGTCCTATTTAATAAATTCTTTAACAGCTTTAGACGTATGAATTCTAGCCTTATCCCTAATCTTAAATATCTTTTTATTCTTGTTATGATCTAATAGTTCTTTTAAAAAGTTAATGATTTCGATAGAAGTAAGAATATACATTTATACCATGTAGAGCTTAAGAACCCGAAGTCTTTAGGATCTTTATTGACTACAGTATCTTTCAAATCCTTTAGCATTTCATCTGTAAAGCTACTTGTTGTACCACCCCAATTATCAATAAGACAGTCAATGCCTTCTCTATTCCATATATTAATGTATATTATTACTGAAGGCTATTGATCTATTTATAATCTTAGCTATACTGATTGTATGAATACCTTGATATCTCATAATTACAGCTCTTAGCAACGATTTTTTTGAACTCTTTTGTAGTTTTTCTTCTATTTTGGTAAAATCTTCGATTGTATAGCCATGTAAAGTTTTTACTTCTACTAGTTTTCTTGACATTTTAAAATCTCCTTTGTTTTTTCTTACACTTATTTTTTGAAGTTTTTAAAATTCCATTGCTAAAAATTATTTTTAGAGATAAACTTTGTAATAAATATCCTTTATTTATGATACTGTTCTTTGTAACAAGTCAAAATAAGGTTTTTCCCTCTTGTTCTTGTGTATATATTATTTTAATATTTACAACTTATTATTGTAAAAATCACCAGTATTTCATTTCTGATGGAACGTATTTGTCATATTCTCCCGCTCTATCATACCCCTTCCACCCATATGGCATATACTTCTCATATGACCCTGGTTCCGTAAAAAATGAATAGAATTCTCTTTTATCAAAATCAATATAAAAAATTGGTGTTGCACTATAATGAACATCTATATCTCCATATAATTCTTTATATAATATATAATATTCTATTAATTCTTCCTTACTTACTTTTAAATCCACAATTTTGGTTAGAAAACTAACAATGTTTTTTTCTGATAATATTGAAAAACCATGTCTAATATTATCTTCATATTCAGGTATTTCATACCCTTTATCTATAAAAGCGTTTTTTAAAGTTTCCTCATTCAGAATCCATATTTCTTTATCTGTAACATAGTATTGTAAGTAATTATTGAGCTTTATCAAAACAACTACCGTGCCTACTCCATCCGGTTCTAACATCATTTCTATCACCTCTAAAAATATAACTAATAATCATATATTATAAATTAATTATCCTTAAGTAATTTCACTTATAAATTACTATTTATCTTTCACTTTTACCTTTTTTCTCTTTTTATTGTAACATATTTTGTAAATATATTATTACTTATGATACGGTGTTTTCCTTATAAAAATAGCCTTAGGCAAGTCATATCAATACCTAAGACTAAAACCACAATTATTTATGGTACGGTTTATCGTATCGGGTAAAAGTGCAATTTTTTCACTTTAAGTTTATATTATACAGTCTTCATCAATACCTCTAAGGTCTTCTGAGCTGTTTCAGTTGCAGAATTTGGATTTTGACCTGTAATAAGTTTTCCATCAACAACTGTGTGTTTGCCAAGAGGTAAACAGGACTTACTATAGAGCATTCCTCTTTTTTTCAAAGTCTTCTCAAGATTATATGGAACATATTTTTTCACACCAGCAATACCTTCATCAAAATATGTGAAGCATGTCCCTTTTTTACCTTTAATCAAATATTCTCCATTGCTCAACTTAACATTTTGTAAGGCTGCAACACCGTGACAAACTGCAGATACGATTTTTCCAGCTTCGAACATTTCTTTAGTTAATGTGTGTAGATCACCATCATTTGCAAAATCCCACATGGCACCATGCCCGCCAGCAAAGTAAAGAACATCGTAGTCTTCCCAGTTTATATCTGATAACGATTTAGTATTTTCTAAAAGAGACATGAATTTTGAATCTTCATATCGCTTCTTTGTCTTTGCATCTAATCCAAATCGACTTAAGCTTCTTGAATCTATCGGAATTTTTCCTCCTTTCGGACTGATAATATCCATATCAATTCCCCTCGCATCAAATACATCATAAAAATGAGTTAGTTCGGATAACCAAAGTCCAGTAGGATCTACATTGAGTTTCTCAAAATCTGAATGATTTGTCACTATAATAAGTACTCTGCTTTTTTTCATTTCATTATCTCCTTTTAATTGTTTTATTTAAAGTATTTTGGATTTATACTGAAGAAACAACTTACTCTTCTTGCCTTTTTCTGCTTCTGCCATCCATAAAAAACATGATGACATTCATTGCCCTTCTTAAGAACCAGTTATCTAGCTCCTTATGGGCAACTTTTAGTTCTTTTCTTATTTCAATTTCCTGAGGACAATGCTTTTCACATTTCCCACAGTCAGTACATAGGTCTGCACCGGATTTCTTAATCCCCATCATCCCGACTACTTTACCAATGTATTGAAATTGCGATTGTCTATCTCTAAAGAAATACTTGTTGTTATAATCCGTAAATGTCCCTGGAATATCTACATTAAAAGGGCAAGGCATGCAGTAATTGCAGCCGGTACAAGGAACTTTCATTAGTTCTCTATAAATTTCTTTGACATCATCTACAATCTCAATTTCCTCTTTCAACATACTGTTTGGCTCAGTCAATCTAGCTACTTCAATATTTTCAGTAATATGTTCATCGACATTCATCCCACTTAGTACTACACCAACTTCCGAATGATTCCAGATCCAGCGTAGCGCCCAAAAGGCTGGTGATCTTTTTTCACTATATTCATTAAACTTCTCTTTGACTTTCGCTGGAGCCTTTGCAGCTAGATTGCCTCCTCGTAACGGTTCCATAATCACAACGCCAATCCCAAGTTCACTGGCCCTTTTTAATCCTGCAAGACCTGCTTGATTGTATTCATCCAAATAGTTGAACTGAATCTGGCAGAATTCCCAGTCATAATCTTCTAGAATCTTAATGAATTCTTCAGGTCTACCATGAAAAGAGAATCCAATATGCCTTATCTCACCCTTCTCCTTCTTTTCTTCTATAAATTCAAGTATTCCGAGTTTCTTTAATTTCTCCCAAGTTTGCATACTGTCTATCATATGCATCAGATAATAATCGATATAGTTTGTATCGAGTCTATCGAGTTGTGTTTCAAAATACTTATTAATCTGTTCTGATCTATTGACCAGGAAAGCTGGCAGCTTATCAGCAATGTATACCTGGTCCCTTATATTGTGTTTTTTTATGAACTTCCCCAGCATCACTTCACTTCTTCCTCCATGATAAGGATAGGCGGTGTCGTAGTAATTTACACCATTCTTAAAGGCGTATAGCATCTGTTTATCAGCTTTATCCTCATCGATCCTACCATTTTTTGTTGGGAAACGCATGCATCCATAACCTAGAACAGATAAATCCGCTCCATTTTTCACCAACCTTCTATATTGCATCTCATACTCCCCCTTTATTTAATAGATTATTCAGTATTAAACTTACAACATCATAACCTTGCTGAATATTTTTAATTACAATTTAACCGACACTGTGTCTGTAAAATAATTATATATTTTTATTGACACTATGTCAACTATTAATTGAAACTAATTTGAACTTGTGTTAATATTATCTTCAGAGGTGATTAAATGGAGTTTAAGCGAGCAAGAACAAATGCACAAATCGAAGAACGACGAAAAGAAATTCTCATTGCCTGTGCTGAGCTATTTGATAAAGGGGATATTGATGATGTTCACTTTAAAGCGATTGGAGAAAAGACCTCTTTCGCAAGGTCAACGATCTATAAATACTACACTACAAAAGAGGAGATACTACTCGATTTACTTTTGATAGATGTCATGGCTTGGATAGAAGATGTAATCGAATTTACAGAGAAATACGAAGTATTGACGAAGGAAGAGTTCTGTCGTCAATTTACTAAATCCTATGTCAAGAACGAACGCTTGTTGAGACTTATGTCAATATTGTATTCCGTTCTTGAGAAGAACTGCAGTTTAGAAAAGTTGACTGAATTTAAGAGAAATCTAATGGGCTTTATGGATCCTTTATATCAAAGCATTCAAAAGTTCTTTCCAACTTCTAGCGATGAAGCAATACAGACTTTTATATCCACTACATCAAGCTATATTCTCGGTCTTTATCCTTCGATACATATCTCAGAGAAGCAAAAAGAAGCAATAAAACAATCAGGCTTCGATTACGAGATCATGGATTTTGAGGAGATGTGCTATAAAGGATTTTTGCTATTATCTTCTATACTGTAATATAGTCTATAATCATTTAAATTTAAGTGTGCTGAATAAGTTTCCAAGATAATTGCAAAGCTTTCTGGAGTATCGTCTTAAGATTAAAATACTAACGCTAAAAAGCCGACTCTACTGAGTCGGCTTCCTTTTTATAGATTATTCTACTCATTCTAGCTGTAAGATTATGAGAACAAATTTACTCTTTCATATTTCCACTCTACGCAATTATTCATTATCTAATTCCTCCTTAAACAAATGCCATTAACGCCTAAATGATTGGGTTGATAAATTTCAGAATTAACCAATTGCATTTTCAGTTACTTGATGATTTTAACTAAGAGCTATCGAGTGACAACTCTAGTTTTATTACCTAAAGTCACATTTCTACTTATCCCCCTGTGGTAAGATAGTTGTCGTAGGAAAGAATTAATGATATTCTCGAATAAAGATAATGAAGGAGATTAGACCTATGGCAAAAAACAATAAAAGATATCCAATATAAGAAAAACAGCAATTGATAAAAAGAATGCTGC
>JAOASG010000041.1 GCA_025210235.1 Vallitalea sp.
ATAACACCATGGGGTGTAGGTGGAAAATCAAATTGGCAAGTAGGACATATATTTAATGTATTACTATATAAGAATCTAGGTGTAGAGGCTGCTAAAGACTTAGGGTTTAATCGTAATAAAAAATGGACAGATCCTGAAGTTGTAGATGTACTTGAAGAGATGAAGAGATTAGCTGATAGTAATGTATTTACACCGAATTTAGCAGGTGTTCAATACGAAACAGTTAAACAAGATTTTTTAGATGGTAAAACAGCAATGATTTTTAACGGAACTTGGTTTGTAAAAGAAGCAGAGGGGTCTGCAATAGTTGATAAAATACAAACATTCTTATTCCCATCAATAGAAAGCAAACCTGAGTTTAAGGACCATAATATTATGTTCCCAAATAACTTATGTGTTAATGGTAAATTATCAGAAGAAGAAACAAAATATGCGGTAGAATTCTTGAAGTTATTTACTTCAAAACAGTATCAACAACGTGTTATATATGAGGCTCAACAATTACCAGCACGTAATGATATTGAGATTGATGCAACAAAAATGGGACCTTTATCTAAGCAAATATATGAGTATACTCCTTTAATTGGTGTAGGTGGTTCAGATACATTCAATTATGATCCATTAGTATCTATGAAAGATAGAACAAGAAATTCATTAGTTGGATTGCTTCTAGAGTATACACCAGAAGAAGCTGCTAAAGAAATTCAAAATGAGGTTGACAGTCAATAAGACAATATTAATTGAGTTTTTAGTATAATACATGGGGCTATCGGATATTTTAATTTACTTCAACTTTGAAGAAAAGCTAAACTTAGTCAATTAATATAAATGACTAAATATGGAAAATGAAATATTCGACAGCCCCATTATATAAGGAGCAAGCACATGAATAGTTATAAACGTAATATGAAAGTAATAGTATTATTTTTGTTGCCAGCATTACTAATATATGCCATATTTGAATTAGTACCTATTATTCAAACTGTATATTTTTCTTTTTTTGATTGGAATGGTATTCAAGGAGTACCAATGAAGTTTGTTGGATTTAAGAATTTTATATCCTTATTTAAATATCCACAGTTCATTGGAAGTGCTAAAAATATTTTACATTTATTAGTAATGAGCCTTCTCATACAGATACCAATTGCATATTTATTAGCTGTAATATTGGGGAGCTTTTGTAAGGGATATCGTTTTTTCAAAGCAGTCTTTTTTTCACCATTAGTTCTTTCAGTAGTTGCAATAGGTTTGGTATGGTATTTTATTTTAGAACCTAACAATGGTGTTATTAACAGTACATTAAATGCACTTGGATTATCTTGTTTAGCGAAAAATTGGCTCTTTGATCGAGAGACAGCTTGGAATACATTAATTTTAGTAAGATCATGGTTTCGTATTGGTTTTGTGATGTCAATATTCTTTGCAGCAATAACAGGTGTTCCAGAAGATGTATTAGAAGCTGCGAAAATTGATGGTGTTAATAAAATACAAAATTTATTTAAAATACTAATTCCAATGACTTGGGAGTCAGTTAAAATATGTATTATCGTTGTTATTACAGAAGGGCTAAAAACATTTGATTTGGTATATGTTATGACAGAAGGTGGACCAAATGGAATGACTGAGACACCTGCAACTCTTATGTATAGTGAAGCATTTAAATATGATCACTTTGGTCGAGGTAGTGCTATTGGGATAATGATTTTATTATCCAGTGTTCTAATAACGGTAGTAGTACTTAGAATAATGAATGGCAAGAAGTCTAGAGAGGTTGTGTGATCATGATTAATAGAAGAAACAGTTCAACAAAGAAGATAAATAATGTAATTAAGTATTTATTATTAATAGCCTATACAGCTATATGTATACTACCAATCTATTTTGCATTGATGGCATCGTTTAAGACTAACACAGAAATATTTAGTGCACCTTTTGCATTACCTAAAAGCTTTAATTTCTCTAATTATATAAATGCATGGAGAGAAGCTAAGATTGGTAAATACTTTTTAAATAGTATTATATTAACAGGGTCAGTTGTTGTTATAGTTGGGTTTTTAGGTAGTATGGCATCGTATATTTTAGCTAGATTTGAGTTTAAATGGAAAAAAGGAATGTATTTATTATTTATAATGGGAATGATGATACCTTTGCAATCAACAATGATTCCATTAGCTTTTAATATTGGAAAGTTTGGATTAAAAGATAATTTCATTGCTTTAATATTAGTATCCTCAGCATACTCTATTTCTATGACAGTATTTATATTAACTGGATTTATGAAGGCCATACCAAATGCATTAGAGGAGTCTGCAATTATAGATGGTTGCAATCTTTTTCAAGTATTTACAAAAATTATTATTCCAATTTCCATGCCAGCAGTTGCTACAGCATCTATATTTAATTTTTTGAATACATGGAATAACTTATTATTCCCATTATTATTTATTAGTGATAATGATAAGATGCCTATATCCTATGGTCTTCTTGCTTTTAGAGGTGAAAAGGTTGGTGATTTTGGTGGTTTAATGGCAGCAATTATAACTACAATTATTCCGCCCCTACTAGCATACGTAATTTTACAAGAAAAAGTTGAAAAAGGTCTTACAGCAGGAGCTGTTAAAGGTTAGGTGAAAAAATGAATAATATAAAAGAAAATAATAATAAGATGAATCTTTTGATTATAATGCCTGATCAAATGAGGGCAGATTATTTAGGATGTTATGGACATTCTACTAAAGGAACAAAAAATATTGATAGGCTCGCTACAGAAGGGCTAAAGTTTGATAATTGCTAGTGTTCTGCACCTTTATGTGGACCAAGTAGAATTAGCTTTGTTACAAGTACTTATTTTAGTGAACATGACCATAGAAATTATGGGTCAACAGTTGAACCAGATATACCTAATATTGTAACCAGCCTAAAGAATGAAGGATACACGACAGGAATGTTTGGTAAGAATCATTGCTTTACATATGAACGTCTTGAAGAAATATGGGATGAAGTTGATGAAATTTGTGTAGGTAATTATGATGAACACCCAGAGTTTAAACATTCTTTTACAGCATTTCCAATGGAAGAGGATCATGTCTATAATTTGACAGGCAAACTTACAGATCAAACTATAGATTTTATGAGTAGACATAGCGAAGAGAAACCATTTTTGGCATGGGTTAACTATCAAGATCCTCATCCAGCATTTACATGTCCACCACCTTATGATACTATGTTTGATCCTAAAGATATGTCAATGCCTAAGAGCTATGAAGATTATAAATCAAGCAAATCGCCTATTCGAAATTATATTTGGAGAATACATTCAGAAATGGAGCTTGCTACTGAAGATGATATAAAGAAAGCTATAGCTATGTACATGGGACAGATTAGATATGTTGATGATAGCGTAGGAAGAATGATGGATTTCTTAGAAGAAACAGGGCTTAGCGAAAATACTATAGTTGTATTTTTAGCAGATCATGGAGAGTTATTAGGTGATCATGGTATGACCCATAAGAATCCAACCTTCTATGATGCGTTAACAAAGATTCCATTAATTATTAAATATCCTAATGCAGATTGGAAGTTAGAATCTTTCAATGGTCTAATCGAGGAAGTGGATATTGTTCCATCTATTTTAAACATGCTTGGAATTGATATACCTCCAACAATGGTAGGAAAATCATGGGTGAAGAATATAGAAGAAGGTAATGATCAAGGAAAAGATACAGTTATTTGTGAAGGAGGCTATGGTGCACCAACTTATAGAGAGCCAGTAGAAGGTCTAAAATTAAAAGCACCTCTTGCACCGACATGCTATGGACCAGGAGCAATGATTAGACGAGGTGATTGGAAGTTAACTATCTATTATGACGATCAATGTGAACTGTATAATATAAAAGAAGATCCTCATGAAATGAACAATTTATATGATGATAATTCAGAAAAAGATATACGAAACGAATTAACATTATTATTAATAAAACGTTTGCTTGGTGTAAAAGTTAGAGACGTAGGTCTTGAGTGGCCTTATGATAAGTATCCTCACGATGTTCGATGTGAACCATTAGAACACACTATAGTTTATACTCATTAATATATATCAAGAAAGTTAGGAGATAAAAATGGAAGATTTTTCATTCAGACAAATACATTTAGATTTTCATACATCTGAATTTATTGATAATATAGGAAAACAATTCTCAAAAAAAGATTTTCAAGAAAAATTACAATTAGGACACGTAAGTTCGATTAATATTTTTGCAAAATGTCACCATGGCTGGGCTTATCACCCTAGCAAAGCAAATGAAATACATCCTAACCTATCTTTTGATTTGTTAGGAGAAATGATTGGTGCATGTCATGAAATTGGTGTGAAAGCACCTATATATATATCTGCTGGTCTAGATGAGAAGATGGCTAGAAGACATCCAGAATGGTTAATTCGTGACAAAGATGAGAAACTAAAGTGCTTTGGTGTGTTGCGTTATGATTTTATGGAACCAGGGTATCATGAGTTTTGTTTTAATAGTCCATATCTAGATTATTTAATTGATCAAATCGAAGAAATTGTCACTAATTATCCTTGCGATGGTTTGTGGCTTGATATAGTAGGGGAACGAGAATGTTATTGTCAAAATTGTGTTAACAAACTTTTGGAAGCAGGTAAAGACCCAAGAGATAAGGTAGCAGTAAAAGAATTAGCAAAAGAGACATTTGCTAATTATATAAAAAGAGTAAAAGATGCTGTGTATAAAATTAAACCAGGAACGAAAATATTCCATAATAGTGGACATATTCATAGAGGTAGAAGAGATTTATTAGGATTTAGTACCCACATAGAAGTTGAATCTTTACCTACCGGTGGATGGGGATACGAGAGTTTTCCAATTTCTGCAAGATATGTACAGAACAAAGGAAAAGTTTTCCTAGGAATGACAGGAAAGTTCCATACCACATGGGGAGAGTTTGGAGGATATAAACATCCAAATGCTCTTCGTTATGAAGCAGCTTTATGTTTAGCTAATGGTAGCCGTTGTTCAATAGGAGATCAAATGCATCCGGAAGGTTTTTTAGACGAAGCTACATATGATCTCATTGGTAAGGCGTATAGTGAGGTAGAGGCAAAAGAAGAATGGTGTAATGATGTAAAAGCATGTACAGACGTAGCATTTTTAACTCTAGAAGCCGTAGAATTAAAAGGAAATTTATCACCAAATGCTAGTAAGAAAGAAGGAGAAAATATCTGTAAATCAGATATAGGTACATTACGTGTATTACAAGAAGGTAATTTTCTCTTTGATGTTATTGATCTTGAAGATGATTTTTTACAATATAAGGTAGTAATTTTACCTGATTATGTTAGAGTGGATAATGAATTGAAAAAGAAACTCAATGAGTTTATAAATAAAGGTGGTAAAATATTAGCTACTGGAGAATCAGGTTTAGATATTGAAGGGGAAAACTTTGCAATAGATCTTGGTGTAGAATATATAGGTACTAATGAATATAATCCTGATTACTTTAAACCTAATTTTGATTTGTATAGTCTCAAAAAGACTGCATTTGTTCAATATTCAATAGGGCAAAAAATAAACTTAAATGGAGCAAAAGAAATTGGATGTAGAGAAAATCCATATTTCAATAGAGAGGTATTTCGTTTTTCATCCCATCAGCATACACCTAATAAGATTGAAAATGCTGGGGCGGGTATGACAGAACATCCAAATGGAATATATATAGCATGGAATATGTTTGAGGATTATGGAACTATAGGAAGTTTACCTGCAAAAGAAATACTCATCTATGCACTTAATAAATTATTAGATAATAAAACAATAGAAATTAACTTGCCTAGCCAAGGAATAACAACCCTTATGCATCAAGAAAGTGAAAGTAGGTATATAAACCATATCTTATATGCTTCACCTATAAAACGAGGTGAAGGTAGCTTAGGAACAAATCCTAAAGATATGGATACTTTTGAAGTCATCGAAGATTTACCACCTCTTTATAATATAAAAGCTTCCATTAATGTATATCAAAAGATAAAAAAAGTATATCTTGCACCCCAGATGGAAGAAATTGAGTTTGTGCAAAAAAACGGAAAAGTTAGCTATGAAGTACCAAAAGTTGAATGTCACCAAATGGTAGTATTGGAATATTATTAAAAACAATATGGATTAATAGTAAATTAGGAAAAGGGGCTGTCGTATTAGTAGTCAATATCTGCTGATGCACAGCTCTTTTTATTGATTATTATGTAAATATTAACAAAGTGATAAAAAATAAAGCGTAATGATTGTAGATTAGTTGTGTTGACATTAAGTATTAATGTGGTATTATATACCTATGTAATATATGCATAGATTACATAGGTATATGGAGGCGAATTAATATGTCAGAAAAAATTAATAAATATTTAGAAGATGTAACAAAATATATTTATGATGAAGATAAAGCCCATAAAGTCAAAGATGAGTTATTAGATCATATTTATAATTTGCAAGAAGAATACATAGAAAGAGGTTTATCAGAAGATGCATCGATTGATAAAGCTTTGCTTAACATGGGGAGTGCTAAAGAAGTAGGTAGAAAATTAAATAGTAGTTATATTAATAAAAAAAGCAAAATAAGATTGTGTATAATAGCAATTAATTTAATAATTTGTTTTATGTCTATAGGTTTGAATTTTTATAGTACTGATAGTTTTTTTCTCAAAACAGTTTTATTAGTTGAGGTTATTTGTATTTCAATTTATAGTGGTACATTTTTTTATGGTATGTATAATAGAATATTTAATAAATTTGATGTTAATGTTTTATATCAAATTCGAAGTGTAAATAAACCAAGCACTTTTCAAGCTATAGGAAAAAAGTTTATTCTTTTTTATATAATTTTAATAGGTGGTATGACGGTGATTAATATAATAGAAGGAGAGTTTTCTTCTAATTTCTCATTAGAATTCTTTTTAATGCAATTATTAATTATAAAAGAAACCTTTGATACAGGAGCAACTATATGTGAGGAAGGTTTAATTATTGGATATAGCTTTGTTAAATGGGAAGAAATAAATAGTAATATGTGGATGTATTCATATAGAGATAATAAAAGTATGGCTGAATTAAAGCTTAACTTAAATAATAAGAACGGTAAGCCTTCTCTTCGTCAAACAGTAGTAAAGGTTAGAAAACAACAAAAAGATGAAGTAAGTAAAATAATTAGCCAGTATTTGAATTAGGAGGAAAGAGTATGGATAATAAAGCATTGTTAAAAGGTAACACACAAACTCTAATTTTATCGCTCTTAAATCAAAAAAATATGTACGGATATGAAATAATAAAAAAGTTAGAAATAAGTTCAAATGGTTTATTTAACTTAAAAGAAGGAACGTTGTATCCAATACTGCATAGTTTGGAAAAAAGTAAATATATAGAGTCATATTGGGAAGAAACAGAAACTAAAAGAAAAAGAAAGTATTATAAAATAACTGAAAATGGTAAGAAAGAATTAGGAAAGAGAAAAAATCAGTGGAATATATTCCAAAAAACAATGAACGATTTATTATTTAATTAGGTATATGACTAGCTATTAGTTAAGAATCAATGAAATAGCTTTAGATGGATCATTTAAATGCATACAGAGTAGGGGGATTGGATTGAAAGAAAATCAAATGCAAGAAAAACTGATTGGAGCGTTGATTAAGATTGAGCGTTTGAAGCAGCAAAGAAAACAAAGTGAGATATGCAAGGATATATGTGTGCCCTCATATCTAAGCAAGATTGAGCATGGACAAGTAAAAGCTGAAAATGAGATTATTACAAAGCTGTTTGCCAAGTTAGGGATTGATTATATTGAAGATGAAGAATTCATAGATGAGTCGTCAAAAAATATTAAGAAGTATTTTAAGCAGTTAAATTATAACATGGATACTAATGAGACATATGAGCGATTAGAGGTCAATACAAAAAAATTGTCTTATAGTGTTTTTGCAATAGATTGGTTGATTATTCAGGCATACGAAAAAGATATGTCCTTGGATTTGCTTTATGAACTAAAAGATGTAATGACTCCAGTCCAGTCGGCATATTATACTATAAAGTTTGCTCTTGATAAAAAGGTGCCAATTGATTTACAGTTTAAATTTGTTGAGTCATGCGAAGCTTTAAGAAATTCATATGGGCTTTTGACTTTGTGTCAATACTATATGATATATGGGGACTATACAAGCATTCATGGCTTGGAGAATAGAGTAACAGTTATGGCTATTGAAGAAGGAAATACTTATCGTTTGGCGGAATATTTGACTTATAAAGGGAGTGCATATGCGTGTTTAAATCAGCATCAAATGATGATGACTTACTATGAGCGTAGTATCATGATTTTACAAAATACTGGTTGGACAAATCATCTAAAAAATATCTACTATAACGCTGGAGCTACTTATATTAATATGAAGGACTATCAACTAGCTCTGACCTATCTAAATAAGGTATCCGTAGATGATGAAGATTCAAGCTTTCAACTACTACATAAAAAGGCAGTGGCGAATATTAGAATGGGCAAAGTTGAAGAAGGTAAGAAATTTCTTAAAATAATTAAAAATAAGTATTTAAGTAAAGAGACAATTTGTTTAGCTGATAAATTAAAGTATGAAGAGGCCTGTTTTGAATGTCAGGATGGGTTTGTAAATGACCCCAAATACTTAATGCTTCTGGAAAAATTGATTACCGAATTGAAAAAAGAGTATCATTTTGGACATTTGTTTTTCTATTCAGATATGATTGTTGAGACTTATAAGAAACATAGAAAATATAAAAAAGCACTTGAATTTGAAGCTGGAATTTCTTATAAACTCGTAAATACAATTATTTAAAAGCAGTAAATACAGGATATATTCTCAACTAAAGCTAGTTTTAATACATTTACGTGTAATATATAATAAATATAAAACTAGAAAAAGGAGAGTGCTAATGAAGAATATTAAGAAATCCCAGCTGTGGAGCAAAGATTTTTCCTGTATAACAGTTGCAACAATCTTATCAGTAATTGGCGGAGAGGCGATGAATTTGCCAATCAGTCTGCTGGTGTTTAGCGAGACCCAGTCGACCTTTTTATCCTCATTAATTATGGTATGTGGTATGCTACCGGATATATTGTTACCGGTACTTGTGGCGCCATTGATTGATAAAGGAGGTAAAAAGAAATGGATTGTCAACTTGGATTTGATGATGTTTTTAATATATATAGTAATGGGATTGTGGATTAGCAATCATCAATTTAACTATTACCTATATATTATATTTGTTCTGATAACTGGAACAATATCTGTATTTTACCGTTTGGCTTATCAAGCTTGGTATCCAGACTTGATACCGGTTGGTCATGAACAGAAAGGATATGCAGTCAGCGCAACAATATACCCAGTGGTTACGATTATTATGTCTCCTATTGCAGCGTTTTTGTATGATACAATTTCTATTGGAAATATTTTTTTGATTGTTGCGGGAATAACATTGATTTCCGTTCTTATTGAAAGTTTAATAAAAGAAACCAGAAAAAAAAGCAAACAACGATATACATTAGAGCAGTATTTCAAGGATCTTAGAGAAGGATTTTCGTATCTAAAAAATGAAAAAGGTATTAGAAATATTTATACATATATGAGTATTACCAATGGTACTTCACATGGTATTGTTTTGTTGACCCAAGCTTATTATCAGACAGCCCCCTGGTTGTCAGTTACTATGTTTGGATTATTGAAAAGTGCAGAGATGATTGGTCGGTTCATGAGTGGTATTTTTCAATATGTACTTGAAATTCCTGTTAAGAAAAGATATGCTTTTACAAAATTTGTGTATATTTTTTATAATTTAATGGATGGAATTCTGCTGTTTATGCCTTATCCATTAATGTTAGTAAATCGTTTTATATGCGGTGGATTAGGTACATCAAGTGCTACAATTAGGGAAACTGCTGTAAAATCATATCTTCCGCAACATATGCGTGCAAGAATCAGCGCTTTTTTTAACATGATTTTTGCAGTTGGTGGGGTCTTGAGCCAAATGCTTGCTGGTGTTCTAGGACAGGTTATGTCTTATAAAGTAGCTGCTGTATGTATGTCCTGTATACCAATGATGAGTGTATTTTTCTTAATTATTTTACCTGATAAACAAAACAGACCTGTTTATGAAGCCACTAGGGTGGAGAGAGAATGATTATAATTCTCTCTTCTTAATTAAAAATTAGATAATCTATGCCAATATTTTTAACAAAAGATTAGGGATTAGTAAGGCGATAAACGAACCATATATTAAATCGAGCCATACAACTGATCCTAGGGCACCTAAGTATATAAAAATTACTATTGGAAAACATAAGATTTTTGTTAACCAATTAGTTTTGTTACTTTTTATTAAGTTCCATATATTATTAGCATCACCTCTACTTGGAAATGCGTGCATAGCTATAGAAATTCCTAACCAAATGAGGAAATAATCAAGTGCATCACCAGAACTAAATTTAAGTACGGGTATTGCTGCTGATAGAGATATAAGAGCACCTAATAATGTATTTATTATAAATGGACCAACACTAATTAATATATGCTGATGAACTTTTTTTGGTTCTTCGTGAACTACATATCCACATGGATTAGCAAATCTAAAATAACATACATCAAAAACTGCAACTCTTGAAAGTCTACAGAATAATTGATGTGCCATTTCATGTACAATCACTCCTGGAAAAGTAGCTAATGATATTATTTGACCTGGTATTATCATGTTTTTATTCCTTTCTTATTATAATATAATATTTAATTGCAAGATAAAGATTACTTAAATAATCTAATTATATAAAGTTTTGTGTATTTATGTGATAAATATCTTTTGAATTTATTCTTTATATAGACTCTCGATATAGTCTTTATCTTCTTTGCTAATATCAGGATGATTTATAATTTTATCTAATATTTCATCTCTTTTTTCTAACATATTAGTATGATGATATGTTTCAGCCAATGTTGACAATATAGATAAACTATTGGAGTTAATTTCATAAGCTATTTCAATATACTCTAATGCTTTTTCATCATTTAATCTAGCAAGCTCTATTTTTGCTAATGAAGCATATGCATCAGCTGATTCTACATTTATATCAAGAACATGATTGCAATAATTTATTGCATCTTCATAGTTACCTAATACTTTTTCAATTTCGGACATATTTATTAAAGCATATTGATTATCTGGGCGTTGTCTTAACATTTTATTAAGATAAAATTTTGCCTGTTCATAATCTTCTATACCGCAGTAGATATTTGCTAACATATAAGCTGACATAATATTTTTAGGGTGTAAATTATTATATTCACTTAATTTCTGAATTTTAATATCAACTGATTCATTTTTTATTGAAGCAATAATATTATTAAGTTCATCATCTAAAGCGTAGATACCAATTAAATCTTCATTTATTTCTTCTAATTGAGAATATAACTCATCGCTTTCAATAGTTGTACCCTCAAGGTCTACTAACATATCAATAACATGATCATAATTACCTGTATAATATTGTGTAATTATTAATTTTGCTTTCAAGTTACCTGAGTAACTATATTTTTTAGCAGCTTTTTCAAACTCTTTTAAAGCAGTTGTATATTTTTTCTGTTCGGCTGCTTGTTCTCCCCTTTCGTAAGCTATAGCACCTTCAAGTACTGCAGGAAATCTTATTAATGAATATAAAACTAATCCTAATACAACTAAAAAGACAAATTTAATTTTTTTAGGAATAGGTCTTTTAGAAAGCTTATCTCGACAATTTACACATAAATTAGTATTGTAGCCTTCTTCAATAATAGAACTTCCACAGTTTTTACAACCATAACTATAAAGATCATCATTAAAATTATTATAGTTGTTTTCGTTGTTAATGTTTTCTTCTGTCATAAAATGCTCCTTTCTGTATATTAAGTTAAAATAGGTAGTTGGGTAGTCTTGCTACTACATATTAAAACAAAAACCAATAAATGTATCGGCATAATTAATATTAAAATTAGCTTAAGTTTCATTTTGGTTAGAAATAAATCTAAAAAGTCGATAAGCAAAAGAGTTTTTTTGAAAAATAAAATAAAAAAGCAAGCTTAAATTTATTATTTTTGCTCGCTTTTTTACTTCTATTTTGAAATTATATACATTTTTAATATTAAATTTTTTTTTAACAATAATTACTAATATGCTATGGTCTAAAATAAAATGACTCCACTACTGATCTAGGATCATTGGTTACGTCACTATCTGAAGTGTATTTTCCTTTGAAGTTATCTTTATTTCCATTAGGATCAATAATTATGATTGTAGGTCCTGGTTTATTCCTATCACCTGCCACATATCCACCCCAAGATCCTCTAATAATGACATATCCATCGTACTCACCCCCATCAACATATCCAAAAGCAGTTATGCCCAAGCGTTGAGAGCCAAAAGTAGATAATGTGATTAAGTCAGTTTTTGTTCCGGTTTCTAAATCATACTTCGTAAAGTGATGGTAAGTCTCATAATAAAAATATCTAGGGTTAGATTGACAAGTATAATATTTACTAGCATCTAGTTTCAGATTTTCTTTTATTCCAGTATTATCATAGGTTATATGCAATGTAGTGTATCTGCTTTTGCCTTTCTCTATACTTAGTGAATATCCTTTTGTATAATCATTATCCGCGTATGCATTTGCAATTTGTTCGCTCATATTATCAAATGATGAAATCATTCTATTTTCATAAGAATTATATTTATTATTACATAATACTTTATATTCTGTTACACCGTTTACTAAAGTTTTTACAACTAGATAGCCATCATATTCTCCACCTTGCACAATTCTCATATCTTGTGTATGCGTAGTATGTGCTAATGTATCATAAGTCATATCACTTACATTGTATCTATAACTATTTTTATCAGATGTAACTACATAAAGTTTTTGGATATCGCTTCTTAGATAGTCTATAAATACAACATTTTCACGTACTAATTCTTTTTCTCCGTTACTGTATGTTATGTATCCATTTCCATCTTCTTTTGATACAGAATACCCTTTTGAATAATCTTTAGGCTCGCTAGGTTTTATAGAGCTAGCATACTTTTCATAAACTCTATTAACGATAATAACAGCTTGTTCTATAGGCGTATTATTAAGTGGTTTAAAGTTAGTTCCATCACCTTTAATAAATCCATTTTCAAAAGCAAAATCAACACCTTTTACTGCCCACCCAGAAACACTATCTTTATCAGCTACAGTTAAAACACCGTCGCCTGTATAATAATCAATATTCATACTATCAAGTGCTCTACTCATCATTACTGCCATTTCTTGTCTTGTTATAAGGTCATAAGGTTTGAAAATTCCATTACCTTTTCCATTTATAATTTCTGCCGCATTAGCCATCAAAACATATTTATTAGTAGTATCTGAAAATGTATCAGCAGATGCTAGCTCTGGATAGGATTCTGTCATTTGATAATACATATTCATAATAAGTTTTGCAAACTCAGCTCTACTTATGTAGTCAGAATATGCTTTCATTTCAGCAGCAAAATCATCATGGGTAATAAGTCCATTATCTAATGCCTTCTGAAGCTCTGGCTCTGCCCAATCACTTGCACCTAAAAACCAACCTCCTGCATAAGCAATATTACTAAACAGCATCATAAATACTAGTAATATAATTAATTTTTTTTTCATAAAGTAATTCCTCCTATTTTTAAGTAAGGATATCTTACCATATTTTGTATATAAAAAATTAAAATCTTACCAATAAGTTAGATTTCGATTGTAAATTTTGTTCCTTCACCTAGTTTTGAAACTATTTTTATATTACCATCTAGTTTTTCTACTATAGATTTTACAATACTTAGCCCTAACCCAAGTCCTGATATACTTCTTGATTTATCTACTCTATAAAATGGCTCTAGAATTTTGTCTATCTCTTCTTTTGTCATACCTATACCATTATCTTCTATTGACAACAAGATTTTTCGCTTATCTTTTCTAAGTTTAATTACTATTTCACCATATTCATCTGTATATTTGTAAGCATTATCTACAAGATTATATATAAGTCTATTAAGCCATACTTCTTCAATATGTAAGTAAATTTCCTCCTCACATACCTTGGTTTTAATATCAATATTTTTTTCATTATTTATAAAGTAATTAGCAGTATGATGTATAGAGTCTTGAAGAGATGTTTTGTAATTACCTTTTACATAACTATCTTTTGACATATACGCAGTAAGGCTTGATGTTATACTTGTAAGGTCATCTACTGCACCTTTAATTGTATGAATTAAGATATTTTTATTTATTTCAGTAGTAAAGTCATCTTTTTCTAAAAGCTCCGTATTAAGCCTAATTGTGGAGATTGGTACTCTAAGGTCATGGCTTATTCCTCTTAACAAATCAATTTTTACAGTTTTGTCACTAGAGAAATGTGTACTTATATTTCTAATACCAATAGCTAATAAAATGCCTGATATTATCGTGATAAATATTTCTTCATAAAACAATCTAAAAAAGCTAAATTCACAATCTACTTTAATAAAGATATATATGACAGATATCCCTATTAGCGATATTAAACTATATTTATTTTTATCTTTCATATAATTTATAGTACTTAAAACTATAAATGCAAATATATATATATTGTAAAAGTTTATTGGTAACAAAAATAAATCTAAGCTATAATACCATTTATCTAAATAAGGTACTAGGTAACCGATAAAAAAGGTAATTGCAACAAAATATTTTTTAGTACGTTTTCTATAAAATTTATCAGAGTAAAAATAAAAAAATGAAGTGGCTAATATGACACCTACTTTAATATTTATAAATATATATGATAGTGGTATTAAAAACCAAATAGAGTATAATTTATTTTTTTCTGTTAATAACACGAGTAAAGATATTACTATAAGTAAAGTTATAGAAATAATATTTATACTATTTTTTGTTACAATGAGCCTATTAATATTACTATAACTTCCTACAAAATAGTTATTATAATAATCTGTTTCATTTGTATTATCTAGTGTTACATCAAAATAAAAATCAACTCTATTATTTATGTAATCATCATTTTCAATATCAAAAACCATGTAACCATTTTCTTGATACATTGGATAATCTTTAGATTCATTTTGCATAATAAGCTTTTTATTTTTATATAGAGTAAGCCCATTATATGCTTGAAATACAGTAAAATATAGTTCCCTATTATCCTCAGAGTATACTTGTAATTCTTTTGCAAACCAGTGTAGCATAGTTATTTTATCAGTTTTCAAATCTTCAGTGTTAATAAAATTTCCTGCCTCAATATGATTAACAAGACTTCTAGAAATATCATCTACATAATTAGACGCAAATCTAGCTAATAAAAATATTGTTATTATTATAAAAATAGTTTTTATTTTTATTTTCATTTCATCACTACCAGCCTATATCCTTTACCATAAACGTTTTCTATAAACACATTATCGCTTTCTAATTTTTCAATATTTTTTCTTAGCCTTGAGAATAAAGTATGTATCCTAAAATTATCTGTTTTTTCTATTTCTTCTAGATTTGCAACCTCACTTTTTGTAAGCAGTTCACCCTTTTTATATTTTTCATATAACATTCTTAGAACTATTCCTTGGGAATGTTGAATAGTTATTTCGTTATTTATAGTTGAAATAGTAAGATTTTCTAGGTTAAGAGTAATATCTCCTATTTCTATTATTAGTTTATCTTTGTTGTACCTTTTTCTAAGTGCCTTTAATTTGTACTCTAGCTCAAAAAGTGTAATAGGCTTAATCATGTAATCATCAGCCCCCTTTTCATAGGCTATACGTCTTGTTTCTTCTTCTCCTAGTGCTGATATTATAATAACTATAGCATCAGAATTTTTTTGTATATAAGGAATAACGTCATACCCATTACCATCAGGAAGCATTATATCAAGTAAGATAACGTCTGTGCTTCCTGTTTTTATGAAATTTCTACATTCTTTAATACTAGTTACCGTATATATATCAAAGGTATTTGATAAAATATTCTTATATGTAAGAGCCAGTTTTTTGTCATCTTCAACAATCAGTATTTTCATCTATTTCCTCCCTAATATAATAATCAAAGAAATTGTCTGAATTATTACCCCCGAAATATTCACCACGTGTAAATATTTTTTTATTGTTATTTTTCGCAAAAGTTTTAATAAATTCTATTACCTCACTATTTTCTTCTATATCTGTACATAAAGAATTATCTAGAATAATATTCTCTATGTCATAATATTTAATTGCACAGTCATTTTTAAGATTTTGTCCAAAATTTTCTATAGCGTATTGTATATTTTCATTTTTTATTAAAACATCAATATTTTCTTCATATACTTCAAAATCTATTATTATAATTAATGTAATATTTTTGCTTATTCTATCTAATAAATAATCAAAGAACTTTTCTGATAATAGCGTTCTAGAAGATACTTTTATTAAAATAGGTTTATTGCTGTTTGCTTTTAAAACTCTTGATAGTACAAGTTTATCAAGTTTTATCTCAATATCAAGCCTTTTTGCTATTTTATATAGGTTGTTTTGGTTTACACCGTCTAACTTGATATCAACATATTTAGCAACTATATTTTCATGATTATTCACGATATCTCTAAATGTAGTATTAATTTCCCCTTTTTCAATAGCTTGTTTTATCATAATATCTTTTGCTATTCTATTTTTATAGTGCTCATATTTCTGATTAGTAAGGTGTATAATATCATTTCTTTCTTTTTCTATTTTCATTCCTAAATGCATTTTTTCAAGAATTATAGATATACTTTCATCACCTTCGAAATCGTAATAGCAAATACGTTTTTTATACATAAGTAAGATTTTATTTATAGTAATATGTTTAATCTTTTTTAATAGAGGAATAAATTTTTCTATATCAGTATTTGTTGCTAATAAGAATCTATTTTCACCTAAATACACTATATATTCCTTAGCGGAAAGCTTAGTTTTTATTTCCATAATAAATTTATTAATATATTTTTCAAATATTTTATTTCCATAATGAGCTTTGATTATATCTACATCAATAAGCTCTACTAAAATAAGGAAGCAGGATTTATTTTTTAGCATTTTATCTAAGTATTTAATATTGTAGAGCCCATAGTAACTATCCTTATACTGCAAATTCCATATAGTTTTTAAAGCTTTTATTCCGAGAAGAACGATACTTAGCAAGATAATTAAAAGAAAGATAATTTTTAAAGGTATTTTATTATTTGCAGTTTTTATTATTTCATTTTCTATTATTTTATCTGTATCTATAATAAAAAGACATTTATCTATTATATTGATAATCATCTTATCATCGCTTACAAATCTATTAATATTAATATCAAAGTCACCACGATAACTAAAGTTTTCTGTTGTGTTTTCAAAATATAAGCGTGGCATTATTAGATAATCTAAATTCCTCTTTTTGATATCAGAGTTTGCATCTTCTATATTGTTATATTCTTTTAATTTAATATTGGGCATACTGTGAATTAAAGAATTTTTAGCTTTTGGTACGCCAAATATACCTACATTATATATTGACAAGTCATAAACTTCTTTGATAGATTTTTTATCAGATGTACTGGCAATAATGATATCTTCTGTAAATACAGAATTAGTAACATAATCTTTACTCTTCTCATAATCAATGTAGAAATCTATATCTTCCCTTAATCTTAAGTTTTCAAGTTTATCAAACTTATAAGAAAAATTGCTATTTGAAATAAATTGTACTTTTTCAAGTATTTTTGGTAGGATTCCTTTAAGATTATATTCTTCACCATAAGCATATAAAAAATATTCAGTAGGCAATCCTACAGTTATTATTTTTTTTTGACTTAGATATTTTTTTTCTATATCTGTAAAGTCAACAAGAGATTTTTCCAATTCAAAATTAATAATATCAGATACTAAAATGTCCCACTTTTCTTTTTTTAATATTTCAATTTCTTTTGATATTATAGAATAAAGAATAGGATATTCTTTACTTACTCCAATATGATTAGTGTCAAGAGTAATACTATCGATGGCAAAAAAATGTAACCCTTTTACATTTTCGTCATAACTTTTGGTTGATAAAAACCCATCTATTTCCCTATCCTCAAAAGCTTTTCTAGTTTCTTCAAAAGTATCGTATATTTGAAGTGTATATGAAAGATTAGGATATTCGTTAGGAAAACTTTCGGATAATGCAGTTTCTCTCTCTGCTCCTATAACTTTGCCATTAATATCATTGAAAGATGTAATTGTATTTTCTTCACCAGAATATATTCCGCAAGATATAGGTTCAAGCGGCTCTGTAAAAAGTGCATATTTTTTACGGTTAACAGTTTTATTCATATTCATAACAATTGGCAGACTGGAATTTTTTATTAGTGCTAGAGTATTATTCCATGTATCATCATATATCTTAAGTTTTAAGGATGTATCTTCTTCTATCTTTTTACAAAGTTTTATGCAAAATCTTCTTTCTGCTGGCGTAGGAAAATATCCTACCTTAAAAATTGTATCTTTGTTTTGTTCTATATACTTCATTTCTTCGTCTGTAAGTTTTAATTTATCGTTGTTATTTGTAAAAATTGTAAACACAATTGTAATAGTTATTAATATAATAGAACTTATAAATAATATCTTCTTCTTCATGATATAATCACTCCTGGCTTTATTATATCATTTATAAAATAATTATTTCAAATCCTTACCAAAAAGTTAGTTTGTTTGTAAGAAATACTACACTATAATATATTTTTATAGTATAATGCTTTTATTGAAAAGATATAGAACAAGGTGTTTAAATAAAACCTCATAGTAACGACATAATTTATACATAAAAAAGGACTTGGATGCAAATGAAATCTTATATTAATAAAAAATATATTATTATTATACTTGTTTTACTAATAGTAATAGTATTCTTTTTTGTTACTGGGTTAAAGGATCAAGAAAATATGCCTTTAGCGAAAAAAGGTGTATTAGATATTACTAATTGGAATTTACAAAGAGATGGTCCCATAAAGTTGGATGGAGAGTGGGAATTTTATTGGAATAGGTTACTTACTTATGATGATTTTCATACAGGGGATAAAAAGTATAAGCAAAATGGATTTTTAAATGTGCCTGATGTATGGAACAACTATGAAATAAATGGCAAAAAGCTTTCGGGAGAAGGATATGCTACTTATCGATTGAAAATAAAAACAAAGAATATAAATGATTTAAAAGGACTAAAAATATTGACACAATCTACTGCCTATAAGCTCATGGTTAATGAAAAGACTGTTGCTGTAAGTGGAATTGTTGGACAAAGTAAGGAGACATCTGTTCCTGAGTATAAACCACAGATTACTCATTTTAATAATAATTCTACTGAGTTTGAAATTATAATACAAATTTCAAATTATACGTATGCAAGAGGTGGATTTTGGCATTCTATAGATTTAGGAACATTTGAACAAATAAGCAACATGAAAGAAAATTCTATAAGAAGAGAGATGCTCCTTTTTGGTGCTGTGTTTAGTATGCTTCTTTATCATGTGGCTATATACTGGCTCCAAAGAAGAAATAAATCAATTTTATACTTTATTATAGCCTTTTTGGGAATGTCCTTAAGAATTTTTTTCACGGGAGAGTATTTTATTACTACCTTAATTCCAACTATAGATTTTAACTTGGTTATATTTATTGAATATATGACTATTTATTGGGGAGCCACAATATGGTTTATCTTTATTCATCAGGTGTATCCTGAAGAAGCGTCAAAGAAAGCTGTAAAAGTTTTTACGTATATGTCATTGCTGATTACAGCATTTATCATTATTACACCTATACATATCTATACAAATTATTTAACCATTATTGAAGTTTTAGTAGTCATAACATCTTTAAGTATATTTATTTCTATTATTAAAGCTGTATATAGAAAAAGACAGGGGGCAATTTTATTACTTTTTGGAATTATACTGTTTTTGACAACTTATATTCACGACAGTTTATATTATCTAAATATAGTTGAGAGCGAGCCTGGTGGACGTATAGCCTATACAACATTTATTATGTTATTTATCCAAGCATATATTTTGGCTGCAAGATATTCAAAGTCATTTGATGAAGTGGAAGAATTATCGGAGAAAATGATTTCAGTTAATAAGTTTAAAGATGAATTTCTTGCAAATACGTCCCATGAATTAAGAACACCTCTTCATGGTATGATTAGTATTACGGAATCCGTTTTACAAAGTATGGAAGGACATATAAATCAAAAACAAAAAGAAAATTTATCGTTAGTTATATCAAGTGGGAGAAGGCTTGCAAATCTTGTTAATGAAATATTAGATTATTCAAAATTAAAATATAGAGATATAAAACTTAATATAGATACTGTAGATATAAAACAAATAGTAGAGATGGTATTGGCAGAGCAAAAATATTTGATTGGAGATAAGAACATTGTATTAATAAATGATGTACCAATAGATATAGCTTTAGTTTATGGGGATACAGAAAGAATCATACAGATTTTATATAATTTATTAGGTAATGCCATTAAATTTACGGAAAATGGTGAAATAATTATTTCAGCTGTGGAAAATGATAATATGTTAGAAATAACCATAGAAGATACGGGTATTGGAATTGAAAAAGAGAAGCTAGAGGATATTTTTAATTCCTTTGAACAAGGAAATATATCTTCAACTAAATTTTACGGAGGTACTGGATTAGGTCTTAATATTGTAAAACAACTTGTAGAAATACAGGGAGGAAAGATATGGGTAATATCAGAGATAAAAAAAGGGTCAAAATTTACCTTTACTCTCCCCATTAGTGATAATAGAGAAAAAAGTATTGTTTCTAAAAAAGAAACAATGTCCCAAAACAATCATTTATGGTATCATATGTCAGGAGAAATAGTAAGTGCTGAGAATGATGGAGAGTTCACAGTACTAATTGTGGATGATAACTATGTTAATTTACATTCACTTGTTAATATATTGTCTTTTGAAAAATATGTTATTATAACAGCTACAAATGGCATAAAAGCATTGGATATAATTTCAAAGAATCAAGAAATAGACCTGGTTATTTTAGATGTTATGATGCCACAAATGTCAGGATACGAAGTATGTAAAAAGATTCGTGAGGAATATTCTATTTATGATTTACCTGTTCTAATGCTTACAGCTCATAATAATCCGGAATCTATTTTGACAGGTTTTGAATCAGGTGCCAATGATTTTTTAACAAAACCTTTTGAAATGGGTGAATTAAGAGCACGTGTAAAGACACTTATTGAGTTAAAAAAATCGGTGAGTCATGCAATTCAGTCAGAAATGGCATTTTTGCAGGCACAAATAAAGCCGCATTTTTTATATAATGCATTGAATACAATTATAGCCTTTTGCTGGACAGACCCTGAAAAAGCTGCAGAACTGATAGCAGAGTTAAGTAATTATTTGAGAAGTAGCTTCAACTTTAGTAATATGGACAAATTTGTACGTATTGAAAAAGAAATAGAGTTTGTACAGTCTTATCTAGCGATTGAAAAGGCGCGATTTGAGGATAGAATAAACTGTCAATATGATGTGGATGATATTAGCTTTATGATACCTTCACTTATTTTACAACCAATTGTAGAAAATGCAGTAAAGCATGGAATATTGAAAAAAGAAGAAGGAGGAAATATAAACATTTCCATTAAAGATATAGGTGATATCATTACCATTAAAGTAGAGGATGATGGGGTCGGTATAAGCAAAGATAAACTAACAGCTATTTTGGATGAGAATCCTATAGGAGATAGTGTTGGCCTTAAGAATGTAATTAAGAGACTTAAACACATTTACGGATACGGAATTGAAATTGAAAGTGAAGTTAAAAAGGGGACGACTGTTTGCATTAATATTCCACATAAGCGAGGTGAGGTTTTTGATTAAAACCATATTAATTGATGATGAAAGACCTGCATTAAATAATTTAGAACGTCTTCTTAAGGGTTATGATCAAATTGAGATTATAGGAGCATATACAGATGTTACGAAGGTTTTTGAGAAAATAAAAAAGGAAAAAGTACATATGTTTTTTTTAGATATTGACATGCCAAAGATGAAAGGAATAGACGCGGCAAAGAAAATATTAGAAATAGATAGCAATGTACAAATCGTATTTGTTACAGCTTATAATGACTATGCTGTAGATGCATTTGAAGTGGAAGCCACTGATTATGTTATGAAACCTATTATGAAAAGAAGACTTGATAAGACCATAGAAAGAGTTATTAAAAGATATAAAGATATTGAAAATGATCATGAGGAAGAAAATAAAATTTCGTGTTTTGGTAACTTTGAAATAAGAAGAGGTCAACAAGAAATAAAATGGCGAACATCTAAATCAGAAGAGTTTATTGCATATCTTGTGCATAATAGAGGGGAATTCGTACATAAATCTAAAATAATTGAAGCACTATGGCCTGACAAAGATGAAAAACAAGCAACTAAGCTATTACATACTAATGTATATTATGTAAGAAACGGTTTAAAGTCTATCAATTTAGACCAAGCAATTACATATTCAAATAAAATGTACAAATTTGATATGGGTATAATGTTTTGTGATATTGAAGAATTTGATAAGACGTTTAGTAGTTATGAGGTTATAACTAGCAAAAATGTAGATAACCTTAAGATAACGCTCCATTTATATAAAGGAGAATATTTTGAAGGCAATGATTATTATTGGGCGATGAATGAACAAGCTCGCTTTAGTAAGATGTATATGAATATGCTTATGAAAATATCAGATTTCTACATAGGTGAAGATAAATACAGTGAAGCTATTATTTACTTAAAATTGATTATAGACAAAGAACCGTATATTGAGGATATTCACAGAAAATTACTAGAGGTTTATGCAAATATGGAAGACTACATTAACTTTGAAAAACATTATAGAAATATGACTAATGATTTTAAGCAAGAATTGGGTATAGAATTAAGTGATATGACGAAAGAATTATATAGAAATGGTATTGGGAAAATAAAAAATAAGGATTAAATCTTTGATTAACTGCTATGATACCAAGTTTTTGAAGTAAACAAATTATAGCAAATGCAATATAAATGGTTGAGTTCTAACTATAGATGCTCAGCTATTTTTTATTGCATTTTTTAGTTATTAATTTATTTGTTTTAAAGCAGATATTGATAATCAAAGTTAAGCTTGAAAATAATGTTGAGAATTTGTTGAGAATAAAATGATATAGTACTATAGGAAAATAATGCCACATGAAAGAGGTGAGGTTTTGATTAGAACCATATTGATTGATGATGAAAGACATGCATTAATCAACTTAGAACGTCTTCTTAAGGGTTATGATCAAATTGAAATTATAGGGACATATACAGATGTAACGAAAATGTTTGAGAAAATCAAAAAGGAAAAAGTAGATATGATTTTTTTAGATATTGAGATGCCAAAGATGAAAGGGATTGAGGCGGCA
>JAOASG010000042.1 GCA_025210235.1 Vallitalea sp.
AAGGACGGAGCATGTTTGCTCAATCCTTTACAATATTATCTAAGAAGTGTTGGAATATAAGTTGTAGAGCCGTATACGAGACCCGTATGTACGGTTCAATGAGAGGGAAGTAATACTAGCTATTATTTCTCTACTCTATTATGGGTTATAAAATTGCTTATGTTAATGAATTAACAAAAATATAAAATCTAAACACTTTTTTAGTAAAAATGATATTTTTTATATAATAAGGATATTGTATACAATGAACAATGTAGCTACATTTATGATAAAATAAGGCAATTTCGCACTTTGTGCTTTTTTTATCAATTCTTGTATTAGCAAAGTAATTGTATTATGATAAATGTAAATAGATATCATAAAATATCGTCGAGTATAATCATATTTACTAAATTTGTTAAGTGTTTTTATATATATATTAAAATTTAGTTCAAAGATTATTTAAAAACTAAAAAAGACAGGGGGATACTAATGGGAGCATTGACTTTTAAAAGAGGGATTCATCCTAGCCATTCAAAAGATTTTACAGAAAAAAAACCTATAAAAATCTATATGCCAGAAGGTGATTTGGTTTATCCAATGTTACAGCATATAGGTGCGCCATGTAAACCTATTGTAAAAAAAGGTGATAAGGTATTAATGGGGCAAAAAATAGGAGAACCTCAGGGATTTGTATCATCACCTATTCATAGTAGTGTATCAGGAACTGTTAAAGCTATAAAAGATGTTTTGCATCCTAATGGTTCAAAAGTACAAAGTATAGTTATTGAGAATGACGGTGAATATACAGAGATTGATACAATGATAGGTAGAGATACATATACTGACCTAACAAAAGAAGAAATTATAAATATTATTAAGGAAGCTGGTATAGTTGGTATGGGAGGAGCAACATTCCCTACATTTATTAAACTTTCGCCTCCGCCAGAAAAAAAGATTGATCATATTATTGTAAATGGGGCTGAATGTGAACCATATCTGACATCAGATCATAGAATTATGCTTGAAGAAACGGATAGAGTTGTAAAGGGATTACAAATTATATTGCATTTATTTCCAGATGCAAAAGGTATTATTGGAATTGAAGATAATAAACCAGATGCAATCAAAGTTATGAAAGAAGCTGTTAAGGGAATTGATAAAATAAGTGTCGCAACACTCAAAACAAAGTATCCTCAAGGTGCTGAAAAACAGTTGATATATTCTATTACAAAAAGAGAGGTACCCGCTGGAGCTTTACCAGCAGATGTAGGTTGTATTGTCCAAAATATAGATACAGTAGTAGCTATTCATAGAGCGGTTCTTAGAGGAAGACCTCTAATGAGAAGGATTGTTACAGTTAGTGGAGGAGCAATAAAAGAGCCACAGAATTTTAAAGTTAGAATTGGTACAAGTTATAGAGAATTAATAGAAGCTGCTGGTGGTTTTAAAGAAGATCCAGCAAAAGTAATTTCTGGTGGCCCATTAATGGGATTAGCACTTTTTTCATTAGATGTACCTATTATAAAAGGTTCTTCATCTATTTTATGCTTAACTAAAAAAGAAGCAATTCAAAATGAAGAAAGTAATTGTATAAGATGTGGAAAATGTGTAAGTATATGTCCTATGAATTTATTACCATCAGAGCTTAATAAATATGCTATTAATGATGAAGATGACTTGTTCGTAAAATATAAAGGGATGAACTGTATTGAATGTGGAGCGTGTTCTTATATATGTCCTTCTAACAGGCATTTAACACATTCTATACGTACTACAAAAAGGACTATAATGGCAAATAAAAAGAAAAAATAAAAATGCTAGTAGGAGGGTTTATTTTGGCAGATAATTATATAGTATCTTCTTCACCTCATGTTCGTTCAGATAAAACGGTAGATAAAATCATGAGGGACGTTGTTATTGCTTTAATGCCAGCAACTTTGTTTGGTATTTATCATTTTGGTACGAGAGCGTTAATTATTGTTTTGTTATGTGTGATTTCATGTGTAGGATTTGAGGCACTATACCAGAAGCTAACAAAAAGAAAAGTTACTGTTTCAGATTATAGTGCAGTTATAACAGGTATTTTATTAGCACTTAATTTACCACATACAGTTCCATATTGGCTTCCTGTTCTTGGAAGTTTAGTTGCTATAATAATTGTAAAACAATTATTTGGAGGACTGGGGCAGAATTTTATGAATCCTGCTTTAGGAGCTAGAGCATTTTTACTAATATCTTTTACTGGATTAATGACTAATTGGGGAGTTGATGTAGACGGAATTACAACTGCTACACCTTTAGGCATTTTAAAGGAAGGTGCTGCTGGTACTCTTCCAAGTTTAACTGACACTTTCTTAGGTTATATTGGTGGATGTATCGGTGAAACATCAGCAATAGCTTTACTTATAGGAGGAGTTTATTTATTAGTAAGAAAAATCATTAATTGGAGAATACCTGTAATTTATATTGGAACAGTATTTATTCTTTCTTTATTGATTGGGGATAATGCTTTTGATATTAATTATGCTACATATCAGATATTAAGTGGAGGTTTAATGATAGGAGCGATTTTTATGGCAACAGATTACTCATCTTCCCCAATGACAAAAAAAGGTCAGGTTATTATGGGACTAGGTTGCGGGATACTTACTGCTGTAATTAGATTATATGGAAACTACCCAGAAGGGGTATCATTTGCAATAATTATCATGAATCTTTTTGTTCCTTTAATTGATAGATTTACAATTCCTAAAGCTTTTGGGGAGGTAGCAAATAATGAAAAATAATATTATAAAAGATGCTTTGATTTTGTTTGCTATTACAGTTATTTCAGGCTTATTATTAGGATTTACATATACAGTTACAAAAGATCCTATTGCTGAACAACAAATAAAAATAAGAGAAAAAGCATTAAATAGTGTAATAGAAAATGCTAAATTTGAAGATGTAAATATAGATTTAGATGAAGACTCTGTAATTGTAGATATTTTTGAAGCTAAGAGAGATAATGAAATTGTAGGTTATGCATTTAAGTTAGCTACAAAAGAGGGCTATGGAGGAACTATAGAATTAATAGTTGGAATTAATATTGATAGTACAGTTTCTGGTATTGATATTATTAAACATAGCGAAACACCAGGACTTGGTGCAAAAGCAGATAAAAACTCATTTAAAGATCAGTTTAAAGGAAAACCTACAAAACCATTAACGGTAGTTAAGGATAAGGCAGACACAGATACGGAAATTGATTCCATTAGTGGAGCAACAATTTCTTCTAGGGCTGTAACTAATGCAGTAAATTTAGCTATAGAATATTACAATAATAATTTAAGTAAGGGGGCACAGTAATATGCATTTAGGGAAAGTGTTTAAAAATGGTATTATTAACGAAAATCCAACTTTTGTACAAGTACTAGGAATGTGTCCAACACTTGCGGTAACAACTTCAGCGTTTAATGGACTTGGAATGGGGCTTGCAACAACAGTAGTTTTATTTTTCTCAAATTTAGTAATATCGTTACTAAGAAATATTATTCCATCAAAAGTTAGAATTCCATCTTTTATTGTTATAATAGCTTCATTTGTTACAGTTGTAGATTTGTTTTTGCAAGGATATGTACCAGCGTTATATGATGCACTTGGACTTTTTATTCCACTTATAGTTGTTAACTGTGTTGTTCTTGCTAGAGCAGAAGCTTTTGCTGCAAAAAATAGTATAATTCCATCAATGGTTGATGGCTTATCTATGGGTCTAGGATTTACTTTTGCTCTTACAATTATCGGATTTGTTAGAGAACTAATTGGAGCAGGGACAGTACTAGGGGGTACATCTCTAGAAACTTATGTAATGCCAGCAGGTTATGAACCTATAACAATAATGGTTTTAGCTCCTGGAGCTTTTATTGTACTTGGATTGTTATTTGCTTTATTTAATTACTTTAAAAATAAAGAATCTAAGAAAGCGTAGAGGAGGGGAAATAATGGAATTATTATTATTATTTATAGGTGCTATATTAGTTAATAATGTTGTTTTAACAAGATTTTTAGGTATATGTCCGTTTTTAGGAGTATCAAAGAAAGTTGAAACTTCATTTGGTATGGGATTAGCGGTTACTTTTGTAATGACATTAGCTTCCATCATATCATATTTAGTTTATAAGTATATATTAGTTCGTTTTAATATTACTTACTTATATACGATTGCATTTATACTTGTTATTGCTTCATTGGTACAATTAGTAGAAATGATTATACAAAAAAGTAGCCCATCGCTTTATCAAGCTTTAGGAGTGTATTTACCACTTATTACAACAAACTGTGCGGTGCTTGGTGTAGCTGTTATTAATATGCAAAAGAAATATACACTTGTTCAAAGTATTATTAATGGATTTGGAACAGCAGTTGGATTTACATTAGCGATTGTAATTCTTGCAGGTATAAGAGAGAGAATTGAATATAATGATATACCAAAACCTTTTAAAGGTTATCCTATCGTACTTATTACAGCTGGATTAATGGCAATTGCATTCTTAGGCTTTTCAGGTCTTATTAAATAATATCTGTTAAGTAATTGCAAAACTTCATTCTTTAATACAATATGTTGGGTTCGCGCATTTAATTAGAACTACATATTGTATGTAAAGAATTATAATTCCTTGTTTTGCAATTAGCTAATCTTTAATAAAAAGATAAAGTATTTTGATATTATAAATAAACGCCATATAAGTATGGTATAGTGTTTGAAAATTAGAAATGGAGGTTGCAGATATGGATTGGACGAGTATTTTATATCCTGCTGTAAGTATTGGGGGACTTGGAATTGTCTTTGGTTTGGGTCTTGGAGTAGCAGCAAAGAAATTTGCGATTGAAGTTGATCCAAAGATACCACAAGTAAGAGATGCTCTACCTGGGGCTAATTGTGGTGGGTGTGGATTTGCAGGTTGTGATGCATTTGCAAAAGCTGTAGTTGAAGGTAATGCTAAGCCTAATGGATGTCCAGTAGGAGGAGCAGATGTTGCGGATAAAGTATCACAGATATTAGGAATTGAAAGTTCAAATGATGTTAAAAAGGTAGCTTTTGTAAAATGTCAAGGGACTTGTGATAAAGCTAGAGAAAAGTATGAATATGTTGGAGTAATGGATTGTAAAAATGCAAACTTTTTACAGGGTAATGGTTCAAAAGCTTGTGAATTTGGATGTTTAGGTTTAGGAAGCTGTGTAAGTGCTTGTATGTTTGATGCTATTCATATTGTAGATGGAATTGCACAAGTAGATGAGGAAAAATGTACTTCATGTGGTATGTGTGTGGAGGCATGTCCTAAGAGTTTAATAGAATTAATTCCATACAGTAGTAACGTAAGAGTACAGTGTAACTCAAGTAATAAAGGAAAAGATGTAAAATTAAGTTGTGATGTTGGATGTATTGGATGTAGATTATGTACAAGAGTATGTGAGTTTGATGCAATAACTGTTGAAAACAATATTGCTAAGATTAATTATGATAAATGTACAGCTTGTATGAAGTGTGTAGAAAAATGTCCAACAAAAGCAATTGTAGTAAAAGAGCATTTAAACTAATATCCTTGATTTAAAAAATATAATATTTAATTACGAATATACCCCTATCTATTGACGATAGGGGTATAAAAATATATAATATAACTAAACAGTGTTTAATAATTAAACAATGTTTAATATTGAGAGTTGGAAAGGTTATAATAATGAGTAGACAAAGGCAAATAAATCAGAAAAAAGAAACAAGGCAATTAATTTTAAGTGTTGCAAAAGAAATAATGATAAAAGAGGGGGTTGATAAAATATCCATCAGAAAGATTACTAACACACTAAATTATTCTCCAGGAATCGTATATCACTATTTCAAAGATAAAGAAGAGATTATAGAATCATTATTAAAAGAAGGTTATTTAGAAATATTAAACAGTATTAGAGATACAAAAGAATATGAAAAAGAACCAGAGAAAGAAATTAGAGAGAAATTTATTAATTATATTAATGCTGTTCTTAGGTTTTCCGATGTTTACTTAGCAATAATTTTTAGTAATAAGCCCTCTATTTTACAATATACAGGTATACTTCATAAAGGTGTAAGTGAAGATAGAAAATCAATTAAGATATTATGTAACCTTATTAGAAAAGGAATACAGTTAAATCAGTTCAAAGAATGTGATGTTGAACTTACAGCTCAAGCTTTATGGGTTTCTATTTTTGGATTAATTATAAAACTGATTATTGAAGGGGAAATTGAAATAGAACAGAAAGAAAAATTAATAAATCAACAATTAGATATCATAATAAGTGGAATAAAAAAACATTAAAGGGTGATTTGATGAAGAATCTTAAGAAACATAGTAAAAATTTTTTCATAGTATTAGTCGTTCTTATTGTAGCTTTTATTGCTGTAAAGTCAATTCATATAAAGGAAGTTGAAATATGCAATATTGACTTTAGAACCTTAAAAGATGGTGTTTATGTAGGAACACATGATTCTACATTAGTTAAGGCACGAGTAAGTGTAGAAGTAAAAAATCATAATATACAGACTATTATAATTAACGAACATCAAACATGTTTAGGTAAAAAAGCGGAAACTATAATAAATAAAATTATTGAAAAACAATCGTTACAGGTGGATAGTATAGCTGGAGCAACGGTTAGTAGTAATACAATAAAAAAAGCAGTAGAAGATGCATTAAGTAATGGTACAAAAAAATAATTATTAATAATGGAGGTTTGTTATGAGTACTTTAATAATCTATGGTACAAAATATAATTTTACGGAAAAATGTGCAATAACTCTAGAAAATAAATTAGAAGGAAAAGTAGATATGATTAATTTAGAGAATGAAAGCATAAATGATTTATCCAATTATGAAAAGATTATAATTGGAGGTCCTATCTATGCTGGACAACTTCGTAAAAATGTGAGACAATTTTGTATGAATAATATGAATATATTATTAAGTAAAAAAATAGGATTATTTGTGTCTTGTTCGATGACAGGAGATGATGCAAGAAAACAAATAAAAAACGCTTTTCCAGAAAAACTATATAATAAGGCACTGGTAAAAAACTATTTTGGTGGAAAAGTTAATCTAGAAAAAGCTAGTTTCTTTGACAGATTAATTATTAAATTGGTATCAAAATCTGATAATATTACTTCAAATAGAAATGATGAAATATGTATGGATAACATAGATAGATTTGCAGATGTAATAAATAATTGTTAATATTAGGGTTTACATAAATAGCAAATATAAATGATATTAACTATAGACAAGATAAACTATATATAAACATATAACATATTGAAGCTCCCAGCCGGATTTGAACCGGCGACCTGCTCATTACGAATGAGCTGCTCTACCAACTGAGCCATGGAAGCACATTTATGTATATTTAAAAGTTGTATATGATATGTATATTATAATACTTATATAATTAAAATTCAAGAATATGATGTGCATATAATGGAATTGTAATAACTAATACATATAATGTAGTTTAGTATGATTTATATAATACAATAGTCATATTGTATTCTTAGTTCACATGTATCCCGTGAAGGGTATATGGTATTATAATAACTTGCCTTACCCTGAGAAGCGGACGGTCTTCGTTATTCTAATACCATATACCCTTTTTATAGATTCGTTATTTTACACAACAATATTAAATACCTAAACATGCTAAGGGTATTTGTTTATGAAGGATTATGATACATAAAAGATAATCCTTAGCCTTTTATCTATTAAAATAGATAAGTATAAAACAATAAAAATTGTATAGCTATTGTTGCTACTCATGATATTGAATTAACATATATGTTAGATGGAATTTATGATAATTATTATTTTACGGAACAAATGAATAATAAAGATATATCTTTTGATTATAAGATAAAAAAATGTATTTCGACATCGAAAAATGCTATAAAGTTACTTGATTATATCTGTTTTCCTAAAGAAATAGTGGATTCGGCATTCAAATATATTCAGTCTATAAATTGAATTTATTATGTACAAAGTATTATGTATATGATAAAATTAAATGAAGAGTAAAAGGATATAGTTAGTACTTTTTGAAGGAGTGATATATTGAATTATAGAAAAAGTAATAAAAATGGATGGGCATTATTTCTACTTATACTAGCTGGTATCGTTTTAGGAGGATTTATAGGATCTCTTGTGGAAAATGTAAAATATGTAGGTGATTTTTTAAATTTTGGATATCCATTTGGGATGGAAAATCCTTTAGATTTGAATTTACAAGTTCTAGAAATTATGTTAAAGGTTAATTTTCATATTACTATTGCAAGTGTTATTGGTATTATAGCTGGAATACTTGTTTACAGAAAAATATAATTAGTTGAGGTAGTGATGATTTGAAAAGTATTATTTTAGCTTCTGGCTCACCAAGAAGAAAAGAATTATTAGAAAGACTCAATATCGATTTTGATATTATAGTAAGTGATCTCGATGAAGATAGTATTGAGCAATCAAAGCCAGATGATTTTGTAGAAAAGTTAGCATATGAAAAAGCTAAAAGTGTTTCTATGTTAACTAATAAAGATTCTTTAGTAATAGGTTGTGATACAGTTGTGGTATATAATAATGAAATTTTAGGAAAACCAAAAAATAATGAACAAGCTATTAGTTTTCTGAAAAAATTATCAGGAAGTAATCATCAAGTATATTCAGGAATAGCTATAATAGATACTAAATCAAATAATAAATATTTATCTCATGAAATAACAGATGTTTATATGAAAGAACTTAGTAATGATGAAATTGCTTATTATATTCAAACAGGTGAGCCCTTTGATAAAGCTGGTGCATATGGAATTCAAGGAATAGGTTCCTTGTTTATTGAAAAAATATCAGGTGATTATTACAATGTAATGGGTTTGCCGTTGAATAAATTATATAAAGGATTTAATGAGTTAGGAGTTAATTATTTTAACCTTGTTAATATAATAAATGATTAGTAGCTTATATATTCTATATCTTAATAATATCCTTTAGAGTTAAGTGTTATCATTATACTTAACTCTATTTATATATGTTAATATATGTCAACTAAGAGGCTATGAATATTTGGACTTAGAAAACATTAATTGATAAGCCTAGAGGATATTCTTAAAAAAGACTAAATATATACTTTATAATCTTATAGCAATGATTTCATAAAATTATAGGGGGATAAATAATGAATAGCGAGGTAAGGATGAGGGTAAAAGATTTACCTATATCGGAGAGACCTTATGAGAAACTAGAAAAATGGGGACCAAGTTCATTGTCTGATGCAGAATTATTAGCAATAATTATTAAAAGTGGTTCTAAAAAAGAACGCTCCATTGAATTAGCTCAAAGAATTCTTGGAATAAAAAAACAAGGAATAAGAGGGATATATGATTTAACATTAGAAGAATTACAACAAGTGTCTGGTATTGGTAGAGTGAAATCTATTCAAATTAAGGCAATTGCTGAATTATCTAAGCGTATATCAAAGAACAAAGCCGCTGAGAAAGTGAAAATTTCTTCACCTAGTTCAATCGCATCATTATATATGGAAGAACTTAGATATTTACATCAAGAACATTTGAAAATTGTTTTTTTAGATACAAAAAATCAGATTATTTCAGATAAATTTCTTACTGTAGGAACAGTAAATGCTTCTTTGATTAATCCTAGAGAAGTATTTATTGAATCTTTAAAACATAATGCAGTACATATAATATTATTACACAATCATCCAAGTGGTGATCCAACACCCAGTAAAGAGGACATTTTAATTACTAAAAGAATTATTGAGGCAGGAAATATTATTGGAATACAATTATTAGACCATATTGTTATTGGAGATGGTAATTATATAAGTTTAAAAGAACGAGGTATAATTTAAATAATACCGATAATTTTATAACGAAATTCTAGTTCTAAAAACTGCTAAGAAAAGCGCTTAGTAGAACTTTCCTATAAGAGAACAATATAATTCTAAATATAGAAATTAATTGTAATATTTGGAGATAATATAATATGTAGATTTTATTTTACTGGGGAACCCAATATATTGTATTAAAGAATTAACAGAATGTAGTTTAAATTACTTAGTGGATGAAGCAAGCTTGAAAGGAGTTTTTTATGTTTATTAGAGAACTAGGATTTGATTTAGGAACATCAGTTATGCATATTAGTGAAAAGGAAAAAGGTATAATTTTAGATGAATCTGAAATTATTGCGTTAGATAAAGCAAAAGGAAATATTGTTGCAGTAGGAGAAGAGGCTTATGATATGCTAGAAAAAACACCTCCACATATCATAATTAATAGTCCTGTAAAATACGGGGTAATTGCTGACTTTGAAAATATGAAAAAACTATTAAAAGAGCAATTAAAAAGATTAAAAATGGGAAATAAAGCATCAAATAATACTGCGATTGTAAGTGTTCCAAATGATGTATCTGAGGTTGAAAGAAAAGCTATATATGATTTATTTGTCCATTCTGGTTTTAGATCAAAAAGAGTATTTCTTGTTGAAAAACCTGTTGCCGCTGCAATTGGTGCAGAAGTAGATGTATTAGAACCTTATGGTAATATGATAGTAGATATAGGAGGAGGAACGACTGAAATATCAGTTATATCTCTAGGTGGTATAGTTATTAGTAAATTATTAAAAATAGGTGGCAACAAATTTGATGAAGATATTAAAAGTTATATAAAAAGAAAATATAACATTTATATTGGGAAAAAAACTTCGGAGAAAATAAAAAAAGAAATTGGATTTGCATACATTAAGGATGAAGATGATATTGTTGATATAAATGTAGTTGGAAGAGATGTTGTTACAGGACTACCAAAGAAAATATCAGTGACAAATGAAGATGTATACAATGCTATAAAAGAAGATATTAATATTATTATTGATGCAATTAAATATATTCTTGAAAAAACGCCCCCAGAGTTGTCTTCTGATATATTAGAAACAGGTGTATATTTAACTGGAGGAAGTTCTTCGTTAAATAATTTGGATTTATTAATAATGAATGAAACTTCGCTTCGTGTTAACCAAGTTAAAAATCCTAAAGAATGTGTGGTTAACGGTATTGATATTATTTTAAGGGATATGAATAAATATGAAGATATATTATTATCGTCAAAACAAGAGTCGAAATTAAAATGATATATACAATGATTACTGAATGATAGTGTGGGAGGCATTAAATGATTAGAAGGAAAAAGATACCAACAAAATATATTATACTTTTAATGACACTGATATGTTTGATACTTATGGTTCTTACATGGGGAACTCGTTCAAAAGTAAGTCCAATAGAAGATAGTATAGCATATGTTGTAGTTCCTGTGCAAAAAGGAGTTAACGTTCTTGGCGATTGGGTTATAGATAAAGTCGATTTTGTAAAAAATGTTAATTCCCTAGAAGCAATAAACAAGGAGTTAAATGAAGAAGTTAATAAGTTGCGTTATGAAAATAAAATTTTACAACAAGATAAGATTGAGCTTGATAGGCTTCGTAACTTATATGAATTAGACAAGAAATATCCTAGTTATCCTAAGATAGGTGCTTCTATAATAGCCAAAGAACCTGGTAATTGGTATAATGTATTTGAACTTGATAAAGGAACAAAAGATGGTTTAAAAGTTAATATGGTAGTAATGGCTGGAAATGGTTTAGTAGGACATATTTTTGAAGTTGGTACTAACTATGCTAAAGTAAGGTCTATTATTGATGATTCTAGTAAAGTGAGTGCTAAAATCCTTAGAACATCAGATACTTGTATAGTTCAAGGTGAAAAACAATATTCTGGATATTGTAAAGTGGATTTCATTGAAGGTTCAGCCAATATTATTAATGGAGATGAAATAGTAACGTCTCATTTATCAGAAATTTACCCACCAGGTATACTAATTGGTACTATAAAGGAGATAAAAGAAAGTTCTAATAAATTAAATAAATCAGCTATTATTGAGCCTGTAGTTGATTTCAAACATCTTGAAGAAGTATTGGTTATTAATCAAGTTTGGAAAGAAAAATAATAATTCAATAGGGGAGATACTAGTATGCTTAGAATAATTATTATGGTACTAATTGTACTATTAAATATAATTTTTCAACCTACAATGATGAAAAGTATAAGCATTAACAATATAGCACCGAATCTTTTAATTATTACTACTGTTTCTTTTGCACTCCTTAGAGGGAAATATGAAGGAGGAATAATAGGGTTTTGCTGTGGATTTCTTCAAGATATTTTTTTCGGCAAGGTTTTAGGATTTTATGCACTTATTTATATGTATATTGGTTTTTCAAGTGGTTATTTATATAGAAGCTTTTATAAAGATAGTATTCTTATACCAACACTTGTAATTTCTGGATGCGATTTAATATATGGGTTTTATATATACATATTTACTTTTTTGTTAAGAGGCAAACTTAATTTGATGTATTATTTAGGTAATATTATTATTCCTGAATTAGTTTATACATCACTTATTGCAGTAATTGTTTATAAACTATTCCATTATATTAATTATAAATTAGAGATGCATGAAAAAAAGGAGGCAAGTAGCAGTTGATTAAAGAAATTTTATCGAGTATATGGAAAGTTATAAAACATAGATTGTTCATTTTATTTATTATAATTTTAGTAGTATTTGGAGTCCTACTTAATAGAGTTTTTGAATTGCAAATTGTACAAGGGCAAAAATTAGCTAAAGACTTTAGTATTAATATAGAAAGAAATATTACATTAGAAGGTACAAGAGGAAATATATATGATAGAAATGGAATACCTCTTGCGATGAATGAATTAGCTTATTCAGTAACATTAGATGATAGTGTCCCTGTAGATGATAGAATAGTTATGATTAGAGATTTAATTAAGGTTATTGAAGATAATGGTGATAATATAATTGTAACTTTTCCAATAAATATTAATGAACAAGGAACATTTGAATTTAAAGGCTCTAATTCAGCATTCATTAGATTTAAAAAAGAAATATTTGGGAGAAAATTATCAGAAGAACAGGAGCAAATGACTCCAAAAGAAATGATTGACCACATTAGAAAGAAATTTAATATTCCAGAAGAAAAATATAATGACAAAGAAGCTATAAAGATTATGGGTATTAGATATGCATTATATATAACTAGAGGTTATAAGTATAGACCGCTAAAAATAGCTGTTGATATTTCTAAAAAAACATTAGCAATGTTGAATGAAAATCAAAGTAAATTTCCAGGTGCGAAGATAATTGTTGAACCTAGAAGAAAATATAATTATTCGCCATATTTTTCGCATATTTTAGGATATACTAAGAAAATAAGTCCATCACAATTAGAAAAATTAAAAATTCATGGCTATAATGCTTTAGATATTGTTGGACAGGCAGGTATTGAAAAAGAAATGGAAATATATCTTAAAGGAACAGATGGTAAACAAACAGTAGAAATTGATAATATTGGAAGAACTAGAAATATTATAAAGACTGAAGAACCTAAACCTGGAAAAGATGTATTCTTAACCATTGATAAAGATCTTCAAATTAAAACATATGATGCACTAGAAAAACAAATTGCTAATGTAATTGCTTCGAAAATTCAGATTACAAAACCAGCATCAACAAGAGATATTAAGATTTTATTAAAAGAAGTCTTTAGTTCTTTATTTAAAAACAAAGTGGTTTCTTTAGAAAAATTAGATAAGTCTTTAGATAATCAGTATCAAAATAAAATATACAAGGCTTACTTACAGCATTATAATTTTATTTTAGATAAAATTAATTATTCATTAGCTAACAATAGTAATAAATATTCTTCAGAAATTGATAGGTATTTTGATTATATAATTGACAAGTTAGTAGAGGATGGTATATTATTAACACGAAAGGCTGTAGAACATAAAACTACTGAAAATAAAGAAAAAAATGATAACCAGAAATTAGATGTTGAAGTAGAATCTTATACAAAATATAAAAATGATGAGATTAGTGTACGCGAATACCTTAAGGATAGTGTTAAAAATAATCATATAAAAATCGAAGTTATAAAAAATGAAGGCGAACATTTGACAGATGAAATATATGATTACTTAGTGGATTATATAAATAAGCATATATTAGAGTCTGATAGTTTTAAGAGACTAGTATATACAGTAATGTCAGAAGAAGAAAGATTCTATTATAGAGATTTATGCCTTATGCTTATTGAACAAGGAATTGTTGATTCTAATGAAGAAGAAATTTCAAATATTAAAAGAGGAAGATTATCTGCATTAGATTTTATTAAGAACAAAATAGTTAATCTGGAAATTAAACCTAGTCAATTGGCTTTAGATCCTAGTACTGGTTCTGCAGTTGTAGTTGATATAAACACAGGTGAGGTTTTGTCAATGGTTAGCTACCCAAGTTTTGATAATAATAGACTGGTTAATAATTTTGATAAAAATTACTATAATAAATTACTACAAGATCCAACAAATCCTCTATTTCATAGAGCAACAAAAGAACGAAGAGCACCAGGTTCAACATTTAAAATGATATCTGCAATGGCAGGTTTAGAAGAAGGTGTAATAAATAAAAATACTATAATTAGATGCTTAGGTATTTTTAATAAAATAACCCCTTCTGCAAAGTGTTGGGTATATACTGCATACCATACTACTCATGGAAATGAAAATGTCGCAGAAGCATTAAGAGATTCATGTAATTACTTTTTTTATGAAGTAGGTTTAAGACTAGGAAAAGATGAGGATGGTAATTATATTCCAATAGTAGGCATAAATAAATTAAATGAATATGTAAAGAAATTTGGTCTTAATACTAAATCTGGAATAGAGTTATACGAATATCAACCCAAGAATCCTACTAATGATCCAATACGTTCAGCTATTGGTCAAGATATGAATAATTATACTCCTGTTCAATTAGCTAGATATATAGCTACTTTAGCTAATGGAGGTACTAATTATGAGTTAAATATAGTAGATAAAATTACTAAAAACAATGGTATGATTTTTGAAGATAGAACTCCTAATATTGATACCGTAAGCAATTTTAATCCTGACAATCTTGCTACTGTTTATTCAGGAATGCTTAAGGTTACAACTAAACAAAATGGTGTAAGAGGTACAGCTTATAGTATATTTAAGGACTTACCAATTAAGGTTGCTGGAAAAACAGGTACATCTCAAGAAAGTTCCAAGAGACCTGATCATGCTATTTTTACAGCATTTGCACCTTTTGAAAAACCAGAAATAGCAGTCGTTGTTGTTATTCCATATGGATATACTGCCCAAAACTCTGGAAAGGTAGTAAAAGAAGTTATTACTAGTTATTATGATTTATATGGAACAAAGGAAACAACCACTATGAATAATAAATTAGAATTTTAGTAGAATATAAGATAATAAAATTATTAAAAGTACTAAGTTAAGTAGGTAAGTCAAATTGTAGAACTTTTAATGTTTAGGGGATGATGATCCATGAGTGATTGTATACTTATTAAAGGTAATAAATATGGACTTACCATTATATTAGATGAAAATGAAACATTTGAAAAATTAAAAGAAACATTAAAAATAAAAATCATTGATTCTAAAAAATTCTTTAAGAATGCAAAAGTTGCCATTACCTTTACAGGAAAAGAACTCTCACATAAACAACAGAAGGAATTAGTTGATATTATAACTAATTATTCAGATATGGAAGTTACATGTATTTTAGATTCTGAATTAAGTAATGTATCAAATAAAAACAATTCTTCACAAATACATAAACAAGAGTTGTTGAACTTGAATTATCCAATATCTGTTTTTCATAATGGAACACTTCGCTCTGGTCAACAGATTAATGTGGACCACAGTATTGTTATTATGGGAGATGTGAATCCAGGCGCTAATGTTATTGCAAAAGGTAATGTAATTATTTTAGGTGCATTGAAAGGAAATGTTTATGTTAAAGAGATTGATGGTAAATATCCTTTTGTAGTTGCATTATCAATGGCTCCTATGCAATTAAGAATAGGTGATATAATGGGAAGATTTCCAGATAAAAAAGAATTTACATGGGATGATTCAACAGCCCAAATTGCTTATGTAGAAAAAGGTAGAATATGTATTGAAACACTTAATAAAAATATCTATAAAGAACTTGATTTTTATAACAGTGAAATGATAATAAATTAAGAAAGAGGGGGATTTTAATGAGTGAAGTAATTGTTGTAACATCTGGTAAGGGTGGAGTTGGAAAAACCACAACAACAGCTAACCTAGGAGCTGGATTAGCTATGGAAGACAAAAAAGTTTGTTTGATTGATGCAGATATAGGATTAAGAAATCTTGATGTTGTAATGGGACTAGAAAATAGAATTGTATATAATTTAATAGATGTTATTGAAGGTAATTGTAGACTTAAACAAGCATTAATTAAGGATAAAAGATACCCGACATTATTTTTGTTACCTGCTGCACAAACAAAAGATAAAACAGCAGTAACACCTGAACAAATGCTAAAGTTATGTCAATCTTTAAAAGAAGAATTTGATTATATTATTATTGATTGTCCAGCAGGGATTGAACAAGGATTTAAGAATGCAATTGCAGGTGCTGATAGAGCTTTAGTAGTTACAACACCAGAAATATCAGCAATTCGTGATGCTGATAGAATAATTGGATTATTAGAAGCAAACGATCTTAGAAATCCTGAATTGATTATTAATAGAATACGTACTGATATGGTGAAAAAAGGTGACATGATGTCTGTTGAAGATGTAGTTGAAATTCTTGCTATTGAATTATTGGGAGCTATTCCTGATGATGAAAACATTGTTATTTCTACAAATAATGGAGAACCTATAGTAGGAAATAGAAATTTTATTTCTGGAAAGGCATATGGAAATATAACTAAAAGAGTAATGGGAGAGGATGTTCCATTTTTAAACTTTGAAAATGAAGGTGGATTTTTTAATAAGCTTAAGAACATTATGAAGTTTAATAACTAAAGGAGGGGTATAAGTGCCATTATTGAGTAAGAAAACATCCAAAAAAGTTGCAAAAGATAGACTGAAACTTGTACTTATACACGATAGAGCAAATTGTTCTCCTGAGTTATTGGAGATGATTAAGACAGACATTATTAATGTTATTAGTAAATATATGGAAATTGATGAAGAAGAATTGGATATAAAAATGGGTAACACTAAATCAGAAATAAGTGATGGTGTTGTTCCAGCTTTATATGCTAATATACCTATAAAAAAAATGAAAAAAGCATAGGCTACAACAATAAATATTATAGAAAGAAGTGCATATAGTGTTTAGAGATTATAATTTTAAAAAATATGATTTTTTTCTTATATTAGTAGTCGTTGCCCTTGTTTCAATAGGAATTATAGCAATTGGTAGTGCGACACAAATAAATACAACTGGGCTATCTAAATTTAGAAACAAACAATTATATGGCTTTATTTTATTTTTTATAATGATGATAGCTCTTTCTATAATTAATTATCATTTTATTGGTAAATTTTACTGGTTTATTTATGTTTTTAATATTATACTATTATTGGCAGTTAGATTTGTAGGTGTTGAGAACCACAATGCGGTTAGATGGATTGTTATTGCGGGAATTAAATTTCAGCCATCTGAACTATCAAAAATTATGATGGTTATATTTTTTGCTAAGTATATTGATAAAAACAAAGAAAAAATAAATAATTTAATTTTTTTGTTGAAAACTAGTGTATTAGTTATAATACCTACATTTTTGATTTATAAACAACCCGATTTATCTACATCATTAGTAATATTAGTTATTTTTGTAGTATTACTTTTTGTAGCGGGTATTAGTTACAAATATGTTGCTATTGCATTACTAATTACTGTCCCTTTGATTTTTGCTTCTATATGGTATATACAACAACCTAATCAAACTATTTTTAGTCCTCATCAAGTAAAAAGGGTTAAAAACTTTTTCCATCCAGAACTATCTAGTAAAAGTGATACTTGGCAAACGGATCATTCTATTCAAGCGATTGGTTCTGGTCAATTATATGGAAAAGGACGATATAAAGGTACAATTAATAAATATAACTATTTGCCCGAACCTCAAACAGATTTTATTTATTCAATCATAGGTGAAGAGGGCGGTTTTATTGCATGTAGTATTGTATTAGCATTATTATTATTATTAATTATAAAATGTTTATGGATTGCTAAAGATTCTGTTGATTTGTATGGTATGCTTATAATAAGTGGATATGTTGCAATAATATTATTTCAAACATTTGTAAATGTTGGAGTAGCGACAGGACTTATACCAAATACAGGCATTCCATTACCATTTATTAGTTATGGACTAAGCTCATTATTAACTAATATGATTGGAATAGGAATAATACTTAATATAGGTTTGCATAGAAAAACAATTAACTACTAAAAAGGGGGTAAGCGTATGAATATAGGTTTAATCGCGCATGACAATAAGAAAAAATTAATACAAAATTTTTGTATAGCATATCGTAATATTTTAAATAGGCATGATTTATATGCTACAGGTACAACTGGACGATTAATTGAAGAAGTAACTAATTTATCTATTCATAAATATTTAGCAGGACATTTAGGTGGGCAACAACAATTAGGTGCACAAATTGCACATAATCAAATAGATATGGTAATTTTTTTAAGAGATCCATTATCACAAAAACAACATGAACCTGATCCTGCATCAGTTATTAGACTATGTGATATTCATAATATTCCAATTGCTACTAATTTAGCAACTGCTGAATTATTAGTTAAAGCTCTAGAACGTGGAGATTTAGAGTGGAGAAGTATAATAAAATCATAAAAGTATTATTTATAATAATAATAAAGCCACCTAATAAATTAAGTTAGCTGAAAATTGTTTTCAGTAACTTATTAGGCGGCTGGATATTCTTAAGCAACTAAATATTCTTTTAAAGCAACTGGTAATCCAGTTGTATCACAGTTAACACTTATAATAAATCTAACTCTATAATCATCTGAAACAGTTTTTAACTTATCAATTAATTCTTTTGTATTACTATTATCTATGGGTAAATGGGCCATTCTTAATAGTCCATCTACATATATTTGTTCAATATCACTATCTTCTGAAAGTATACCACACATAAACCCAAAAAATTCTTTGTAATCATTAATAGGAAACTCGGAAACATTAATATATCGTATGTTATGGTCTAAATCATATATATGGCTACTATCACCATCTAGATAAACTATGTGACCTTTAACATTTTTTATTGCTTCATTTGCCATTTTAATTAAATCTTTTGTCTTACCTTCCCCAGTATCACCTGCAACTAATCTTATCATAGCAATCTCCTCCTATTTAATTTTAATTTTTTTGTGGAATAATAATTATGTTTTATTGAGCTTTTCTTTAATGAATTTACAAAATACATATAATTTGTATTATGTACATAATAAATGTGTGAATAGATTAAAAATTTTTTGAAATTAGATTATATTTTAAAAGAAATGATATTTCATGATTTCTTTTAAAATTATAACTTTATACCTATATTATATAACTTTCTAGAATTATTTACAATAACATTATATATTTTATTAGAACAGTGATACTAAGATAAAAAAATAGAGATTATCATAAAATAATCTCTATAAATAATATTACATTTCTCCTCTTATTCTTCCAAAGAAAGTTAATGAGTATATACCTGCAATACCTACTAAGGCATAAACGATCCTACTTGCAACAGTATACATACCCCCAAATATTGCTGCTACTAAATCAAATTCAAAAAAACCAATAAGCCCCCAATTAATTGCGCCTATTATTACTAAGATGAGAGCAACTATATCAATACCTCTAGTATTCATAAAAATCCTCCTTCATATGTTTTGATTAACCAAAGAAATAGTATAGCTTATCTTTCAAAGGTTTAACCTTACTATAGTTTTTGTAATTTTATAAAAAATAATTAGTAAAATTTTGGTACATGGTACATTTACTAATTTTTTTAATAAAATAAATTAATAATAGTTAATAGCAAAATATTTTAGTTTTGCAGTTAACTTAAAATTATAATAGTGATAGGTGAAAATATGGTCAATTTTTCCAAGTCAAAGATTAGTGTTATTCAGTGTCTATTAAATAAATTAGGTTATTATAATTATAGTATTAATGGTTTTATGGATAATTATACAATTAATTCAATAAAATTTTACCAAAAAATAAATAATTTAAATATTACAGGCATATTAGATAAATGTACAATGAATAATATTAATGAATATATAATTGGGTATACACCATATACAATAAAAAATGGAGATAAATTAAATGATATTGCACAAAAATTCAAAACAGAAGTGTGGAGAATTTTAGTAGCAAATCCTACTATAAATCCTTTTATCTTAGAAAGTGGAACAAATATTAATGTACCTTTTAATTTTGGGATTGTACCTACTAATTCTTTTTACACTTATAATATAATGAAAGATAATATTGTCGGTCTAAGTAAAAGATATCCTTTTATGAAATATAATAGTATAGGGAAAAGTGTAGATAATAGGGAATTATATAAAATAACAGTTGGTAATGGTAGTAATCATGTTATATATAATGGGGCTCACCATGCTAATGAATGGATTACTTCTTTATTACTCATGAAATGGGTAGAGAATTTTTTAGAAGTATATTCTAGAAGAGGATCTATTAGAGGTTATAATATAGAAAAGATATGGAACTCTACAACTATTGATATTATACCAATGCTTAATCCAGATGGAGTTGAATTAGTAATTAATGGACCTGATTACGTTTCAACAAAAAAAGAACAATTAATTAGTTTAAATGATGGGAATGAAAATTTTAGTAATTGGAAAGCAAATATTAATGGAGTTGATCTTAATAGAAATTATGATGCTGATTGGATTGAATATAAAAAACTAGAGAGAGAATTTGGTGTTTTGGGACCAGGACCATCTTTATATGCTGGAGATAAACCAGAATCAGAACCTGAATCCAGTGCATTAGCTAGTTACACTAGATATAATAATAGTAGATTAGTTTTAGCTTATCATACTCAAGGGCAAGTTATATTTTGGAATTATAAGGATTTACAACCTGAGATTAGTTACAGCATAGGAGAAGAATTAGCAAATGTTAGTGGATATAAATTGGAACATGAAGTAACAAGTGAAGCATCATTAGCAGGATATAAGGATTGGTTTATTAAAGATTTAGAAAAACCTGGATATACTATTGAAGCTGGCAAAGGGGAAAATCCATTGCCTATAGAACAATTTGATACAATCTATGAAAATAATGAAGAATTATTATTATTAGCAAGCATAATATAGCAAATGAGAGATATATATTCTCATTTGCATATGTAAATTCTACTTGCTCTTAAAGCACTTTCTTCTTAGTAGTAAGTCTATAATAGGTATTGGAATAATTAAGGCAAGAATACCTATTCCAGCATTAATAACACTTAAATATTGACGTTCAATAGGTACGACGAATTTACTAATTATCACATATATCAGTAATATTACACCCATTATAGTAAATATTAATGATAAATGCTTATGTGCATAATCCCATGCTTCTTGTGATTTCATAGATTGCTTTGTCCTATATCCATGAAAGTTATTAACTTTTTCGGGAGCATTATATTTATATACTAACCCAATAATTATCATTGTTATAGGAAGAACTAAATCTACTATCCAAAGAAATATTTTCATTAATAAACCCTCCTTAAATGTTTGAAAAACTTATTATATTATTAAATTATAAGCTAATTTGATTAAAATGTAAATATTTATAATACAAATAGTAAAAAGATAATAAAAAAGGAGCTATAAAGAATGAAATTTTTTTATTCAATTAGCTAAGAATTTTTTAATAAATGAAAGTTGAATTGTTTTTAATTATAAAATATAATATAATAATTGTTAGTGTTAGTGTTAGTGTTAGTGTTAGTTTGATGGAGGAACGTTATGGTTAACTTAGAAAATGAAATATATTATAAGTATTCAAAGTATCTTAAAGATAAATATGGGGAAAAAGTATATAAATTACCTATTAACTTAGATATAACATGTCCTAATAGAGATGGTTGTGTTGGAAATAATGGATGTATTTTCTGTAGTGAAGTTGGAACTGGTTTTGAAAGTCTTTCAAATAATATAACTGTAAAAAATCAATTACAACAAAATATGGATTTTATTAAAAAGAAATATAAAGCCAAAAAATTTATCGCTTATTTTCAAAATTTTACTAATACATATATGCCAATAGAAGATTTTATATATGTAATTAATGAAGCTATTGTAGATGATATTGTAGAAATAGCTATTTCTACAAGACCAGATTGTATTAATGATAATTACCTAGAACAATTAAATAAAATTAGTGAAGCTCATAATGTTAATATTACTATAGAATTAGGATTGCAAAGTGTCAATTATCATACTTTAGAAAAAATAAATAGAGGTCATTCACTAGCGGAGTTTATAGATTCTGTTATTAGAATTAAAAAATATGATTTTGATATATGTACTCATATGATTTTAAATTTACCATGGGATAATAGTATAGATGTTATTGAAGGAGCAAAAATTCTTTCCGCACTTGAGATTAACCAAATTAAGCTTCATTCTTTATATATAGCTAAGAATACTTATTTAGCAAAATTATATGATAATAAAAAAATCTCAATAACTTCTAAAGAAGACTATATTAATAGAGTTATTTCTTTTTTAGAATATACAGATGAAAATGTTGCGATACAAAGATTGGTTAGTAGAGCTCCAAAGGAAGAAACTATTTTTTGTAATTGGAATACTAGTTGGTGGAAGATAAAAGATGAAATAGAAAATAAGATGATTACTAATAATAATTTTCAAGGGAGAATGTGCACATTTAAAAATGGTACGGCATTGAAAAAAAGATTTAATTAATACTATTTTACACATGTAAAAGTAACATTTATCAGAAGTATGACTATATTTTTTAATGTGGGACTTGCGTATATATAAAATATTGGTGTATTATTATGTTATATTTATAGATTTGATATGAGGTGTAAATTTGAAGCAAAATACAAATAATCAAATGAGAAGAAAACGGCCTATTAAAAAAAGAAAGAAATCTAAAAATAAAGGTCTTGGGATAAGTACATTTTTATATTTAATAATATTTTGTTACTTAATATTAAATATAATCTCATTCTGCAGGCATAATGATGTCAATTACATTTCTGCTGAAAGTGGTAATATATATAAGGCACAAATATTTGAAGGGATAATATTAAGGAATGAAACAGTTGTTAAAAGTGAATATAGTGGTATAGCAAATTTTTATGTACCTGAAGGCGATAAAACCAATATAGATAGTCTTGTCTGTACAATTGATTCAAATGGTGAGTTTACAAATGAGATTAAAAGAAATTTGAAGTATGTAAATGAAAAATTAGCTTACAGTAATAATTTAAATACACACCAAACTATTAAAAATAATTTATATACATATGCTATTAATTATAATAGTAGTAGCTTCAATAATGTATATGAATTCAAAACAAACCTTAATGATACTTTATCAAATATTATAAGTTCTCTATATATTATAGATTTAGACGCATTAAGAAATAAAAATCTTTTGGAATCACAAGTAGCTAATAATGTTAATCTAGTAAAAGCATTTAAAAGTGGTGTTATATCATACAAAATTGATGGATATGAACAATTTGATACAAATAAATTAGATATAAAAGAGTTATTTGATTATAAGAGTGAGGAAATATATACTTATAAAACAGAAAGTGTAAAAAAAGATACCCCATTATTTAAAATAGTTAATAATGATAAATGGTATATAATTAGTGAAATGAATAAAGAATTATCTAGATACATAGAAGATAAGGAACATTTAAAAATTAATATAATAAATAAAGATACTACAATAAATTCAAAGATAACTGATATTATTGAAAGAGGAAATAAAAAATATATTATACTAGAAGTTGATGGTTATTATAGCATATTAAAAGAAAGAAAAATAAAATTTCAAGTAATATATCAACAATATAACGGAATTAAAATCCCTAAAACAGCAATTTTAGAAAAAGAATTTATTGATATTCCTAAAAAATATATTACATATAAAGGAAACTCTAAAGGAGTATTAAAGAAAACATATGGAGAAAAATATGCTGGAGGAGAAAGTGTAGAATTTATTAAAATAGGTATAAATTATATGGATACTGATAATTGTTATGTTCCTATTAGTAAAAAGGGATTACAAATTAATGATATAGTTGTCGATTCTACTAATAATAATTTTACATTAAAAGAGAAAAAATCACTAAAAGGAGTATATGTTATTAATAAAGGATATAGTTCTTTTAGATTTATAGAAGAGATATATAATTCAAGTAGATATGTGATTGTTAAGTCCAATACCCCTTATGGTATAAGAATATATGACAGAGTTATTACAGATTCTAGTATTGCAAAAGAAGATGTTATTTTAGAATAAGTAAAGAGATATAATAAATTTTAAATTAGTAATAGAAGGGTGATATAATTTGAAAAATATAAGTGAAAATATTAATGATGTAATTAATAATATTGAGATAGCAGCTAATAAAGTTGGTAGAGATAAAGATGAAATCACATTAATAGCAGTATCTAAAACAAAACCAATAGAATATATTGAAGAAGCATTAAAGTGTAACATAATTAATATGGGAGAAAATAAAGTTCAAGAAATCAGACAAAAATATGAAGCATTAGGCAATGATGCAGTTTGGCATATGATTGGTCATCTACAAACTAATAAAGTAAAATATATAATCGATAAAGTTAGTTTAATTCATTCTGTAGATAGTCTTAAGTTAGCTGAAAAAATAAATTCCGAAGCTAGTAAACATGATATAACTATGGACATACTTATACAGCTTAACGTTGCAAATGAAGAAACAAAATTCGGCTTAATGACAGAAGAACTTATAGATTTTATTATAAATGTAAGTAGATTAAGTAATGTTCGAATAAAAGGGTTAATGACAATCGCTCCATATGTGGTGAACAGCGAAGAAAATAGATATATTTTTAGACAAATAAGGCAATTAGCTGTTGACATAAAAAGGAAAAACATTGATAATGTTAGTATGGATATCTTATCAATGGGAATGACCAACGATTACATGGTTGCCATTGAAGAAGGTTCAACCATGGTTCGTGTTGGAACAGGCATTTTTGGTAAAAGAGATTATAATAAGAGGTGATTGTATGGCTAAGTTTATTGATAAGATGATGGATATGATGAAATTGAATGACTATGATGATTATGATGAAGATTACGAAGAAGATGATGAAGAAGAAGAAATATTAACGAAAGCATCAAATGTATCTGATTTAAAACATATAAAGAACTATTCCAAAAAAAGAAATAATGCTACTAATGTTGTTAATTTTCAAGCAAATGTTCAGATGGAAGTTGTCGTAATTGAACCTGAAACCTATGATGAGGCTCAAGATATATGTGATCATATTAAATCTAAAAAACCAGTAATCATTAATCTAGATAAAATTGACAGGACTATTGCACAAAGAATTATGGATTTTGTAAGTGGTTCTTGTTATACATTGAATGGAGACTTACAAAGAGTAACAAACAATATATTTATAATTGCTCCTGAAAATGTTGATATAGCTGGTGAATTTAGGGAAGAGCTAAAATCAAATGGGATTATTTTACCTTGGAAAAGTGAGTAAGTAATTGTAATTATATAGTTTTACAATTACTTAGATTGGGAATAAAAAAGTAAGGAGTTGATTCCATGTATTACGCGTTAAAAACATTAGAACTATTTTTATATGCCTTAGAAATATTAATCTTAATAAGAGTACTAGTTTCATGGATACCAAGAGCATACGATAATCCATTTGTACAATTTATTGTTCAGATTACAGATCCAATACTAAATCCTATTAAAAAATTAATTGAAAAATCTATTTTTGGAGGGAAAGGTAATGTTGTGGATTTTTCGCCATTAGTTGCTTTTTTAATAATTAGTGCATTACAAAGATTTGTGATGTCTTTAAACATATAAAGGAATAGTATAATGTTGGATAAAGAAAATGATGCAAACATAATTATTAATAAAATAATAGATAAAGGTAAGATTACATCACTTAAACAGATATGTTCTTTTACAGATTTTTTAAATCTTTATGAACAAAATCTGTTTATGAACAATATAGATAGATTATCTAATGTTAATTATAATTTCTATGGTGGATATGGGTATTCAGAAAGAAAATTAATTGCTTTTTATCCGGATTATATTACTAAAGAAAATATACAATATCCAGTTAATATAATTAAAATTTATCCAAGAAATAATAAATTCTCAAAAAACTTAACTCATCGTGATTTTTTAGGTGCTATTTTAAATCTTGGAATTACAAGAGCTAAAATAGGGGATATACTTGTTAAGGATAATTACGCTGTTTGTTTTGTTAGCATGTCAATAACTAATTATATTATGACTAATCTTCAAATGGTAAAACAGACATCAGTAGATTTGGAAATATTAGATACATTACCCGAAGAAATTAGCAATCCTAGATTTATAGAAATAAGAGGAACAGTTTCATCTATTAGATTAGATTCAATTATTTCTTTAGCATTCCCATTATCAAGAGGTAAAGCTAATTCATTGATTAAAAGTAAAAATGTATATATTAATAGTAAATTAAATCTGTCTCCAGCATCTAAGATAAAAGAGGGAGATATTATATCGGTTAGGGGTTTAGGTAAGTTCTTATTCGATAGGATTGGAAATAAAACAAAGAAAGATAGAATATATGTTGAACTAAAAAGATATAGTTAGGAGGTTGATATATGTTAACACCTTTAGATATTGAAGGAAAGAATTTCAAGAAATCATTATTGGGATATTCTTCAGGCGAAGTAAATAATGCATTATCACAAATTATAAAAGATTATGAGAAAATGTACAAAGAAAATATAGAGTTAAAAGATAAAGTTAACATATTAAATGAAGGAATACAATACTACAAAACAATCGAAGATACACTTCAAAATACTTTATTATTAGCAGAAAAAACAGCTGAAGAAACTAAAGCTAATGCACATAAAAAAGCTGAAATGATTGAGAAAGAAGCTGAATTAAAAGCACAATCAATTGTAGAAGATGCTAGAAATGAAGTATATAGAATTAGTCAAAAAAAAGAAGAACTTGTTCAACAATATAATGCATTAAAAATTCAAATTAGACAATTTTTAAAAGCTCAACTTGAATTAACAAACACAAACTCAATAGAAAATAAAACTATTAATATAGATGATATTATAAATAATAAAACTGTTGAAGAAGTAGCAACTACTAACATAAATGATAATCAAGAATTATAGTTAATAAAAAGTCGAGAGGATAGAAACCTTTAGACTTTTATTTTCTTTATTAATGTGGTTAATTAAAATATCAATGAATAGGACATAACAGACATTTAATATAAAAGTTGAATAAATATTGTTATAAAGGAATGAATAATATGAAATTAATAAAAGTACCTACTAGTAAAGATTCATATAATATTGTTATAACAAATACTTTTGATTATCTGCACAAATATCTTATAGAACTCGGTATAAAGGATAAAAAAGTATGTATTATAACAGATGATAATGTATGTGACTTATATCTTGAAAAAATTATAGAAATATTATCAGTTATTACTGATAAGGTATCTTATCTAGTAATTCCACACGGTGAAAATAATAAGAATTTAGATACAATAAGTTCTATATATAATAAATTAATTAATGATAATATCGATAGAGACTCCTATTTAATAGCACTAGGCGGCGGTGTAACTGGTGATATGGTAGGTTACGCATCAGCAACTTATATGAGAGGTAATCATTTTATACAAATACCAACTACATTATTATCTCAAGTAGATAGTAGTATAGGTGGTAAAACAGGTGTTGACTTTAACGGTTATAAAAATATAATTGGTGCATTTCATCAACCTAAATTAGTTTATATTAATACTAATACATTACTTACACTTCCAAAAAAAGAAGTAAATGCTGGAATGGGAGAAATAATAAAACATGGTTTAATTGCAAGTAAAGAATATTATAATTTTATAAGAGATAATAAATTAAAAATTAATAATCTTGATGAGGAAATAATGGAAGAATTAATTTATGAATCATGTCTAATAAAAAGTAATGTTGTTTCCCAAGATGAAAAGGAAAAAGGTATTAGAGCTACACTTAATTTTGGACATACTATTGGACATGCTGTAGAAAGATTACTTGACTTCCAATTACTACATGGTGAATGTGTAGCGTTGGGAATGGTGTCTGCTTCCTATCTATCATATATGTTAAATCAAGTTAGTTTAGAAGAATTAGAAGATATTAAACAATGTATTGGGGATTTTAATCTTCCGATTAGAATTAATACATTAGATGAAATAAAAATCTATAATGAATTATTCTATGATAAAAAAACTAAAAATAATATTCTAAATATGATTCTTTTAAACGGTATAGGAGTATGTGAGATTAGAAATGACATAGACAAAGAAAAGATTGTAGCAGCGATTAAATATATATTATGAGGAGAATTGCAATGATAATGATAATAAGCGTTATATTCCTTATTGCGGTAGACCAACTTACAAAATATTTAACTGTATTAAATATAGATGAGGGAGCATATATTCCTATACTTGGGAATGTATTTGGTTTATCTTATGTAAAAAATCCTGGAGCAGCCTTTGGCATATTGCAGGAACAAACATGGTTGTTCGTTATATTTACAATAATTATTTTAACAGGAATAGTATATACTTATATAAAAGTTCCTAATAATAAAAAATATATCTCACTGAAGATAACATTGATATTATTTATTGCAGGAGCAATTGGTAATTTTATAGATAGAATTAGATTTAAATATGTTGTTGATATGTTATATTTTAAACTAATTAATTTTCCTGTATTTAATGCAGCTGATTGTTATGTAGTAATAGGGGCTATTTTACTTATTGTATTAATGCTATTTAAATATAAAGAAGAAGATTTTGCATTTATGAAGAGGAGACAAAGATAATGGATACTTACACATTTCAAGTAAATCAAGATGATGTAGGTTATAGGATAGATAAGTATATTTCAGAAAAAATACCTGATTATTCAAGATCATTTATTCAAAACTTAATTAAAGACAAGCAATTAACTGTAAATGATAATTTCATTAAGTCTAATTATAAATTAAGACGATTAGATATAATAAAGCTTGAAATTCCTGAACCTAAAGAACTTGATATTGTAGCTGAAAATATTCCTTTGGATATTATATATGAGGATAAAGATGTTATCTTAGTTAATAAACCACAGGGTATGGTGGTTCATCCAGCTCCAGGACATTATACTGGAACATTAGTTAATGCTATAATGTATCACTGTAAAGATGATTTATCTGGAATTAACGGAGTACTCCGACCTGGTATTGTTCATCGTATTGATAAAGATACTTCTGGAGTTCTAATTGTTTGTAAAAATGATAATGCTCATTTATCAATTGCAGAGCAATTAAAGAATCATACTATCACAAGAAAGTATAATGCACTTGTATATAATAATGTACAGGATGATGATGGTATTGTAAATGCACCTATAGGGCGTCATCCAGTTAACAGAAAACAAATGTCAATTAATAAACTAAATGGAAAAGAAGCAATAACACATTATAGAGTTCTTGAAAGAATCAATCAATATACATATATTGAATTGCAACTTGAAACAGGGAGGACTCATCAAATTAGAGTTCATATGACCAGTATTAATCATCCATTGCTAGGTGATCCTTTATATGGACCTAAGAATGATAGATTTAAATTAAAAGGTCAAGCATTACATGCAAGAGTGTTAGGCTTTATACATCCTACTACAAAAAAATATATGGAATTTGAAGCACCTATGCCAAACTATTTTACAAGCTTATTAAATAAATTAAAAAATATGTAAGTACTTTTAAATTATTAAGGAAGTTATAAAATGAAAATAAAAAGCAATAGTAAATATGAAGACTTTAATTTTAATGACTTAGATTTGAAATTTTTAGAAATGCAAAAGTCTACTTTTTATAATTGTACTTTTATTAATTCTGATATGAACGAAGCTAATATTAATAAATGTGAATTTATTAATTGTAATTTTAAATCATCTAGAATAAATGCTAGCGATATTAATAATTCTGCTTTTCTAAATTGTGAATTTGGATTTGCAGATTTATTTAACGCCAAATTTACAGATTGTAAAATGGTAGGTTCTACATTTGACGAATCAAATTTATTAGGAGTACTAATTATAAGAGGGGACTGGTCTTATACAAATCTGAAGTTTCATGATTTTAGCAAGTTGGATTTAAGTAATGTTAACTTAACAAGATCAGACCTTACAGGTTGTAATCTAGAAAATGTTATTTTTAATAAAGCAAAGCTTATCTATACAAATTTACATAAAGCCAAACTATCAGGTTGTGATCTAAGAGAAGCATATATTGAAGGAATTAATTTATCTGAACTTGATCTAAGAAATGTAAAATTAGATATAGCTGGTTGTATTTTGTTGGCAACATCTTTTGGAGTTAAGGTTGAGTAAAATATACGAACTAGGCTATGTGAAATATACGAACTGCTATATTAAAAGCATATTTATAAAAGGTTAAAATGCGCTAACCCCTGTAAATATGCTGATTTTACCATTTTAATATTAGTTCATATATTATTTACTATATGAACAGCCTTAAATATGTATTAAATATTCATCTGGATATAAATATACCCTATAAAAAATAGTTGGTTAACAATAAATGTATTATGTAAACTACGTAATAATTATTCTGAAGGGAAGATAGAACTAATGAAACTGGAACCAAATATTATTGATATGACAATTGTAATAGAAAAATATATAAATCACTTAAAGATTAATAGGTTATCAAATGCAACTATTAAAAATTATAAAGTAACTCTTAATCAATTTCTTAATTTCATTATAGAAAATAAAGGAAGTCAATACATAGAAGATGATGAAATTAAATTTATTATTGATGAATTTCTAAAAGAATTAGATACACTAAAATATAATTACAAAACTAGAAGTATTAATGCAAAAAGAAATACTTTAACAGGATTATTTAAATATGCTAACGAGGAAGAACTTATTAATATTAGTGTATCTCATAAACTAAAATCATTAAAGGTAGATGTGACTCAAGAAAAACCTATTTTAAGTAAAGATGAAATAAATAAAATACTTTTACACTTGGAAAAAGAGGTCAGTCTTGAAAACCAAAAAGAATATGAAGTTTTAGAAGATAAGTATTATAACATGTATTATAAAATAAGAAACAGATTCTTATTTAACTTATTTTTATATACAGGCTTAAGAATATCTGAAACTGCAAAAGTTATGTGGGATGATATCAATCTTGAAAACAAACTACTTACTGTAACAGGAAAAGGGAATAAAACAAGATGGATTCCTCTTAATAGCAAGCTTATGTTTGAATATTTTAAATATAAAACAGCAGTTGAAAGACTAGGAAAAACTGCAATTAAAGAGGGAGTAAAACTTAACGATTTAATTTTTAATAGTGTATATTTATTTCCGTCTCTATATAGAAACCATGAAGATAACCCTATTTCTACTAGGAGAATAACAATTATAATTAAAGAGTTGTTAGATAATGTGAAAATAAATACGAAGCGAAATGATAATAAGAAAATTACACCTCATAGTTTAAGACATACATTTGCTACATATTTACTAGATAGTGGTGTACCTGTAAGAATTGTTAGTGATATTTTAGGTCATAGTAGAACAAGCACGACATTTGATAATTATATACAAATAATTAATAGAAACAAAATGTTTGACGAAATAGAGAAGCTCAATTATTAACTTGATAACGATTGGTTTACCATAAAAATACTATGTAAACAAATGAAAACTATTATAATATGAGTATTGAGAATTGAAATCGAATAAAGGTATCAAAAAAATTATATGAACTTATGGAATTAAAAATAAAACAGTAATGTCATTGTTATTTAAGCAATGACATTACTGTTTTTATTTTGATTATAAATACGTTTTTAACCCAAAATATTTGAATATCGACAAATTAACAATGGAATATAAATGAAAACGAAAATAAACGAAAATAAACACTTGAACTAAACGATAATATATGATAATATAAAATAGAAATAAACGATAATAAATGAAAACAAATTAAAGCATAATAAAATGGAGGGAAAAATAATGGTAAAAAAACCTTTTTCTATGTTCTTTGATTTAAATACAGGAGATACTGACAAGAATAAAGTTACATCAAGATATTTATCAAATATGAAAGATATGTATTTTGATATAAGTGAGGCAGAAAAAATAATTGCTAATAAAGATGAAAAAATTTATGATTTTACAGAACTGGGTTTCGATGAAGTAGAGCAGGATTTGTTATTTGGAACAAGTATAGTTTATCCAGGTAAAGTTGGAAATGAGTATTATATGACAAAAGGTCATTTTCATACAAAACTAGATCTTGCTGAAATGTATTACTGTTTAAGTGGAAAAGGATATATGTTAATGGAAACTCCTGAAGGAGAATGGGAAGCTGTTGAGTTAGAAGCAGGGAAAGCAGTATATGTTCCAGGTAGATGGGCGCATAGAAGTATAAATGTAGGAGATGAACCTTTAGTTACTTTTTTTGTATTTAGAGCAGATGCAGGTCATGATTATGGAACAATTGAAACGAAGGGTTATAGAAAATTAATTGTTGAAAGAGATGGAAAACCGACGATAATTGATAATCCAAAGTGGAAATAGTTACACTTAAAATATGAAGGAGAAAGGAGTAACTTATGGCATTTAAAATTCTAATTACACCGAGGTCATTTGGTCAAAACGATTCACGGCCATGGGACTTGCTTAAAGAAAAAGGGTATGAATTAATTACTAATCCATATGGAAGAATTATGACCGAAGAAGAAATGATAGATAGTATTAAAGATGTAGATGGGATTATTTTGGGGGTTGACCCTTGTAGTAAAAAAGTATTAGAGAAAGCAAAATCACTAAAATGTATATCAAGATATGGTGTTGGATTAGATAATATTGATTTAGAATATGCAAAAAAAATGAATATTCCAGTACATAGAACAATGGGAGCTAATTCTAATGCAGTAGCTGATTATGCTTTTGGACTTATGCTTAATATAACTAGAAAGATTAGTCATATTGATAGGGAATGTAGAAGTGGTAATTGGAAAAAAATAAAGACATCTGAAATGTGGAAAAAAACAATAGGAATAATAGGTTTAGGTGCTATAGGTAAAGGCGTAGCAAAAAGAGCTTCAGGATTTAATATGAATGTGTTAGCTTATGATTTATATAAAGACGAAAAATATGCGAAAGAAAATAATATAGAATATGTTGATCTAGAAACAATATATAAAAATGCGGATTTTATTAGTTTGCACTTACCTTTAACTAGTGATACTAAAGATTTAATTAGCTATAACGAATTTGATATGATGAAAGATACAGCCGTAGTAGTAAATACTGCAAGAGGCGGAGTAATCAATGAAGATGCATTATTTGATGCATTAAATAATAAAAAAATCTTAGGAGCAGGTATTGATGTTTTTGAACAAGAACCACCTGCTAACGATAAATTTACTCAGCTTAATAATATTGTGATAGGGTCTCATTGTGCTGCTTCAACAAAAGAAGCGATTGATAATATGAGTTTAATGGCAACAAAAAATTTAATCGATTCATTATAAGTAATAGATCTAGGTAATTGCAAAACTAGGAATTATAATTCTTTGCATACAATTTGTAGCTCTTATTAAAAGCGTGAACCTAACATATTGTATTAAAGAATCAACTGAATGTAGTTCTGCAATTACTTAAGTAATTAGATCAAAAGACAGGAGGATATCAAGATGGATAAAGAAACAGTTATAAAGAAAATATCAGAGGTAGGTCTTGTTGCAGTTGTTAGAGCAGAAAGTGCAGAAAAAGCAAAGAAAATAACAGAAGCATGTATTGAAGGTGGAGTAGCCGCTATAGAAATTACATTTACAGTTCCAGGGGCTCATGAGATTATATCAGAATTATCTAGAACATATTCAGAAGATGAAATAATTTTAGGTGCAGGTACAGTATTAGATTCTGAAACTGCTAGACTTGCAATACTAAGTGGGGCACAATACATTGTTAGTTCTAGTTATAGTGAAAAGACTGCTAAATTATGTAATCGTTATCGTGTACCATATATGCCAGGTTGCATGACAATGAAAGAAATAGTAGAAGCAATGGAAGGTGGCGCAGACATTATAAAAGTGTTCCCAGGTGATATGCTTGGTGCTAAATTTATAAAAGCAGTCAAAGGGCCTATGCCACAAGTTAAGATGATGCCTACTGGTGGAGTTGACGTAAATAATGTAAAAGATTGGATTAATGCAGGGGTTGTGGCTTGTGGAGCTGGTAGTAGTTTAACAGCAGGTGCAAAAACAGGTGATTATAATAAAATTGTTGAAACTGGAAAGCTATTTATAAAAAAAATAAAAGAGGCAAGAGAAAACATAAAATAAGGTTGATGATAAAAATGTATGTTAGAACTGTTCTTGGGGATATAGATATATCTAATATTGGGCATTGTCAATGTCATGAACATATATATCTTGAAAAAGGTTACTCAGAGAAAGTCAATAAAGTATTATGTATTGATGATTATAATAAATCATTAGAAGAATTAAAACATTATTATAGTAATGGTGGAAGAACTATTGTAGATGCACAACCTATTGGTTGTGGTCGTTCATCGCAAAAGCTTGTGAACTTATCTATGAAAAGTAGAGTTAATATTATTGCTTCTACAGGCTTTCATAAATTGATATTTTATCCAAGTGATCATTGGATATTTAAAGTAAATACAGAATTTTTTGCTGAATTAATGACTAAAGAAATTGAAGATGGTATGTTTGTCAATAGTGACTTGAATTATCCTAGACAACAAATTAATGCAAAAGCAGGTATGATAAAAGTAGCTTGTGATGTACAAGGATTAGATAATACGTATAAAAAGTACTTACTAGGGGCAGCTAATGTTGCAATTAATACTGGAGTTTCTATTCAATGCCATATAGAAAAAGCAAATACAGCAGAAAATATTGTGAATTATCTATTAGAAATAGGTGTAGATGCTAAATCTATTATTCTTGCACATATGGACAGGTCTATTGAGCATTTAAAAGAAAATCTTAGCGTTGCTAAAAAAGGAATATATATGCAATATGATACTATAGGTAGGTTTAAATATCATAGTGATGAAGAAGAAATTAATTTTATAAAAGAAATGTGTGATAAAGGTTTTGAAAATAATATTTTACTAGGTCTTGATACTACAAGAGCAAGATTATTAAGTTATGATGGAACTATTGGACTTAGCTATATTAGAGAACACTTCATGGAAAACTTAAAAGTTAATGGCTTCAAAAATAAACAACTAGATAGTTTTTTTATAAAAAACCCAATTAAAGCTTTATCAAAAAAATAAGTATTGCAAAACTAAAAACAAAGAATATATAAAGGAGAATGAAAATGAGTGTAAAATTACCAAATAAGGCAACACAACCAACTTTTTATTTTATTGGTGTTACAACAACAAAGTCATCTATTATGAAAGTATTTCCAAGATGGGCAAAAGAAGCCTTAGGATTAGAAAATGCTGTTATTAAAGGAATTGATATTGAAATTCATGCAAACCCTCAAGATTATATTGATGTAGTAAATTTTATTAAAAACGATGAATTGTCCTTAGGTGCATTAGTTACAACTCATAAATTAGACTTATATGAAGCTACAGAAGACATATTTGATTATTTAGATCCTCATGCACAAAAATTTAGAGAGTTATCTTGTATATCTAAAAGAAATGGTAAATTAAGAGGACATGCTAAAGATCCTATTTCTAGTGGTTTAACTATGGAGAACTTCATTCCAGCTGGTTTCTTTAAAGAAAATAAAGGAGAAGTATTTATTATGGGAGCGGGAGGAAGTGCTTTAGCTATAAGTTCTCATTTAACACAAGAAAAATATGGAGATGATGTACCAACTAAGATTGTTATTGCTAATAGAAGTCAACCAAGATTAGATGCTGCAAGTAAAAAGCTTAATGGGATTAATGATAAAGTAGAATTTGAGTATTTGCTTGGGCCAACACCAGAGGACAATGATGCTTTTTTAAGTAAAATAAAACCTTATTCATTAATTATCAATGCAACAGGATTAGGTAAAGATAGACCTGGTTCACCATTAACTGGTAAAGCATGTTTTCCAAAAAACAGCTTAGTTTGGGAGCTAAACTATAGAGGCAACCTTATTTTTATGGATCAAGCAAAAGAACAATCAGAAGAAAATCAATTAACTATTGAAGATGGATGGATTTATTTTATTCATGGATGGACTCAAGTTATAGCAGAAGTATTTAATATTGATATAACAGGAGAAAAATTGCAACACTGTGAACAAATAGCTTTTGAGATGAGAAAATAAATTACTTAAGAGTTAATTAATCTCTTTTACTGCGTTGTTAGTATTGCACAAATATAACTTCTAGAATTTGAAAAAAATAATATAATTGCACATGTTTTGTTGACAGCATAAAAAAATAATAGTATAATCAAATAAATCGAAAGCAAATGAAAATATATGACATAAAATGACAAAAATAAAAAACAAGATTAAAATATAAATTGTAAGAGGTGACTCAATAATGAGTAAAAAAATTGGTATTTGTTTAATTGGTTCAGGAAGAGCAGGTATGATTCATGCTAATAATTTTAATACTAAAGTTCCTAATGCAGAAATTATTGCTGTATGTGATCCGGTTGAAGAAGCAGCAAAAGCAGCTTGTGAGAAATTAGGAATATCTACATATTATTTAGATTATAAAGAAGCATTAAAAGATTTAAACATAGATGCTGTTGTTGTAGCTTCTCCTACAAAATATCATAAAGAAATTGTAGTTGCAGCTGCAAACGCTGGTAAAGATATATTGTGTGAAAAGCCAATGGCAATGAATGTTAATGAATGTGATGTTATGATAGAAGCAGCAAAAGAAAATAATGTAAAGCTTCAAATAGCATTTATGAGAAGATTTGATCAAGGTTTTATGGAAGCCAAAGAAATAATTGATTCTGGTGAAATAGGAGATGTTGTATTAGTTAAATCATTGACAAGAGGTCCAAGTATTCCAAAACCATGGATGTATGATATTTCAAAAAGTAATGGTCCTTTAGCTGAAGTAAATAGTCATGATATCGATGCTCTAAGATGGCTTGCTGGAAGTGAATTTAAAACTATTTATGGAACGGCTAATAATTATAGAGCACCTCATGTTAAAGAACAATATCCAGACTATTATGATAATGTAATTATGGCTATTGAATTTGAAAATGGGGTACAAGGATTAATGGATGGAGCTACATCTGTTAGATATGGATATGATGCTAGAGCAGAAGTACTTGGAACAGAGGGATGTATATTTATCGGTGGTACTAATGCTAATAATACAGTTACATGTAGTTTAAATAATGGAAAGAAAAGAAAAGTAGTCAATAGTTGGATGAACTTATTTAAAGATGCATATACAGCAGAAGATATTAGCTTTATAGACTGCATTATTAATGATAAAGAACCAAAAGTGACAGGACATGATGGGAAAATGGCAGTAAAAATAGTTGAAGCAGGAATGCAATCAATTAGAACAAAAAAAGTTATTGAACTTGATAAAGTATAGATATGATGGAGGTAGAATATGGATACGATGTTAGCAGCTAGAATGTATGGAAAACAAGATATACGACTTGAACAAGTAGCCATACCAGAAATTAATGATAATGAAATATTGTTAAAAGTAAAAAGTGCCGCAATATGTGGTACTGATATAAGAATGTATATGAATGGTTATAAAGACATTTCAGAAGATAATCCAAGAATCATAGGTCATGAATTTGCAGGGGTTATTGAGAAAGTTGGTAAAAACGTAACATCATATAAAGAAGGAATGATAGTTGCTGTAGCACCAAATATGGGATGTGGCGTATGTGAATTTTGTACTTCTGGCAAAGGTCATTTATGTCAAGAATTCTTCCAAGCTCCTGGAATTAATATTGATGGTGCTTTTGCAGAATATGTTAAAATTCCTGAACCTGCTGTAAGACAAGGAAATGTTATTCCTCTAGATGAGCGAGTTTCTACAGAAGAAGCCGCATTAAATGAACCTTTATCTTGTGTTTATAATGCATTTCAAAAAGTAGGAATATTTCCAGGTGATAACGTATTAATTATTGGTGCTGGACCTATTGGGATTATGCATGCAAAGCTAGCAAAAATGGCTGGTGCAGCTAATATTATGATTAATGATTTATCTAAAGAAAGAATAGAGATATGTCAAAAGGTTGACAATAGTTTTATTGGAATACATAGTAATAATCTTGAGGAAGCTGTAATGAATATTACAAAAGAAAAAGGACTAGATGTCTGTATAACAGCTAATCCAGCACCAGTAACTCAACAAATTGCTCTTAAGTTAATGGCAATGGAAGGACGAGTTAACTTTTTTGGAGGATTACCAAAAGATAAGGAAAAAGTAATATTAAATACAAATACAATTCATTATAAAGAGTTAGTTGTTACAGGAAGTACAAAAGCAAGTGTTGCAATGTTTAATAAAACCCTTCAATTTATTGCAGAAGGATTAGTTGATGTCAAATCTCTTATATCAAATAGATATGAACTAAAAGATATTCAAGAAGCAATAAAATCTTCACGAAATGCTACAGGTTTAAAAAACGTAATTATTTTCAATTAAATATTCATAATATTCTTAATTAGTTTTGAAATTCCCTTTATTACTAAACTATTAATTAATGTAAAATTTAAAAATTGCTTGTGTTGCAAAATAAATAGGAGGGGTTTTAGATGAAAGCAAAATTAGTTCCATTATTTTTTAAGGAAGGTAGAGATGAAGAATTTGATACTCAACTAGAATCTCTAAAGATAATGTTAGCAGATGTAGCTGAATTTGAATGTCCAATTGCAGTAGGAGAAGAGTTACCAAATGTTGATGCTGTAATATTTCCTCAGTTAATAGGAGAAGCTTATAAACAAATTAATAATCTAAAAAAAATTGATTTACCTATATTAGCAGTAACATCTGAATTTGGTACAGTTGCAATGTGGGATTGGGAAATTGTTACTTATCTAAAAGCCAATGGACTTAATACATATGCTCCATATAATCTTGAGTTGACTAAGAAATTATGTAAAACTTTAGCCATGAAAAGAAGTCTTAATGGGTCAAAGTTTTTAGTATTTCAAGATGATCCGGGAGAAGGGATGCAAGCGAGTATATTTAAACGTTTTTATTGGTGGGAAGATGAATGTTCAAAAACTATGCTTGATAAGTTTGGAATTACAGTTATAAAGAAAAGCTTTAAAGCATTGGGAGAAAAAGCAAAAAAAGTATCCGATATAGAAGCACTTGAAGCTTATAGGACAAAAAAATTCAAAATAGAAGGTGTCTGTCAAAAAGGATTATTAAGTGCAATGAAAATGTACCTTGTTATAAAAGAAGAAGTAGAAAAAGACAGTAGTATTATTGGGGCTGGAATAAACTGTTTAAATGAATCTTTTTATTCGGATACAACACCTTGTTTAGCTTGGAATTTATTGTTTGAAGAAAAAGAATTGATGTGGGCATGTGAAGCAGATACAATGTCATTGCTAACAAAATACATTATCTATAAATCATTAGGTGCACCATTAATGATGACTAATTTATATCCATTTTTAATGGGAATGGCAGCTTTAAAGCATGAAAAAATAGATGCATTTCCACAAGTAGAAGATCCAGAAAATCATATTTTAGTTGCTCATTGTGGCTATTTGGGCCTAATCCCTAGATGTTTCTCAAGTTGCTGGACATTAAAAGAAAAAGTTTTAGGTATTGTAGATGAAAATGCAATTGCAATAGATGGACGTATGGAAGAAGGCGATGTAACATTAGTACAACTTCATCCTTCACTTGATAAAATGTTAGTTATTGAAGGAGAGTTAAAGGGTTATGAACAATATCCATCTTCTGACTGTAGAAATGGTGGCATAATTCGTATTAATGATGGATATAAAATGATGAATAAACTATATTCTCACCATGCTATTTTAGCTAAAGGTAAAATAGGTAAGGATATATATTATATAACAAAATTATTGGGTATGGATATAGAACAATGCTAAATATGCATTACTGAAAATTAAGGAGGATGTGAATTGGAAACAATATTAGAGATGAAAAAAATTCACAAAAGCTTCTTTGGGGTTGAAGTTCTACATGGTGTTAATTTTGACGTTACAAAAGGGGAATGTATAGCCATTTGTGGCGAAAATGGAGCAGGAAAATCAACACTTATGAAGATATTAACAGGCATATATAATAAATTTGAAGGTGAAATTTTATATAAAGGGGAAAATATTGAACATTTTTCTCCTTTAGAAATACAAAATAAAGGTATTTCAATGATCCATCAAGAGCTTAATTTATTAGATGAAATGACTGTAGCACAAAATATTTATTTATGCCGAGAACCAAAGAAAAATGGGTTAATTGATTTTAAAAAAATGAATCAAGATGCTAAGGAACTTCTACAATCATTAGAAGAAATTGATCCAACATCTAAAGTTAAAGATTTAGGCATAGCTAAGAAACAAATAGTAGAAATTGCAAAATCATTATCCTATAACGCAGATCTTATTATTATGGATGAACCAACAGCTGTTCTAACAGTTAATGAGACAAATATGCTATTTAAACTAATTAGACAACTTAAAAAAAACGGAGTAGCTATCGTCTATATTTCTCATAGATTAAAAGAAATAAAAGAAATATGTGATAGAGTTACAATTCTAAGAGATGGTACCTTTATAACTACCAAAACAGTTAATGAAGTTTCAGAAAAAGATATTGCAGAATTGATGGTAGGAAGAGAAATTGAAGAGTTAAATCAAATGATTTATACAGGTTCAGGAAAGACCGTTCTAGAAGTACGAAATGTTTCAGATGATTTCTTAAAGGATATTAGTGTTAAATTAAAAGAAGGTGAAATACTAGGAATATCTGGATTAGTTGGCGCAGGACGCTCTGAATTGGCAGAAGTAATATTTGGAATAAGAAAAGCAAAAAAAGGCGAAATACTAGTATACGATCAACCAGTAAATATTAAGTCACCTATAGATGCAATTAAATACAGAATAGGTTTTGCTACAGAAGACAGAAAAGGTTCAGGGTTATTTTTAGATAGAAATATTAGAGATAATGCTAATATTGTGAGTATGCTGAAAAATAAAAATATATTTAATAATAGAAAAAAAGAAGAAATATTAGCAAAAAATATGATTGATGTATTTAAAGTAAAATGCCAAAATACAACACAAAAAATCAAGAATTTAAGTGGAGGGAATCAACAAAAAATAGTATTAAGTAAGTGGATAGCAGTAAGTTCAAAAATACTAATATTAGATGAGCCAACTAGAGGTGTTGATATAGGAGCTAGAAAAGAAATATATGACATAATAAATAGATTATCTGAAGAAGGAAAATCTATTATTGTTATTTCATCTGATTTAACAGAAATTTTAGCTATATCACAAAGAGTTCTTGTAATGCACGAAGGAGAAATTAAAGGAGAAATTATTGGTGACGAAATTTGCGAAGAAAATATAATGATTCTTGCAACTGGAATAGGGGAGTAATAAAAACTGAGAGAAGGAGTAATTGCAGGTGAGTGATAAAAAAACAAACAAAATTAAGACAAATTATATCAGCAAATTATGGCATGAAAATAGTTCTATTTTTGCGTTAGTTGTATTGGTGGTTTTTGCAGCAATTGCAAGTGATAAATTTTTTCAAGTTACTAATATAATGAATGTTTTAAGGCAAACTTCAATTGTTGGATTAATTGCAATTGGAATGACATTTGTAATTATTGGAGGAGGTATTGATTTATCAGCTGGGTCTGTTCTTGCATTAAGTGGAGGGGTTATTATATTGATGCAATCACAAGGATTACCTATCATTTTATGTATTATTGCTGGTTGTATTGCAGGGATAACAGTAGGTACTATCAATGGTATTTTTATTTCCAAAGCAAAATTGGCACCATTTATAGTTACTTTAGCAATAAGTACAATGGCAAGATCATTACTAATACATTTTGCAAATGGTGCTACACTAATTGGTAAAAATAATGCAACATTTACTAGAATAGGTAATGGTAAATTAGGTGTTGTTCCCATTCCGGTAATTATATTTGCTTTAGTAGCTATTATAGCTCATTTTATCCTTAATAACACAAAATTTGGTACATATATATATGCTATTGGTGGAAATGAAAAGACAGCAGTTTATTCTGGAATAAGAGTAGATAGAATAAAGATTGCTACTTATATGGTTATAGGTTTTTGTATTGGTCTAGCATCAATGATAGAATCTGCAAGACTTGCATCTGTATCATCATCATCATCGGGTGTACTCTATGAATTAGATGCAATTACAGCAGTAATAATAGGTGGTACATCTTTAAATGGGGGTAAAGGTAAGATATCAGGTACTATTGTTGGTATGCTAATACTAGGTATCATTAGTAACATTATGAATTTATTAGGAATCTCTCCATATCTAAACGGAGCAGTTAAGGGTTTAATTATTCTAGTAGCAGTGCTTATGCAGAGAAAAGAAAAATAATTATTGTACAAGGATTCATTGTAATTGTATTAATAAATCAGCAAGATATTTTTACAATTACTAAAAAAATAAATAGGTAATTGCAAAACTAGGAATTATAATTCTTTACATACAATATGTAGTTCTTATTAGAAACTGGAACCCAACATATTGTATTAAAAAATCAACTGAATGTAGTTTTGCAATTACTTAATAAAAAATAAAATATAAAAGGAGATAAGGACAATGAAAAAGTTTATAGGGTTAATATTAGTAATGGTAATGACAGTATCATTAATAGGGTGTAATTCAAGTAATAACGAAAAAGATACAAAAAGTCAGGAAACCAATAAAACTGAACAATCAAAAGATACAAAAGATGTTAAGGTGGATAGAAAATATAAAATTGGTGTATCACTTCCTTCACCAGCAAATCAGTGGGTAGGTGCTATTATTGATTATGCAAAGAAAGAAGCAGCTAAAGACTCTGAAGAATATGATATTAAAATAGTAGTATCAGAAAATCCAGCTGCTCAAGTTGCAGCTATTGAAGATTTATTACAAGATGAACTTGATGCTATGGTAGTATTGCCTCTTGAATCTGCACCTCTAACTCCTATATGTGAAAGAGTATATGATTTAGGTATTCCATTATTAGTATTAGATAGAGGAATTGCTAGCGATAAATATACTAGTTTCTTGGCAGGAGATAATTATGGTATTGGTAGAGCAGCTGCACACTATATTGCAAAGGAATTAGGTGGAAAAGGTGACGTCGTAGAAATGTTAGGTGTACCTTGTGAAATAGTACAGCTAAGATCAGATGGATTTAATGAGACAATAAAAAAACATTATCCAGATATTAATGTGGTAGCAAAAGCAACAGGAAATTTCTCAAGAGAAGTATCGCTAAAAGCTATGGAAGATATATTGCAAGCACAATCATCTATTGATGCTGTATATTCTCATGATGATGAACAAACATTAGGAATTAAACTTGCAGTAGAAAATGCAGGTAGACAAGACGAAATGTTTCTTACAGGAGCAGGTGGTAACAAAGGTGTTTACGAAGAAATGTTAGGTGATAATAAATTAATAAGAGCTTCATTTACGTATTCACCTACAATGGGTGGTTCTGCAGTCAGAGTAGCAAAGAGATTAGCCAAAGGTGAAGGCTTATCAGACACTCTTGAAAAAGAGGTTCCAAGACAAATAATTTTAAATGCATCTGCTGTTACAGCAGATAATGTTGAAAAATTCTATGATGAAGATTCAAGCTATTAATTATTAATTAATAAATATACTTAAAGGAGATGTTATTATGTCATATGTAGTAAGACACAAAAATGAAATAGTTAATTACCCAGTAGAAGGATGCCATGGTGGTGAAGGATATATATATGTTCGTCAAATGCTAGGTTATGAACCAGCGTTACCTGTACCTGGATTTCCAGAAGATTTTGAAACACTTGTTAACTTTGTTCATGTAACAACTTTACCAGAAGGTACTTCTATTGGATTACATCCACATAACCAAAATGAAGAATTTTATCTTGTAATATCAGGAACAGGTGAAATGACTGTAGATGGAGATAAACATATTATGAAACCTGGGTCTATCTGTTTAACAAAAAGTGGAAGCAAACATACTTTTAAGAATATTGGGGCTGAAGATCTACAAATTGTGGTTGTTGAGGCAGTAATGAACGCTTCTTTGAAAAATGTTGCTGATAAAGACTGATATTAACTTTAGGTAAAAAGGATATACTTCTATACAAGATATTTATTAAAATATTATATCTTGTATAGATATATCTAATTGTATATTAAATTTATATTGGTAGGAGGTTTACAATGAAACTTAATATAGCTTTGATTGGGTATAAGTTTATGGGAAAAGCTCATAGTTTTGGAATAGATGCAGCACCTTTTTTCTTCAAAGATGGCATTGAACCTGTAAAAAAAGTAATATGTGGTAGGACAGAACATTTAGTAAAGCAAGCCGCAGAAGATTTTGGATGGGAAGAATATTGCACAGATTGGCGTGACGTTATCAATAGAGAAGATATAGATATAGTTGATATCGCAACACCAACAATTAATCATAAAGAAATTGCTCTTGCAGCAATAAAAGCTGGTAAACACGTTTTTTGTGAAAAACCATTATCTATGAATGCACAAGAATCAAAAGAAATGATGGAAGAAGCAGAAAAAGCAGGAGTTATTAATATGTTAGGACATAATTATCGAAGATGTCCTGCGGCTGCATTAGCTAAGAAAATGATTGCAGAAAATAAATTAGGTAAAATATATCATGTAAGAGCTGTCTATCTACAAGACTGGATAATGGATCCTGCTTTCCCTGCTATTTGGAAGTTAAATAAAGATATCGCAGGATCAGGACCTCATGGAGATCTTAATGCACATATAATTGATTTAGCTAGATTCATGACAGGTGATGAGATAGATGAAGTAGTTGGAATGAAAGAAACTTTCATCAAAAAAAGACCATCACCAGTTGTTGAAAGAGAATTAAGTTCAATGTTAAAAGCTGATGGTAGCAATGATGAAGTTGAAATGATAGATGTAACAGTAGAAGATGCTTGTTCCTTTTTGGCAAAATTCAAATCAGGTAGTTTAGGAACTTTTGAAGCTACTCGGTTTGCAGGAGGAAGAAAAAATTATAATAGAATTGAAATAAATGGTGAAAAGGGAACGCTTATTTTTGAATTTGAAGATATGAATCGCTTACAATATTGGAATGCTGAAGATCCTCAAGAAGTTCAAGGATTTAAATCTATAATGGTAACAGAAGATTGCCATCCGTATATTGCAAACTGGTGGCCACCAGGACATATTATTGGTTATGAAAATACTTTTGTTAATGAATTTGCAGACTTTTTTAGAGCTATAAAAGAAAATAAACAAGTAACACCTAATTTCTATGATGGATGGAAAGGAAATCAAGTACTAGATGCAGTTTTAAAATCTACAGAAACAAGAACATGGCAAAAAGTTGATGAAATGTAGGAAAATACTGATGCATTAAGGTTTCCAGAAAAATAAAGGAAACTATAAAATATAAATGCATCAGTGTTTCTATTCTATTAATAAAATTTGGATAGTATATTTGGAGGCAAAGAAATGAAGTCAAAATACTTATTAGGTGTAGATATTGGAACACAGGGAACAAAAGTAGTTTTATTCGGAGAAGATGGTAAAAATATTATGGAAACATTTGTATCCTCTAAATTAATCTATTTGGATGATGGAGGAATTGAACAAGATCCAGAAAATATATATCAATCAGTAATTCAAGGAATTAGAAAAACTATTGAACACTCTAATATAAATCCAAAAGATATTCTTGCAGTTGGTATGGATGGACAAATGGCTGGGGTTATGGGAATTGATGAATATTTTAATCCTGTTGGGAATTATGATTCTTGGCTGGATAATCGTTGTGAAGCCTATATGGATGAAATACGTTCATTTGGTGAAGAAAAGGTAATTGAAATAACAGGAGCTCCAATTAGTTATGCACATGGACCTAAAATTATATGGAGAAAAAATAAAAAACCTAAGGAATATAAAAAAATAAAAAAATTTATAATGTTGACAACATATATCGCAGGAAAATTAGTTGATATGAAATGTGAAGATGCTTATATCGATTATACTTATTTGCATTTCTCTGGTTTTGGGGATGTTAATAAAAAAGAATGGTCTAAAGAGTTATTAAACTATTTTGATGTAAACATTGATAAAATGCCAAAAATATGTAATCCTTGGGATATTGTTGGTGAAGTGTCACAAAAAGCTTCTCAAGATTCTTTACTTGCTGAAGGAACAAAAATAATAGCTGGGTGTGGGGACACAGCGGCAACAATACTTGGTGCAGGAGGTATTCATACTTCTATGGCTGTGGATATTGCAGGTACTGCTTCAGTGTTTGCGTGTTGTACTGATAAATATTTACCCGATACACAAAATAAAACATTAATTTTTGCAAGATCAATTATTGAGGGCTTATGGACACCATTAGCATATGTTGGAGGAGGCGGTCAATGTTTAGCTTGGTATAAAGATAGTATTATCAACCAAGTTGGTTTAACATTTGATGATTTAAATGAAGAAGCATCATTAGTTCCAGCAGGTTCAGAAGGACTATTATTCATTCCACATTTTTCTGGTAGAACATGTCCAAATAACCCAAAAATCAGAGGCTCATGGTTACATATGAATTGGTCACATACAAGAGGATATTTATTTAGATCAATTATGGAATCTATTGCTTATGAATATAAATTTTATACCAACACCCTAAGAAGCTTAAATAACCTTACTAATCTAAATACTATTTTTGGTGTTGGTGGAGGCGCCAAAAGCACTCTTTTTAATGAAATAAAAGCTAGTGTATTAGACTGTGATTATATTCCTATGGATAGACCAGATGCTGCAACATTAGCTTGTGCGGTTATTGCAGGGTATGGAGTTGGAATTTATAAAGATATTGAAAGTACCATTAAACGGTTTATATCTATTAAAGAACCAATAAGTAAAAATATAGCCCATAATATAATATATAACAAACATTATCAAAAATATATTAGTAATTTAAAAGCTCTTGAGAATATATATTAATTATTATGCAAACCAAACCTATAACGCTTAATTTATCTGCATTAAATTAAAGGTGGGAAAGTTGAGTTTGGTTTCCTTAGGTAAGTTTCCTAAGCGTAAATGATATGTCTCCATATCATTTACTAGATTTATCTATAATATAAAAAAATAAGCATGAAAACTTGAAAAATAAATGAAAACTGTTAAAATAATTTAATGAAGGGCTAGAGAAAAATGAATTACCATAAATGAACTGAAAGGGGGGAATAAATTGAGTACAACAAAACCTATGTTTGCAGAAGAAAGAAAAGAACAAATTATAAAAATGGTTAACGAACATGAAAAAATTTATGTGCCTGAAATGAGTAAATTATTTAATGTATCTGCGGCTACTATTAGAAATGATTTAAATGAATTAGAAAAATCCGGTAGGTTAATAAGAACTCATGGTGGGGCTATAAGTATTCAAAATTCTGGACTTGAGCTTAATACTGAGCAAAAGAAAATTAAAAATATTAATTCTAAATATTTAATAGCTCAAGAAGCATTAGAATTAATCCAAGATGATGATATTATATTAATGGATACAGGCACTACAACGTATCAATTAGCAACATTATTAAAAGATAAAAGAAATGTTACTATTATTACTAATGATATTGAAATAGCTTTAGAACTTGAGGAAGTAACGGGACTAAATGTTATTTTAGTGGGAGGAATGTTAAGAAAGGGATTTCACTGTACGCTAGGTCCATTTGCCAATAAATTTCTATCTGAAATATCAGTTGATAAAGCATTTATTGCTACTAATGGTATTGATATTGAAACTGGACTTTATACTCCTGACACAAATCAAGCAGCTATTAAGGAAAATATGATTTCATGTGCTAGAGAAAAATACTTAGTTTGTGATAGTAGTAAGTTTGGAAGAAAATCTTTTACAAAATTTGCAAATATTTCTGATTTTGATATGATTATAACTGATAGTTACATTGAAGATGAAGACTATGATCAAATATGTAAGTATACAAAAGTTATAAAAGCATAAAAAGAATAAATTTATATAAAATTAGGCGCTGTTATAATAGTTAAACAGCCCTTTTTTATTTTTTATACAAAGAACGGTATTTACCAGGAGTCATACCAACCATTTGCTTAAATTTTCTTGTAAAACTTGAACTATCATAATATCCTATCTGCACAATAATATCTTTAATAGGTAACTTGGTAGTTTTTAAAAGGGCCTTTGATTTTTCTATTCTTAAATTATCTACATAATGAGAGACTGTATTTCCAGTACAATGTTTAAACTGTTGACTTAATGATGATTGAGATATGTTGAAATAATCACTAATATCTTTTATTGAAAAATCACATGAAAAGCAATTTTCTTGTATATATCTTAAAAACTTTTCTTTCATATTTGCATTTTTATGTTCTGGTGATATAATCATATCTTCACACATATAGGTGCAAATATTTTTTACGTTAGATATTAATTCCTCTATGTTTTCACACCTTAATAAAGTCATTATATTAATTTTATAATGTTTATTTATTTGTTCGTAAATATTAATTTCATATATTTGTTTAGTTATAATATTAATTAACTCATAGCATAAGCATTTTACTATAGGCAAGGAGAGATTATTATTTTTAATATTATAATGAAATATATCTATAGCTTTATGTATTTCTTTTATATCTTTAATATAAATAGCATTATTAATATCTTCAAATAATTTTATAGGATACCAATTAATATTACTACTAGTATAACTAATATCATTATAATTTATTATTTTGTTTTTACCTTTAACATAATCATATTCTATAGCTGTCTTAGCTTCATTTAAAGAATTCTTAATTTGAGCAAGAATAGAATATTCATTACCTATACCTATAGTACAGTTCATATTAAATGTTGCATTAATATATTCCTTTGTTTTTTCTAAATGTATTTCTAGTAATTTTTTATCAGTGGAAGAGGATATGAAAACAAAATAATTATTATCAAAATTATTGTCAATTAAATAGGCGTTTAACTTATCTTGAATATATATTTCAATTAATCTTTTAATATTATTTAGATTATTTAAATCTTCATCTTTATTGTTCATGTGGATTATAATAATAAATAGTTTATTAGTTATGAAATGAATAGAGTAATCTTTTGCGTTTTGATTAAACTCATGTATGTTTTTAAAATCTCCAACAAGTAAACGCTGCAAATAGCTATTTTTAATTGATTGAGTTTCGTTTTCTATTTTTTTATTTAAATTTACGTTTTCTTTTGATAATTTTGTTATTGCTTTTTCTATTTTTTTTAAGTAATTTGATGAGACATCAGAAGTATTGATTAAATTGTATATATTAAATATAGGAGTATAACGTTTTTTAATTAGTAATATTATAATAAAGCTACCAAATAAAATCATAATAATAATTTTATATATTAAGTTATGTTGTACCGTATTTATTTTTTCCATATAAACAGATGTAGGATATAAGGAAATAAAGGTTAAACCAGTAGGTTGTGAGTTAATAGAAGTAATAGAAAATTTTTGCTTATTAATAGATATAAATGAATTATTCTTTAAGCTATTATCATAAATTAATTCTAAGTCATTATTAGATAAATTATCATTATAAGAACTAACGATATTTCTATTATTATCCATAATTATTATATTTTCATTTTCTACATTTTTATGTTTATTATATATTGATTGGAACTTTTTTTCTTCAATAAGAACTAATATTGTAGAAGAAATATTTTTTGTGAACTTTGGAAAAGAATATGCTAAAGTAGTGTATTTTTTTTTGTTTAAATTATACTTTGTAATATACTCAGGACTTCTAATGCTATCCTTTTTAAGGTTATTAATAAATTGTTTAAATTCATATTCGGTCCATTCATTATATCTATAATAAGTATTAATAAATTCATCGATTGTATATTCGCAATCTGAACTAAGAATTTTATCTGAGTTTCTTTTGTATATAATTAACTCTGATATAAAAGGATTATAATTATAACTATTTAATAAAGATATAATATTATAGCGATCTAGATTAGAGTATTTATCAATATAATCATTTAAATGTCCATTAGAAGACATTTGATAAACTGTGTTACGAATTGATAAATACTGGTTATCTACTTGAGATTTAATCATATTAAGTTTATTAAATTGATTTGAAGTAATTTCGCTATTTAATACTTCTTTATAATTTTTATAACTCGTATAGCTAATTATAAAAATAGGTATGAATAGAAGAAGCATATATGGTAATAGAAAGTGTATGTAAAATTTAAAAGTATTCGTTGTTTTGTGCATTATTAATCACCTTGTTTTATAATAATATAGTTTTTTTATATATTATAACATAAAACATAAAATAAATAATCCTTATTTTGTTATTATGTTATATAACAGTTTAAATATATTATTTATGACTGTATATAAGAAATAATAAAATATAACCAATTAATAAAATTTAACATATTTATAGATGTGAATTTATTGACTAGTAATAGCTGATGTATTGTGTAAAATACACATATTTACTTTATGCTATAAAACATTAAAATAAATTTATAAGCAATATTTGATAAAAATAATTGTACAGAAGGAGATGAGTCAAATTACTACATTAATCAATGAAGATGTCAATAATACTAAAAAAAGAAATAATAAAAAAAAGGTTAGAAAAAAAAGAAACAACACAAAAATAATATTGAAAGACTATCAATTATATTTATTTATACTTCCAGCAATAATATATGTTTTAGTATTTTTATATGCTCCTATGTATGGGATATTAGTTGCGTTTAAAGATTATAAACCTAAATTAGGAATATTGCATAGTGAATGGGTTGGCTTAAAGAATTTTAAAATATTTTTTAATAGTTATTCTTCTAAATTAATAATTAAAAACACGTTAATATTAAGTTTATATAAAATAATAGCTGAATTCCCTTTACCTATAATACTTGCTATATTATTACATCATTTACCTAGTAAAAAATTTAAGAAATTAGTACAAATGACTACATATGCACCCTATTTCATATCCACAGTTGTAATAGTTGGCATGATAAACATATTATTAGCACCAGATACAGGAATAGTTAATATTTTATTAAATAATGTAGGGAAAGAATCTATCTTTTTTATGGGTAAACCACAATATTTTAGACATATTTATGTATGGTCTGGTGTTTGGCAGACACTTGGATGGAGTAGTGTTATATATATTGCGGCATTATCAAGTGTAGATCCAACATATTATGAGGCTGCTATTGTTGATGGAGCAACACTTTTTCAGAGAATACGTTATATTGATTTACCAAGTATTAGACCAACAGCTATAATACTACTAATTCTTGCGGTAGGACAGACTTTAAGTGTTGGATTTGAGAAAGTATATCTAATGCAAAACAGCTCTAATTTACATATCTCAGAAATTATAAGCACATATGTATATAAAATAGGTATTCTAAAATCAAATTTCGAAGTAGGAACTGCAGTTGATTTATTCAATGGTATCGTTAATTGTATTTTATTAATTACTGTAAATAAAATATCAAGAAAATATTCAGATGCATCTTTATTCTAAGAGGAGGATATCTATGATAAGTTGTAAGAAAAAAAGTTCTAATATAATAATACAAGATAAAATTTATTATATATTTAGTTATTTATTATTAATAATTGTATTTATTTTAGTAGCTTATCCATTATACTTTGTTATAATAGCATCTTTGAGTGAACCTAATGCTATCAGTAATGGAGATGTTATATTTAGAATTAAAGGTTTTAATTTAAGAGGATATAAAACAATATTTCGAAGTTCGACTATATGGACTGGTTATAGAAATTCCTTATTATATATGGGAATAGGTACAGCTCTTAATTTAATTATTACATTACCAGCCGCATATGCTCTATCTAGAAATAAGTTAAAGGGAAGAAAAATAATAATGCTTTTGTTTACACTAACAATGTTTTTTAAAGGTGGTCTAGTACCTACTTATTTATTAGTTAGAAAGTTACATTTATATAATACGTTTATGATTATGATATTAATTAATGCATTGTCAGTTTATAATCTTATAATAGCAAAAACATTTTTTCAAACAACAGTACCACAGGAACTTATTGATGCTGCAAAGATAGATGGCTGTGATGATCTAAGATGTTTTATATCTATTATTTTGCCTATTTCAAAGGCTATAGTTGCAGTTGTTGGACTTTTCTATGCTGTAGGACATTGGAACTCATATTTTAATGCACTTATATTTTTGCGAAATAAGGAATTATTCCCGTTGCAATTGGTATTAAAAAATATTCTCTTAAAAGCAAATGCAATAATTGCACTTATGCCTCAGGGTTCTAGAGATGCAATTGAAGAACAACAAAAAATAGCACAATCGTTAAAATATGGAGTAATAATTATTGCTTCACTTCCAATTTTAATTATTTACCCCTTTGTACAAAAATATTTTGTTCAAGGTGTAATGATAGGTTCTGTAAAAGGCTAAGTTTATATTGAAAAGGATTATACCTTAATGGTTAATCATATAAAAAAAGGGAGGTTTTAGTTATGAAAAAAGCTATAAGTTTACTGTTAACAATTGTATTAATGTTGAGTTTAGTTGGATGTGGGGGTGCAACAAAAACGAACAAAAATAATGAACCTGTAAATGACTCAAATGCTGAAACTAATAGTGATAAAGATACTGAGAAAGATAAACGAGCTATGGAAGGTAATATGTATTTAGAAGGATTTCCAATTGTAAAAGAACCCATAACAATTAAAATTGCAGCAATCGATTGGTGGAATTCAGAGAACTATGAAACATTACAGACTCCAAAAGAATATGAAAAATTAACTAATATTCACTGTGAATGGCAACATATTACATCTCCAGAACAATTAAATTTAATATTTGCAGGCGGAGATAGTTTTCCAGATTTATTCTTATTTCTAGATTATGACAAAATAAATGAATTAGGTAAAGATGGACAATTATTACCAGTTCAAGACTTAATTAAAAAGTATGCACCTAACGTTCAAAAAATGTTTGAAAAAGAACCAATTGCAGAGAAACTATGTACAGCAAGTGATGGTAATATGTATATCATTCCAAGTATGTATATGTCACCTGGAGAAATGTTAAGAGGAAGTACATATATTAATAGAAAATGGTTAAATAAGCTTAATTTAGATATGCCAACTAATATGGATGAATTTTATAGCGTTTTAAAAGCATTTAAAGATGAAGATCCTAATGGTAATGGAAAAGAAGATGAAATCCCACTAAGTTTATTATGGGATAATGACTTATATGGAATCTGTTCTCTATTTGGACCTTGGGGAATAACTAGTTCAGCTTTTGGCCCATTTTATGCAAAAGACCAAAAAGAAATAGTTGCTTCTGTTATGCAACCGGAATATAAAGATGCAATTAAATATTTCCATAAGCTATATAAAGAAGGATTGTTAGATCAAGAAGCCTTTACTCAAGATCATGATAAATACTTATCAAAAATATCACCTGTAGTTGAAAGAGAGACTATAATTGTAGGAGCTTCTAATGGATATACACCTATTAACCCAGGAAATAAAGAAATAAAAGATATGGATTACGTAATGGTAGAACCATTAGAGGGGCCAAAAGGTAAACATCATTTTGTACCAGTAGGGGCAGGTATATTTACAAATAATTATATGAGTGCAGATACTAAATATGCAAAAGAAATAATGCGATGGATAGACGGTATTGCAGAATCTGAAACATCATTTATGTGGAATGGTGGACCAGAAGGAATACTTTGGAAGAAAAATTCTGAAGGAAAAATAGAACGTATTGAAGGTACAGATAAAAAGAATTGTGACTATTCCTTTATATTGCCAATAATGGGCGTTTATAGTGAATGGTATAATAATAATGTAGTTTTAAGTAAAGATGATAAAGTTAAACTAGAGATTCTTGAAGCTGTTAGACCAGTTGGAGATCAATATGTTCTTGATAGCAAAAGAGCTGGAAACATTCCATTGGTATTTTCTAAAGAAGAAGAGGATTTTATATCTACTTATTATACAGATATTTCTCAATTCTGTAAAAATAAAGAAGCAGAGTGGATTATGCAAGGTGGTATTGATAAACAATGGGATGATTACCAAAACCAACTTAAAAAGATGAAGATTGAAGAATTAATGGATATTTACCAAAAAGCACTTGATGAATGGGTAAAAAAATAACTGATAAAAATAATTAGTAGTAATTCAAAAACCTTTCTGAAAAGAAAGGTTTTTGATATATAACAAATCAATAGGCTTTTAGGCAATGTAGTTTTTCAATTACTCAAATAGCTTATATAAGTAATTGCGAAACTACATTAAGTTGATTCTTTAATACAATATGTTGGGTTCTCGCTTATAATAAGAACTACATATTGTATGTAAAGAATTAAAATCCTTAGTTTCGCAATTACCTAAATAGCTTATACTCTGAAAGGAAACTAAATAATGAAGAATAATAGTATAGTAAGTTTAAAATTTGATGTTAAGACCCCTTATGATTATAATAAAGATTTAAATTACGATCATTACTATAATATTAATGGCACAAAATGGAATAAAGATGAGGGATTAATTTTTGAAAATAGATATGATTATATTCATTTGAATATGCAAGATATTTTAACAGATTGGACTTTATCAATGTGGTTAAAGGTAAAGTATATAGATAAACCTGAATATTATGATGGAGATATTTCAAGTATTAGTCAATTTGATGGAGAAGTAGGGGAAGTATTAAGTAATATAACAACGAATTTAATAGCTTCACATAAAAATGCTATATTATTACATCAAACCGAAGAAAAATATCAAATAGTACTTCATAAGTTTGGAGAAGGTACGTATTCTTTTAATGCGTTAATACCTTTAGGTGAGTGGATATTTATATCACTAGTTGGTAAGAAAGAAGAAGTAAAATTATATATTAATGGTATATATGAAGAAAGCATAAAAGTTAATTTTAATTGTCCAATGTACAGAATAGGAACTGGTATGAATGGATGTTTAAGACAGATAGATATAATATTACGAGAATTAAATAATGAAGAAATTTCTAATAAGTATAGTGAAACATATAGCTCTAAACAAGAAACTCTTTCAAAAGGACAAAAAATATTATTAGATCAGGGTATTCAAACGTTAGTATGGATTAGAACTAATATGAAAGGAAGATTTCCAACTAAAGAAGAGTGGAAGGATTGTGGATTTACAGGGGTTACATACTATGATATTCCAATGTATAACGAATCATTTCACAGGAATTTTCCTAATGTAAAATGGTCTATGGCAGCTGCACCTTATGGAAATACAATGTGGGGAACTCCTATTGAAGCACCTAAAAAAAATGAACACTTTTTAAGTGATATTCAACAACAAAATATTAAAAATCTAATTTCTATCTGTTTTGGTGATGAAGAATATTATTCAGAAGAGCGAGTAGATATTTTTAAACAATGGTTTGAAATATCAAAAAGACTGTATAAAGATGTAATAGTTCATAATAATATATATAAAATGCAATGGACTGAGCATCAATTAAGGTATTTTGTAAGAAAAGCAAAACCTGATATGCTGACTTTTGATACTTATTATTATCACAAAAATGCTCAAGGTAATGAGTTTAATACAATTGTTGATTCGACAAATGATATACGAATGATTGCTTTAGAAGGACATGATGGAACAGGACTATCACCTATACCTTTTGGACAGTATTTGCAAGGTTTTAGAACTGGTGAAAGAGGTGCTTTAGCAGGAGATTACCTTATTACAGAGTCCCAAATAAATTTGGTAGCATTTATTAGCATAGCTATGGGTGCGAAATGGCTTAATTATTTTAGATGGGAATATGATCCAGAAACCTTTATCTTATTTGATAGGGAAGGAAATAAAACTAATTCTTTTTACTACTGCGCAAAAATATGTAAAAATATAAATAATCTTAGCCCTCACTTGGTTAGATTGACTAGTACTAATGTAAAAGTTATTGAAGGCTATCATACAGAAAATAATCTAATATGTAAAAATAAATTACCAAAGACTATACAACCAATTAATTGGGAGTTAGAAGAATATTTTTATAAAATAGATGTTAAAAATTTAGAATTTAATAATAATAGATTGCCTGGTGATATTTTAATTGGTTATTTTGAACCTTTGAAAGGTTTACAAGAAGAAGAAAAAGAATTGTTAGTAAGTAATTCAAAGTATTTTATGATTGTAAATGGATTAGCAGATGCTATAAGAGGAGGGAGTAAAGATAATAAACAGGAAATAGATATATATTTTAAAAATATAGAAAAACTATATAAGATTAATAATGAAAATGGTAAAGTTGAAATTCTAAATCTTGAAGAAATAGGAAATTCAATATATAAATATTCTTTTATTATAGATGGAGGGCTTGGAAACCTTTTTGCTGTTTGTTAGATATATGTATTATTATAATAAAAAGTTTGTAGGTTAATATATTAATCTACAAACTTATTTAATGTTTACAACAAACTTTCTAATAGTATTTTTTTAGCTTCTCTATATTTTATTACAGATTTTTCATAGTCTGAAAATCCTCTAAATACTTGTGACACAATACGGTTTTTCTTGTTGTTATCAATGTCTTCAAGTTGTTGTAATAAACATAAATCTTCAAAACCTATTCTATGAGCTTCACTACGAATAGAAATTAACGGTTCATTGAAGCCAGGATAAAATATACAATAATCTCCTGGAGGCAAGAAATTAGCACGTTTTGGATGAAATTCTAATACTTGTTCATGAAACATAACTGCTTGACTTTTATATGGATTTATACCATCAACATATTGGTTTGCTCCCCAATGAAGAAAACCCTTAATATTTGTATATTTTGCTGGAGCCCATCCTAACCATACTATACGAAGTCTTTCTAAATCTAATAATCTATTTATATAATTGCCACCAGGAGTTAAACAAGTATATGTAAATAATTCATCACCATTAGTAATCTGTTCATCATAAAAAGCTTGATTTTGTTCATATACATGAATAGAAGGACACCATGTATTAAGAGTGCCAACAATTGCCTTAGTTGGTAAAACAGGTTCTAAAACATGAATATCTGGCATTTCACTTTTTATTATATCAGTAATATATTTATATGTACTTGCCAAAGCATCATTTGGTTCATCAAGTGCACATTGGTAATAACAATCTTTAAGATTATTTTCTATAATAAAATCATATAATTGTTTTGCCAGTTCTTTTAGAGTTCTTTTACCTTCTTCTGAGGGAAGTTTATAAGACGTAATAATAGTTTTAGCATATGTACCGTTATCAAAGGCTTCAAATGCACCTTCTTTATATATTTCGGCTATTTGATCTGTATGGGTTATTAAATCGTGATTAATCGAGTTATAGAATTCATCATTATCATCAAGTCCATCATAACGATAACTCAATGCAGAACCTTGAAACCATTTAATACCAACTTTTCTTGCGATATCTATTATTTTTTTTAGACGAGTAGTATTTAAAACTATTTTATTATCAATAATATCATAGCATTCTTCTAAAGGTAGGTTAAGCATATTCTGCCTTGAAAATACTGCTGCTCTTAAATATTTTTCTAACATTAATTCATATTTTGGAGACCATTTTTCAATGTTATGATAAGATGCCATGTTATCATAGTTAAACCAATTAATATATTTAAATCTTTGGTCTGTTGTTTTGGGGATACTAACTCTATAAACTTCAACTTTATAATTAAGTTTTATAATATTTTCTCCATGAGTGATAGTAAAAAACCATTCTTGGATAGTATTTTCCTTAATATACTCTACAATAGCTTTAAAATTAATACCACAGGTTGATGTAGTAGGCATTATTATATTATAAATTGGTTCTAAAGCATCATATACCATAAAAGGAGCTCTTCTAATAACGTGTTCATTATAATCATTTTTTAGATACTCACTTCTTAGTTTTGCCCCTGTATTAACTTCTACAGGTACAGGAATCATATTGAAAAGTTTAAACCCCGTATGTGGACCATCAACTGTAATTGTTATTGGTATGCCAGGTGTAATACCATTTATTAGAATATTAACACCAGCATATGACCCATTAGCACACGTAGTAGAATATGAGGTATATCCTTGGAAGACTTTTGTATCAGGATAACAAGGTTCTAATTCATCAAATAATCTTGCGTCGAAATTTTTTTTCATAAGCTTTCGTCCTTTCATTATTATTTTTTTTAAGCAATTGCAGAACTACAGTAAGTTGATTGTTTAATATCATATGTTGTATGAATTACATATGTATATAAGAATATAATCTTTAGGTCTGCATTGACTATTATGTTAAGTAATTAGGGGATTATATATAAATTATTATGTTATTTAAGTTTAGTATAATTATTTACTCTTGTACTGTAAATATGTGTATTTCGGCAAGTTTATAGATATAGAATTTTAATGAATTTAATATTTTATATGCTATTTTTTAATAGATATGTGAATTTTAAATTGTATAAAAAGATATATAAAGGTTATAAGAATTGAGAGTAGAGAAGATGCTGAAGAATGTAGTAATTGAAAAAAAGATTTACAAAATATAAAAATAAATAAGCTCCGATATTATATATAATATTGGCGCTTATTTATAAAGTAGTATAAATGTTTATAATTAGAGAAAGTTATTTTATTATAATGTGTTAATGATAAATTTATATAGTAATAATTAAAGAAGTATCTTGTTTAATATTTATAGGATTATTAAAAGTGATTATTCCATTATCAAAAGTAAAATCTATTTTATCATCGTTATTTTTAACTGTAGTTATTATACCTTTGATAAATGGTAATTTCAATGATTTTAATTCAATATCTCCATATAATATATTTAGTTTAACACTATTTTCATTAATTTCAAATGTTCCCCAAGCAGTTGATATACACCAGAAAGATTTAAAATTATCTTTGTTAATAATTGGATTAAATCCAATTACTTTATTTACCATATCAAACTCAAAACCACTTAGTGTATGTAACAATGCATAACTAGCCATAGAACGAGCATAATTACTACCACACTCAAATTCATTCCATGGATTTCTTTTATATCCATCATATCTATCCCTTACAGCTTTAACAATTTCTAGACCTTCATTAATCATACCTTCTTGTATCATATGTATTGCAGATTGATATTCAAAACCATTCATTGTTTCTTCAGCATATGGAACAGGAACTATTGGTTTATATATATTTTCTGGATAATCACATATAATAATTCCAGATTCATTATTTAAACTATATATACGGCATGGATTATAGAAATTAAGCATAGAAGACTTATAATTATATTTGTATAAAGAGTGAAGAGCTTTTTTAGTGTTGTTTCTATCAAATATTTCTCCTAAGCCTATATTATTTGCGTGCCATTGAGCTAAAACTTGATCAATAATACAGCCTTCAGCAACTTGGTATTTTATTTCATTAGACTCATTATTCCAATAGTCCTCAATTGCAGTATTATCATCTTTAGTAATAAATTGTTCTAAGATTTTTTTATCTTCAAGGTTAATAAGTTGATGGTAATATTCTCCATTAAATAGATTATTATCAACCCATTCTTTACCTTTATTAAAAATTGATCTATATTCTTGTGCCGTTTCATTTTCTCCAAGAAATTCAGCAATTTCTGCACCAGCTTTTAATGCTGCAAGATAAAATCCAGTTAGCCATGAGTTAGGTCCAAAAAGTTCCATGTCAAGGGTATGATGTTGTCTACCTGTTAATACACCAGACTTATTTGGATCCCATTGATCTTTATTATTAGGGTTCCAAGCATATTCTATAGATTTTTTCACTGCTTTCCAGTTTGATTTTAGCCACTCAGTATCTCCACATATTTTCCATTCTCTATATATTTTTATTACATCACCAAATTGACCATCTGCACAAGCTCTAAAATTAGAAGGTTTACGGCCTAATGGTAATCTTAATCTAAAAACCATTTCTCCATTTTCTTTTTGATTATACTTATAGTTTAAATCTCTCATAGAACGTTCTAATTTAGGGAATAAAAATGGTAGAGCATAAGCATAATTCCATACATGTGTACAACTTCCTTCACAACTACCATGATCTTTAAGACAGCCTTCCCAACCATAAAATTCTCCATTGTCTAGTCGTAAACAAGTAGGGGATTTAAGTATTGATATATTAGCAGATATTGAATCAATAACTTCTTCTGGTAGAGTCGAGTTAAATAAAGCATTTTTAAATGTAAGAGTTTCAGTATATAGTCTATCCCAATTACTTAGACAGTATTTTGCTACATCAGCAGAATCGTCAAATAAAGAGGCATAGTAGTTTTTCCATCTATTTTTAGAAGAATCTTTATATTCTGGTTCATCAACGAATTCATCCCAGTAATTATAACAATTTGGTAAATACCATGATAGAACATATTTTACTTTTCTTGATTCTAGAGGTTTAACAGATATTGTTGAAGATATCATACAAACATCGTTACCTGATAAATGTTCTTGCTTACGTTCTGATTCTTGATTATATGATCTGTTTTTATATGGACCAAAAGAACTAAACTCACGCCAATAAATACCTACATTATCAAACCATCTACCTCTAAACCAATATTCTTGATAATTTACATCAGGTGAATCAGTAGCAACTGAAAGATTACCATAGTTATAATCGTCTTCTTCTAATTGGTTTGACATATTTATTAAATTTATATTATTAATTTTATTATGTTTGTTAACATTTTTTCCTTGTAATGGATTACATACTGCAAAATTAACTGTGTAGTTAAGTTCTTTATTAGTAGTATTTTTTACTTCAATTTCAAAAAAAGAAGCAGGAATACTTGAATCTTTATCATTTAATGGTATAAAAGGATTAAAAGCAGTAATGTTAACTAACCCTGGAAAATTGTTATCTGACAGTTTAATATTTGCTAAAGGAAATTCTCCTATAAATTCATGATTTTCAAACTGTGGAAAACCACTAAATGTCATACGGTTTACTCCATGTCCATATCCAACCCATCTTTCACCAGTACCAATATATGGAGGTTGTAAAAGTCCTTGCATAACACGAGAATCAATAACCTTTTGATCATCTTCAGCTTTAATAGCAAAGTGTGTAAATCCATTGAAGCTGTTTTTATTAGGTCTATTAAAGATTTCCCAATCAATAAGTCTTCCATCCCCAGCTAACCCAATACATCCAGCTCCAATACCACCTAAAGGAAATGATATTTCTTTTGTTTTTTCGCCTACATAAATACCCATAAATTATACCTACCTTTCATAATTAGGTAATTGCAAAAACTAATAATTTTAATTCGTAGTCGCTTTTTTTAGCGCAAATTCAACATAAAGTATGAAAGAATCAACTGAATGTAGTCTCGCAATTACTTAGGTTATTTTATATTGTGTGTACGTGCACGTTGTATTATGTGCACGTACACGTATATAGTAGCATACTATTATTTATGTGTCAAACTTTGCTTTTATAAATATAAAGAAAAGCGCCTATTGAGTTAGCGCTATTAATTATATTAATATTGTATTATTACATTGTAAACAGTTATTTTTACATAAAGATAGTCATTAATTGCCTTATATATAGGATACTTCTCTAATTTAGTTTTTTTATTGTGCTTCAAGATATAACTTTTTTAGCATTTGTTTATAATTGAATTTAGTCATAGAACATTTATAATTATTATCTACATTATCTTTAATTACTCGATGTGCACATCCACCCATACATATAGGTATAAACTTGCATTCTCTACATTTATTATCATTTAAAGGATTAAAAGATATCCATTTTAATAAATTTGAGTTTTGATACATTGGAATTTCTTTTGGAGGTTTTGATATATGACCAACAATACCACTAGGTTCTCCAATACTATCCCAACATTTTAATAAATTACCTTCTGGATCAATTACCCAATTGTTTAAACAAATTGCTCTACAACAAGAACAATCGCTACCATCAAAATCATAACCTGTATTGAATCCTGATTTTTCAATAGTATTAAATAAATCGGGTTCTATATTTGCAAAACTTGGATAATCAAAACATTTAGATGAGAAGGTATTGTTATTTACTTTGGAGCTTGTACCAAAAGGAATTATAGGAGTAACATAAATTGTAACCTTATCCTTTAATTTATTAAACTTTAGCGAGTTTAATAGAGTATCTAGTTTATTGTAATTGTTTTTACCTATATTAATCCTAATATTTACATTAAGTTTGTTACATGCATAATTGATATTATCTAAAATGGTATCATATGAATTAGGATTATTACAACATTTACTAGAAAAAGGTCTCATTTTATTATGAATATCTTTTGGTCCATCAATTGTAACTTGTATTGTTGGAATTTTATACTTAATAAGTTTATCAACAGTTTCTTTAGTTAGTAATGAACCATTAGTTATCATAGATGCATCATAATCTATGGATAATTTTTCACTCATAGCAATAAAAATTTCTGAAAGCTTCCAAATTGTTGAAGATGCTAAAAGGGGTTCGCCACCATACCATGCAACAGAAAATCGTTTTTTACCAGTTAGATTAATTGCAGTAAAATTAATTAGTTGATTTATTGTTTCCCTAGACATATAAGATTTTGTATTATTTTCATAACAATATGTGCAATCAAAGTTACAATCAAGTGTTGGGAGAATAGTTAAAGATAATAAATCTGTTCTATACTTATGATAAGATAATCTTGTTTGAATATAATTTAGTTCATTAAAATCATCAGGAATTATAAAACGTCCTATAATTAATTTGTTTAATAATTCAGAAGAAATTTTATCCTGTCGATTTTCACTAATTAAATTATAACTATTTTTATCAATAGTTATAATGGCGCCTGAAAGTAAATTAGAAAGAATTAATTCATCTGAGTTGATTTCTGATGTAATATTATAATAAGATGGTTTCATTACTTATTAGAACACCAAGAAACTTCTTTTGTAGTATATTTTGTTCCTGGAGGTGGTTTTACACAGCAATGTTTTATCTTAAGACAACAATGCTTCATTTTGAGACAACAATGTTTCATTCTATCTAATTCTTTTTCTTTGGAAGAATCATCTTCATTAACTTTGTTGATTATATCAACAAAGTCTGATAATGATATTTCTTGAATATTTGAGTCAATTCTAAACTCTTCGGGAATTTTTACATACGGAATTTCATCTTTAATTTTAATAATCCATTCTGTATTATTGATACTATCATCTCCTTTTTATTATATAGGTAATTAAAAAAACTGTTTATATGTAATTTATATATATTTTTAATTATAGCAAAAATAGGTATTAGATACAATATTTGCTAAATGTTAGTATGAACTTTAATACATATGTAAATATTAGGCTAATGAATAATATTACTTTAATTATTTTAGTATATTATTAGTTTAATATCTAATAATAATATTATAAAAATTTTCTTTTAAAATATTTTTATACTTATAGTAATTGCAAAACTACATTCAGTTGATGTTGCAACTACTTAATATTTTTATACTATATGAAAGGACAAATTAATATATGACAGCAGAAAGAGTTCAAGAAATTTTAGATTCAAAAGGAGTTATAGATGTTGATTATGATGGAAAATCTGTATGGATTAAAAACATTGATAAAGTAAATAATACAGTAGAAATAGAAATAATAGAAGAAGATTTATCTCATAATGAAGTAGTAAGTATTAATGAACTTTATGAGAATATTTAGTATCATAACAATATAACAGGGTTAAACAGAGAGGCACAAAATCTCTTTGATTTTATATCCTGTTTTTTTTAATAGTACTATTATTGTTATCTATATTTTAAAAATTGCTTACTGGAATTTTAGTAAAAATAAATTTTCATGCGTTCGCCCTAAACCTACGCAAAAAATTATTGATTAAGTAAGGGAATTGGTATAATATGGTTATATGTAATGAATATTTTTTGTTATAAGGATGTGGGATTAATTATATGAGTAAAATTAGAAAAGAATCATATAGAGTCGGTACATATGCAATAGATCTTAATGGTAAAATGAAAGTAAGTACAATTTTTAATTATATGCAAGAAGTTGCAATAAATCATGCCCAAAGTCAAAACTATGGTGTTAAAGAAATGGCAGAAAAAGGTGTGTTTTGGGTTTTATCCAGAGCTTATATTGATATATTAGAATATCCAACTTTGGGAGATACAGTTACAATTGAAACTTGGGCTAAAGGAACAGACAAAATATTTGTGTTAAGGGATTTTAAGATTTATAATAGTTCAAATAAAAATATTGCAAATGTTACTACTAATTGGGTAATTGTTGATTGTCAAAAAATGAGACTTCAAAGACCTAAAATATTAAATGATGAATTAAAATATATAGACAATCATGCAATTAACCATATTCCAGGAAAAATAATTGAGATAGACAATAAAGAATTTATATTTAATAAAGATATCAGCTATTGCGATATTGATCTAAATAAACATGTTAATAATGTTAGATACGTTGAAATGGTATTAGATAGTTTTTCTCAAGACTATTATAAAGATAAGCAACCAGAAATATTACATATTAATTTTTTGTCTCAATGTAAATATGGTGATACCATACAAATATATAAAGGTTACAACCAAGATAAAGATATGTTTTACGTGGAGGGTATTAAACAAAATACTACACAAAAATGTTTTCAAGCTTTAATAAAATGGATATAAAAAAAATAATTTAAAAAAAGAGTAGACATTTGTAAAATAATGTGATAAATTTATAAAAGAACTAAATAATAAGAATTTCTTTAAATTAGTACAGAGATGCTAGTAAGAAGTTATACCGGGATATAGTTATGTATACTATGGCTTCTTGCATGCGTCTAGAAGCCTTTTTTATTGCAATAATTTAAATATTTTTAGAGGTGAGATTATGAAAGTATTAATGGATGACAAAGCTATTGGACGAGCACTAACTAGAATTTCTCATGAAATAATTGAAAAAAATAAAGGTGTCGAAAATATTATTATTTTAGGTATAAAAACTAGAGGTGTTCCATTAGCAAAAAGAATTGTAAAAAAAATAAAATCATTTGAAGGTATAGAAGTTCCAATGGGTATTATTGATATAACTTTTTATAGAGATGACCTTCAAAAGAAAAGTCCTCAACCAGTGGTTAATAACCCCTTAAATATTGATGTTGAAGGCAAAACAGTTGTGTTAGTTGATGATGTAATTTATACAGGCAGAACTTGTAGATCAGCAATAGAAGCGGTAATAACAGCAGGTAGACCTAATAAAGTACAATTTGCATCGTTAATTGATAGAGGTCATAGAGAATTACCGTTAACACCTGATTATATTGGAAAAAACATTCCTACATCTAAAGATGAAGTAGTTCATGTTAAACTAATTGAGATTGACGGAGAAGATACTGTACAAATAATATAATAAATTACAAAAACTTTAACAGGAGGAATTATTATGGATAATATTTCAACAGGGAAAAAATTAATTTTAGGTATTCAACATGTATTAGCAATGTTTGGAGCAACTGTACTTGTACCTATACTAACTGGTCTTGATCCAGCAATTGCTTTATTAGCTGCTGGTATTGGTACATTATTGTTTCATGTTTGTGCAAAAGGTAAAGTACCAGTTTTTTTAGGCTCTAGTTTTGCTTTTATTGGAGCGATTTCATTAACATTAAATCCTAATCAGTTAAAGGATATATCAACAATGCCAAGAGAAGAATTATTACATAATTTATCTCTAGTAAAGGGAGGAGTTATAGTAGCAGGGTTAATATATGTGATAATGGCGATTATTATTTACTTCATAGGTGTTGAAAAGATTCAAAAGCTATTTCCTCCTATTGTAACAGGTCCAATAATCATTGTAATTGGTCTTAGATTATGTACTGTAGCCACTAATAATGCTTTTTTCCCAATAATCAATGAACATGGTGATAGAGCATTTAATGGTACTCATGCTTTAGTGGCAGCCATTGTAGTTATTTCGATGATAGTTATATCTATTTTTGCAAAAGGGTTCTTTAAAATGGTACCGATATTAATATCCGTAACTCTTGGATATCTAGTATGTATACCTTTAGGATTATTAAATACTGAAGCAATTCAAAATGCTCATTGGCTATCATTGGCAGATAAACATATAACAGATCAACTTTTTCAAGCTCCTTCATTTACAGCATCTGGAATTATTGCAATAGCTCCGATAGCTTTAGTAGTATTTATTGAACATATTGGTGATATAACTACTAATGGAGCAGTTGTAGGGAAAAATTTCTTAAAAGACCCAGGAGTGCATAGAACTATGTTAGGTGATGGTGTAGCAACAATGTTTGCTGGTCTTATTGGAGCTCCTGCAAATACAACTTATAGTGAAAACACTGGTGTTTTAGCAGTTACAAAAGTATATGATCCTGCAATACTTAGAATTGCAGCAATTTTTGCGATTATATTAAGTATGATTGGAAAATTTGGTGCTGTAATTAGAACAATTCCTGAACCTGTAATGGGTGGAATAAGTATTATATTATTTGGTATGATTGCTAGTGTTGGAGTTAGAATACTTATTTCTTCTAACCTTGATTTTACACACAGTAGAAACTTACTTATATCTGCAATAATTCTTGTAATAGGTATTGGTGTAGAGAACTTCCCATTAGTTGATGCACTACAAATTTCTGGTTTAGCTATAGCAGCTTTAATTGGTGTTATTTTAAACCTTGTTTTACCTGAAGGAATATAAATAGGAGTTAATTAATATATAAAATAACACTGCACTAAATAGAAAGAACTTATTAATAGTGTAGTGTTTTTTTTTACCTTAAAGTAGGCATGATAAAAGAGTGTTAGGTGTAGCCTATTTGTTACTTTGGTTATATTTACATAACGAATAAAAACTAATATATGTTAAAATAATTATTGTGAATTATTAAGTGAAAAATAATATACGGTAATGGAGAGGAACCAAAATATGAAGAAAATAATTTTAACAATAATATTAGTAGTTGTTATGTTCATGTTTAATTATAATGAATTAAATGCAGAAAATAGATTTAATATGTCATATTTATATTTTGGCCGTCCTAACTCTTATCTTGATTCTATAAATGAGACTAAAAACGGAGTAAATACTGTATCTCCTAATTATATAGATATTAATAGCAACGGAGAAATTGTTACCAAAAATATAGATCCTATTTTTATTAATAAAGTTCATTCAAAAGGAATTAAGGTAGTACCTTTTATAAGTAATCATTGGAATAAAAATGCTGGAGAGCTTGCTCTTGAAAACCGACAAATAAGAGCTATAGAAATTGCTAATATAGTAAGTAAATATAATCTTGATGGAGTACATATAGATATTGAAGGTTTAAATGAACATAGCAGAGATAGTTTTACTGATTTTGTTAGATTAATAAGAGATAAAATACCAAGTAATAAAGAAGTCTCTGTCGCAGTAGCTGCTAATCCTAAAAATTGGACAATAGGTTGGCACGGTATGTATGACTACAACTCGTTAGTTCGATATAGTGATTATATAATGATTATGGCATATGATGAGAGCTATGAAGGTGGTAAACCTGGACCAGTAGCAAGTATATCATTTATAGAAAAATCAATTGAATATGCTATTAATAATCAAGTACCACCAAATAAAATAGTTTTAGGAATACCTTTTTATGGTAGGATATGGAATAAAAATGATATTACTACAAATAAAGATGATAATAAGATACTCGGTAGAGGTGTTTCTTTAAAAAACGTAAATTCTCTTTTATCATTTTATAATGCGACTACCGTATACGATATAGAAAAAAAGAGTATGAAAGGTATATTTAAGATAAATAATTATGATATTAAAAAAAATCTATATAGTTGGGGAGTACCTCTTACTTCAGGCGATTATGAAATATGGTATGAAAATGATTATTCTATAAAAGAAAAATTAAGATTAGTTAATAAATATAATTTAAAAGGAACTGCAAGTTGGAGTCTTGGACAAGAAAATAAAACAATATGGGATTATTATACTAAATGGCTTAATGGTGATTATTTTATTGATATAAATAATCATTGGGCAAAAGATGATATACTAACGATTTATAATAAAAATTGGATGTTAGGTATGTCTAGTACAGAATTTATGCCAGATATTAACTTAACTAGAGCACAAGCCGCTGTTACTTTAGTAAGAGCACTTAATCTCAATATAGAAACTAATACATCATATTTTATTGATTTACCATATACCCATTGGGCAAAAAAAGAAATCGAAGCTGCATATCAATATAACTTAATTAAAGGAAAAGGTAATAGAAAATTTTATCCTAATGAAGTAATAACACGAGAAGAGATGGCTCAGATGTTATATAATATACTACAATCAAAGTTACCAACAAAAAATTCTAAAATTAGTTTTATTGATATTACAAAAAATGATTGGGCATATGAAGCAATAGAAAAAGTCAGTTCTAATAATATTTTTAAAGGGTTTTCCAATAATACATTTCGCCCAAAAGATAAAGTAACAAGAGCCCAAATGGCAAGTTTACTTAGTAGATGTTCAAAATATCTTAATTAAATTTACTATTGATTAAATTCTTAGAGTGGTATAAAATATATTCTATTATCACCTTGGAGGTACCATAATGATATTTAACAAAAGACATTTTTTAGATTTAAAGAGTTTGACATGTGAAGAAATATACTATATTTTAAACTCAGCTCAAAAAATGAAATACACTATATTATCAAATAAATTTTCAACAACTCCTCTTTTAAAAGGGAAAACAGTTGCAAATCTATACTTTGAAGAACATTCACGTTCGAGACTCTCATTTGAACTTGCTGCACAAAATTTAAGTGCAAAAGTTATCAATATTACTACATCTAAGGAATTAGATAAAGGCGAATCATTAAAAGATTTTGGTAGATCTGTAGATCAAATCGGTGCTGATTTTATTGTATTAAGACACCCCGTATCTGGTAGTGCACACTATCTTACAAAATACGTTAATGCATCTGTTATAAATGCAGGTGATGGAAGAAATGAAAATCCAAGTCAATCACTTGTAGACTTATTATCTATATATGAAATCAAAAACACATTCAGTGGTTTAAAAGTAGCAATTATTGGAGATATAATGCATAATAGGGTTGCTAGAAGTAATATATGGGGACTAACTAAACTTGGTGCAAATGTTGCAATTGCCGGTCCTCCTACTTTAATACCAACTAATATTGGGCAAAACGTAGAAGTACATAATACAATAACAGAAGCAATTATTGATGCAGATGTAATAATGACCCTTAAGATTCAAAGCGAAAGACAAGAAGATAATCTTTTACCTTCGATTAATGAATATATGCGTTTATTTAAATTAGATAATGATAGATTAAAATATGCAAAAGAAGATGTTATTGTCATGCATCCTGGTCCTATTAATAGAGGAATTGAGATATCTTCTGAGGTAATTGATGGAGATAATTCTATTATTAATAGGCAACAAATAAATGGAGTAGCTATTAGAATGGCATTATTTCATGTTTTATGTAAATGTGGGGTGAGTAAAAATGTATAATCTATTAATTAAAAATGGAAAAGTAGTTACGGATAAAGATACAAAACACAATATGGATATTTTAATAAATGATGGAAAAATTATAGAAATAATGCGAAATATTGAATCAGATAGATTTTACACAATTGATGCAACAGATAAAGTAGTTATACCAGGTCTAATTGATATGCATTGCGATGTATGTGAACCTGGTTTTGAATATCGAGAAAATCTTATTACGGCATCTCATAGTGCTGCAAGAGGTGGTTTTACAAGTATTACTTGTAATCCAAATACATTACCAACAATTGATAATAAGACAGTTGTAGAATATATTAAATCAAAAGCTGAAATGGATTCTATAATTCATTTATTCCCATATGGAAGCTTAACTAAAAACTGTTTAGGTAAAGAAATTTCAGAATATGGGCAAATGCAATTATCTGGTATCGTTGCTTTATCAGATGGAGATAATCCTATTCAAGAAAATAATTTAGTAAAAAAAATCTTTCGTTATGCAAGTATGTTTGATATGCCAGTAATTATGCATTGTGAAGATACTAGTTTATCTAATAAAAGTGGTATAAACGAAGGATATATGGCAACATTATTAGGATTAAAAGGTTTCCCCACTATAGCAGAAACAATACCTTTAGCTAGAAATATATTATTAGCAAAAGAATATAATATACACTTACATGTAACACATATTTCTTGTAGTTCATCTGTAGAACTTATAAGGCAAGCTAAAAAGCAGGGGATTAAAATTACTGCTGAAACATCACCAAATTATTTTATCTTAGACGAATCTATAATAGATAATTATAATACTTTTGGTAAATTAAGCCCACCTCTTAGAACAAAAGAAGATATTAATAGTATACTTGAAGGTTTAAAAGATGGAACCATTGATGTTATTAGTTCAGATCATAAGCCAAATACTATAGATTCAAAATTATTAGAGTTTGAAGAGGCATCTTTTGGAATGTCATCATTTGAAACTGCTTTTAAATTAGCTTATACTTATTTAGTAGAAACAAAAATACTAACATTAAATGAATTAGTAAAAAAAATGTCCATTAATCCTGCTAACATTCTTGGAATAAATAAAGGAAAAATTGATTGTGGATATGATGGAGATCTAGTTATAATTGATACAAAAATATGTGAAAAAATTAATGCAAAAGAATTTGTTTCAAAAGCGAAATACTCGTTATATGATGGTATGACAGTAAATACTAATATTGTCAGTACAATTGTACAAGGCAAAAATTATAGTTTTACCTAAGATTTATTCTATAATAGTATAGTTGTTTAATAGAATCATATTCAATTGTTCAAATAATAATGAATAAACATAGACTTTAAAAATTTACTAAGATTAAATTTTTAAAGTCTATATCTATTTTACGTTAATTATGTTCTTTGTTATCACCAGCTTTATATTCTTTTTTTATATACTGGTCATTAAAATTAGCATCATATTTACCATTATTTTTAATTGTCTTTTTAATCTTTTCGCTATTTTCTTGGGTTGATTTTCTCATCTATAATATCTCCTCTCATTCTTTTTTATATATTAAGTAATTGCAAAACTACATTCAGTTGATTCTTTAATACAATATGTTGGGTTCCCGTTTCTAATAAGGACTACATATTGTATGTGAAGAATTATATTTCCTAGTTTTGCAATTGCCTATTTTTTATATATAATTATAGTATTTTACTATTATTATTTTTTTATCCTAATTATTAAAAGACACTTAAAAACTTTATTATTTAATTAAAATTGTCAATTAAATGAAACAGTATATTAATTTATTAATATACTATTTTTTATTAAATAATAAAAAGGAAATATATGTAAATATTTAATGTAGTAAGTAAATTATGTTTAGTATAGAATTTATAGTTTAAATAGTATATACTAGTTATATGGTTAATTGTCTGTATATTGCGAGAACTACGCATGTAAAACTATATTATTTGACAATTACCAACAAAAAATCAGGGGAGGTTTACTTATGAAGAAAAAAGTAATATCATGTTTGATTGCATTTATGATTTGCATGACTTTCACTATTAATGTACATAATGTTTATGCAGAAGAACCATCTTGGGATACTTCAAGATATGGAGATTTAATTGATATTGGACCAAAACTTCGACAAAAAGAGAAAGACAATAAATATATGGATGGAATATTGACTAAAATTAAACAATTTGCATCAAGAATGGATTTGAATGATATTAAGTCCTTAGACTTAAGAAATGATAAGTTTACAACTAATGGTGGAACTAAATATTTTTTAGCTTTTGATGAATATGATGGTTATTATTTAAAAACTTATACATTAAGAAGTATTGGGGACAATGTAGAAGTTTGGATTGCTGATAACCTAGAATATTTAGATGATAGGGAGACACCTGTAATCACTCAAGAACAAGCTGACCATATGAGAGATGTATTTGATGAAAAAGTATATCCTACTGATACAAATTTCTTTGGTATGCATGATTCTCATACTGGTCCAAATGCTACTCTTCCAAGTGCGGTTGGTTTACCATCAGATTATTATGTTTCAGCTGATGGTATTGAAAGAATTATCATATTGGTTGATAATTTTAGAGATACTAGTTTTTATGATCCTAATTATCCATTAATGATAGGTGGATTTTATTCTTCAGCATATGAAAAATATACTGATAGAAATATAATTAGCATTACTGCTAGAAGTTGGGAAAAGAGATTAGATTCTAATTGGCTACCAACTTCAGCTCATGAATTCCAACATTTAATCCATGATGACAATGATTCCTCTGAAGAAACTTGGCTAAATGAAGGTATGTCAGATTTTGCTGAATTTTTATGCTTTGGAATTCATCCAACTAGTCACGTTAATGGATTTTTAGATTATCCAGAAAATTCATTAGTAGAGTGGGATGAACATGTTAATGCTCCTACAGGACCAGAAACACTAGCGGATTATGGACAAGCCTATTTATTTCAGCTGTACTTAAATGACCATTTTGGAAAAGATTTTATACAATCTTTGGCAGTTAATAAGAAACATGGTATAGAAAGCGTTAATGAAGTATTACAAAACTTTAATACAGGAATTGACTTTGAAGAATTATTTAGAAGGTTTACACTAGCGGCAACTCTTGATAATGAGTACATTGCTAACGGAATTTATAGTTTTGAGAATATTGATGTATCTATTGACTATGAATCAGCTCTTATTCATGATAAGAATGGAGTTCCAGCTTGGGGTGGAGACTATAAAATATTAGATAATTCTGAGGGAATTCAAAAAATAAAACTAAATGGAATAGAGTATATGCCTATACCTTGGAAAGTAATAGAAGATCCAAAAGAAAATAAAGGACAAGTATTTTGGGGTAATAATGGTAATTTAATTGATAATCAGTTAATATTTAATGCAGATTTGACAAATGCGCAAAATCCAAAGCTTAAATTTGATACATATGTTGATATAGAACCTAAATGGGATGCTGGTATGGTTCAAGTATCTACAGATAATGGAGAAACTTGGACTAGTTTAGCTAATGATAATACGATTGATAAAGATGAATTTCCATTAAATGAGCAAGCTCCAAAGATTTATAATAACTTACCTGGATTATCAAGAAATGATTCTACGTGGGTAACTGAAGAATTTGATTTAACTTCATATACTGGACAACAAGTACTTATTGCATTCCGTTATATGACAGATGCAGCATATAATGATTCTGGTTGGTTTATTGATAACATTGAAATACCGGAAATAGGATATAGTAATGATTGTAGTTCTTTTGAAGGGTTCTATAGTATTGATGTAATAAAAGATATAAAAGTTAAATATGGAATTACCCTTATAAATAAAAGAGTATTAGGTAATATGGATAATAATATATCTGAAAATAGTATTGATAAAATTGATAATATGTTGAAGGATATAATAAATACAGATGAAAAAGAAGAATTAAAAAATATTCTTAATGAGGCAGATATAGAAAGTTACAATGTCAATGTATCAAGTGATATTGATAGAGATTTAAGTCTTACAACATATACGATACTTAATTTTGATCCATTTGATATAACTGAACGAGATGTAATTAGATTGTATGGTTTCCTTAATGGTGGTACTACCAATATGATAACTTGGTATGTTGCTCCTATCGGTAAAAAAGGAACAGTTGATTTTACTTATGAAATAGTACCATGCGTATTATTAAAGTAATCACTAGATTTAAATAAGTAAATACTATACAAATAACATAAACTCTTAAATATATCTTCTAATATTAAAATACCTACTAGACGTAGGTATTTTTTTTAGCAACTAAAGTATATTGACAAAAAATAAATTCAGTGATATATTTTAGTTACTAAAAGATATTAAGTAATATTAAAACTATAATTATGTAATGTACTAAATAAGTATAGTTTTAAATTACTAATACCCAATTTTTAAAAAGGAGGATTGAAATGATTGAATTAGAAGATAGGAAGATGAATGTACTTGTGGCTTATTTTTCTGCGACTGGAAATACTAAAAAAATTGCTAAAGTTATTGAGAGTAAATTAAAACAATTAAATGGTAAGGTTAATATGTTTGACATTAGCTCATATCAAAGTAGGGAAAATAATTTATCATTAACTGAATATGATACTATTTTTTTTGGCTTTCCAATTTATTCTATGAGAGCACCACGTATATGTAGAGAATGGTTACAAAAATTAGATGGTGAAGGTAAAAAGTGTTCCGTTTTTTTTACATATGGTGGATTTGGAAAAGATCCTGCACACTATTATATGAAAAAATTATTAGATAAAAGAAACTTCAATCTAATATCTACAGCGGAATTTCTAGGAGCCCATACTTTCAATAGAAGTGGTTGGCAAGCAGCAGAAGAGAGACCTAATGAATCTGATTTTAGTGTTGCAGAAGAATATGTAGCTAAAACAATTGAGGCGTTAAATAGCGGATACATGAGTAAATTAAAATTTAAGAAACCAAAATATAAATCTTTTATGCTAGATCAAGCAGAAAAATATAGATTTCGTGTAATTACTCAGCTTCCCACAAGAAATGGTGCTGATTGTTCTATGTGTGGTATATGTGAAAAGATATGTCCTACAAAAGCAATGGATGCAAATAAGGGGTTTCCAGATCCTAATAGTTGTATAGCTTGTTTTAGATGCATAGCTAATTGTCCGGATAAAGTTCTTCATACAAATGATATAAGCCACACCTTTGAAATGAAATTAAATCATCATAAAATAACTAAAGAAGGAATTGATAAACTAGAAAGTAAAATTTATATTTAGATTACATCGTTTTATTTAGAAGCTACTAAAATACTATATTTATACAAGAGGTGAATTACAATAGATACTTATAATAAACTAATGGAAAGAATGTCAGCAGTTCAATATAGAATTAATTTAAATGATAAAAAGCCTAAAAGTTTTGGAACTGATAAGCTTCTATATCAATCAGAAATCCATTTTATAGATGCTATAGGTGAGAATACAATAAATGCATCCCAATTATCGGCTAAATTAGATATTACCAATGGTGCAGTTACTCAAGTTGCGGAAAAGCTAATTAAGAAAAAACTAATAGAAAAATATAAAATAGAATCAAATAAAAAAGAAGTATATCTTAAGTTAACAGATTCAGGAAAAATAGCCTACAAAAATCATAAGTTATTTCATAAAGAATTGAATGATAAAATAATATCCTATTTAGAAACATTAACTAAAGAGCAAATTAGTGGAATATTGGGACTCATTGATGTTGCAGAAAAGCACTTACCTAAGCTTTTTTAGCCTAAATAAATATATGTATATAAATCTCCCTACAGATATATATCTAGATAAGTAATTGCAAAACTACATTCAGTTGATTCTTTAATACAATATGTTGGGTTCCCGATTATAATAAGAACTACATATTGTTTGTAAAGAATTAAAATTCCTAGTTTTGCAATTACCTAATATATCTAGATGGGAGATTAATCTTTGCCTATTATATTAATTATAAAACATATATACATAGAACTAAGAAACAGGTATAATATTTAATATATATAACCAATTACCTACATAATAAAATTATATATTATATTTAAAGCATCTAAAATCTTAGCTCTTTACAATTAATTTATGAAAGATAGGTGGTAAACTTGAAAATGAGATTTGTATATATACTAGCATCTATAATAGCTATAACAATCATTTTTACTAGTTGTCATCAAAGCAAAAATACTAGAGATGCTACAATGGAGAATCAAAATATAATTGATACAAAGAGTTTCAGTGTAGCGACTGATTCTACAGAGTTAAACACTTCTGTAAAAGGAACAATATTTATTGAAGGAAAAAAAGAAATTCCTGAACATATTCAGATTGTTGCTTTTATAGATATAGATGATAATGATTGGGGAGGGATTGAATTTTATATACCTAAAAAATGGGATATTTCTAAGATAATATCTAGTTATCCCGAAAACAAATCTCAAATAAAACCTGAAGACTATGTTGTAACATTGACTACGAAATCTGAGAAATATAAATGGGACAAATTTATACAAATTGGATATGAAGAAAGTTATATGCAAACAGTAGGTGGAACAGGGACTATTGTAATTGATCTAAATGTTGATAAAGATAAAATAAAACAACTAGATAAATCTAATATTACTATAGTAGTAGGTTCTGATGAGAAAAAAGGAATTAAGATAAAGGGAACAGATAGCGTATCTATTGATATTGATATACCAAAGTAAAGGGATTAGTTATGTTATTATATAAATAACAAATGGTTTTCAATATAATACAATATATGAACTGTATTTTGTTTTAATTGTATGCTTGACATACAATAAAAATACAGTTATACTTTTTCATATAGGAATAACGCTACGTAGTAGCTTTTCTTTGTAGTGAATGTATGCCAAGATTACAAGGAGATGAAAATAAAATGCTAAATATAAAAAATTTCTATAATATGTCACACAATTATAGAACAGCACAACTATTTTTTTCAGCATTAAAATTAGATATTTTTTCTTATCTTGATGAACCGATATCTAGTGATGAAATTGCTAATAAAACAGGATATAATCTAAGAAATCTGAAACTATTACTTAATGCTTTAACTTCTGTTGACATAATCGAAAAAGAAAATGATACATATAAAAATACAGAAGAAAGCAAGAAATATCTCTCAAAAAATAGTACATATTATGTTGGTGAGAGTCTATTATTTAGGCAAGAAATGATGATGTTAGATAACATTGAGAAAAGAATTAAAGTTGGACCAGATAAGGGTATAAAAGCTCATAATGAAGGTTATAGAGTTTATGACTTTGCTAAATTAGCAGAAGTAAATATTCCTGATCTTTATTTATGGCATATAGAACCTCTTATAAAGATTGCAGATTCAATATTCCAAGAAAAGATACCTAATAAAATTCTAGATTTAGGTGGAGGTTCTGGTGCTATGGGTATTGAGTTGGCAAAAAAATATTCCAAATCAAAAGTAGTAATATATGAAGAGCAAAAAGTTGCTGAAGTAGCAGAAAAGTTGGTTTCTAAAAATAATCTTGAATCTAAAATAAGTGTATTAAAAGGTAATTTTATTGAAGATGATATAGGAAAAGATTATGATTTTATTATTGCATCTGGTATAATTGATTTTGCTAAAGATCATTTGAATAGCTTTGTTAAAAAACTATATAATGCTTTAAATAAAAATGGTTTTATCTACTTAATAACTCATGGATATGATGATGAAAAATTAGAACCTTCTAACATAATTTTGGGGTGGTTATCAAGTCATTTAGATGGGTTAGATATATTATTGCCAGAAAAAATTATTGAAAGCGCTATGGAAAAAGGTGGCTTCAAATTGTATTCTATTAATAAAGCTAGTGGTTTTAATGTCAAAGTCTATCAAAAATAAATTATATTCGGAGTATTTAATAATGAATGAAAACAAAATATTAGAAACTTTTATTTCAATGACAGAAAAAATAGCAAATGGAAAAACAAATATTTTAGATTTTGGTAGTGAAGATATGAAATTTTATCGTGGAGAAATTCATATGATAAAGATGATTGGCGATAATCCTGGTATTTTTAGCTCTGAAATGGCAAGAAGATTTGGAATTACAAGAGCAGTAGTATATAAAACAGTATTAAAACTTGAAAAAAGAGCATTAATTAAAAAAATAGAGGATCAAGAAGATAAGAAAAGAACTAAGCTATATTTAACACAAGAAGGACTAAAGGCTTATGAATTTCATAAACAGTATCATGAAGAATATGATAATGCTTTATTAGATTTTTCAAGTAAATTATCAGAAGAAGAAAAAAATCTTATATATTTATTTTTAAAACACGCTGATCAATTAATAAGTAATCATTTTTAAATAATATTATAAATTATACAATAGGAGGGAATTCATATGAATTCAATGAGAATGAGAGTCATTTCTATAGGAATTATAATTTCTTTACTAACTACTTTACTTACTGGTTGTACTGATATTGAAAATGACAATAAGAAAGAGGTAGGTGCTAACTCTAAAGAGTATGAAAGAGTAGCAATTATTTCACCACCTATTTTATCTGTTTATTTAGGTACAGTACCTGATAAGAATAGAATAGTTGGTGTAAATTCTAGAGCATATGATACTGCAAATCAAAAAGTTATTAAAGAGTTATTCCCAAGTTACGATAAAGTTGACACATCATTTATTAATAAAAAATTTATTACTAATACAGAACAGTTATTAAAACTTGACCCAGATATTGTTTTCTACTATGGGAACGCACAAAAAAAAGGTATTGAAAAACTAACTATACCAACTATTGATATGTTATATAATAAAAGTCAAGATCCTGAGAAAATAACTATTGAATGGGAAAATAATATAATGAAATTGTTTAATGTAGAAAAAGAGAATACTATCAAAAAAGAGTGGGAAAAGACTAACCAAAGAGTTGAAGATATTTTAGAAAATATTGAAACAAAAAAGAAAGGGTTATATATTTTTAGTTATATAAATGGGAAGATTACAGTAAGTGGAAAAAATACATATGGAGATAATTTTTTTGAGATGTCAGGAATCGAAAATGTAGCTACTGATATTGAAGGTAATAAAGAGGCTAGCATGGAACAAATTCTACAATGGAATCCAGAAGTAATTTATATATTCTTAGGTATGCCTGCTTCACCAATTATTAACAATGAAGTAAATGATCAAGATTGGTCTTTAATTCAAGCAACTAAGGATAAAGCTATATATGATATTCCGCAAGCTGCTTATTCATGGGGAGCACCATGTGAGGATTCTCCATTAATGCCATTATGGCTTATTTATAAAACTTATCCATCTTCACTAGATAAAGATGAATTTATAAAGGAATTTAAAGGATATTATAAGAGAATATATGATGTAGAATTAGATGATGAAATTATTGAGGATGTGTTAAACCCAAAAATGATGAAAAAAGGAAAATAACATGATGATAAACGATAAAGTTAACTATATTACGTCCTATAAGAAAAAATTATTTATAGTAATTCTTATATTAATAGTTGTTAGTATTTTTTCTTTATTAATTGGACGTTATAATATTGAAGTAAAAGAAATATTTGATATATTTTATTATAAGATATTTAATATTAATATACCTAAAAGTATAGAGACATCTTCTTATGTAATATGGAACATTAGAATTCCTCGTATTATTTTGGCAGGGATTGTAGGAGCTTGTATTTCTGTAGCAGGAACTTGTATGCAAGGTTTACTGCAAAATCCTTTAGTTAGTCCTGATGTTTTAGGTGTTTCTTCTGGAGCAGGATTTGGAGCAGCTCTAGGTATTTTATTAACTTCTAATAACTTATTATGTATAAATTTTTTGTCTTTTCTATTTGGTTTAGTAAGTATTATTTTAGTGTTTTTACTTTCTAGAGTAAGAAAAGATCATTCCATTTTATCAATAATTTTAAGTGGTATTATTGTGTCATCTGTTTTTATGTCATTTATTTCACTAACAAAATATATGGCTGATGCAGAGGAAAAGCTACCAGCAATAACTTTTTGGTTGATGGGTAGTTTTTCTAGTGCATCTTATAAACAAATTAAAATTATGTTAATTCCAGCAATATTAGGATTGGTTGGTTTAACGCTACTAAGATGGAAAATAAATGTTTTATCTTTAGGTGATGATGAAGCCTATACTCAAGGCATTAATCCCAAAAGATTAAGGTGGGTAATTATAATACTATGTACAATTATGGTTTCAGGAACCGTTACTGTTGCAGGAATAATTGGATGGATTGGATTAGTGATTCCACATATATGTAGAAAATTAATAGGGTCTAATCATGGATATTTAATTCCTTTATCAGGATTTACAGGTGCTATCTTTCTTATTGTTATAGATTGTTTAGCTAGAAATTTAAGTTCTGCAGAAATACCAATAGGAATACTAACTGCTTTGATAGGAGCTCCAATTTTTGCTTTTATATCTTATAAAAAAGTTTGGTGATTGCATTAAAGAATCAACTGAATGTAATTTTGTAATTACTAATATAAAAGAGTTTGGTAATTTAAAGGAGGTGAATCATATGATATTAAAATTAGAAGACTGTTCTTTTTCTTATACTGATAATAAGCCTATTTTAACTAATATATCATTTTCTTTGAAACAAGGTGAAGTTCTAGCAATTATGGGATGTAATGGAATAGGAAAAACAACATTACTAAAATGTATAGCTGGAATATTAAAGTGGGATAGGGGTACATGCATATTTGATGGCCAAAATATGATTCATACTAAACGAATTAAAAATATTGGTTATGTTCCACAAGCTAGAAAACTACCATTTTCATACCTTGTCAAAGATTTAGTAGTTTTTGGTAGAAATGGAACAGGCTCGTACTTTCAATCTCCGGGTAAAGAAGATTATGAAATAGTAGATAATATTCTAAATGATTTAGGTATATATCATCTGAAAAATAGATACTGTAATGAACTAAGTGGTGGACAACTACAAATGGTTTTTATAGCAAAAGCATTATCTTCTTTTCCTAAATTATTGATATTAGATGAACCTGAGTCCCACTTAGATTTTTATAATCAATTTAAAGTGTTAATGATAATAAAGGATCTTGCAAAAAAAAGAGGGATTAGTGCTATAATTAACTCTCATTATCCTAATAACATTATGAAGATAGCAGATAAATGTTTACTTTTAAATAAAGATAAATATACCTATGGAGATACAAAAACAATAATGACAGAAGAAACCATTAAAGATTATTTTTATGTTGATTCAAAACTTATTGATATGAATTACTTTAACCAAAACATATCTTCATTTGTATTTTTGGGTACTTGTTAATAATTCATAATAGGACTTAAATCTATTTATATAAATCCCCATTATATTATAAAAAACAACCATTAAGGTTGTTTTTTATAATTCATTAATAGATATATAATTTATAAAATTAATTATGCTTTATTAATTGAACCAAATAATTCCATTTTTTCTTTTACAGTAGCTTTAATAGCTTCAAAACCTGGTGCTAATACTTTACGAGGATCAAAACCTTTACCTACTAAATCTTTACCTTCTTCAATGTATTTTCTAGTAGCTGCAGCAAAAGTTAATTGACACTCAGTATTAACATTAATTTTTGATACTCCAAGAGATATAGCTTTTTTAATCATATCTTCAGGAATTCCAGTTCCACCATGTAAAACTAAAGGCATATCTCCAGTCATTTCATTTATTTTTGCTAAAACATCAAAATCTAATCCTTTCCAGTTTTCAGGATATTTACCGTGGATGTTTCCAATACCAGCTGCTAGCATAGTAACTCCAAGATCTGCAATTGATTTACACTCAGATGGATCAGCTACTTCACCTGCACCAACTACTCCATCTTCTTCTCCACCAATTGAACCTACTTCTGCTTCTACAGAAATGCCTTTTTCTCCTGCAATTTTGATAATTTCAGTTGTTTTTTCGATGTTTTCATCTATTGCATAATGTGAACCATCAAACATAACTGAAGAAAATCCTGCTTCTATTACTTTTAAAGCACCATTGTAGCTACCGTGATCTAAATGTAAAGCAACAGGAACAGTAATGTTTAATTCTTCTAACATTCCATTAACCATTCCAACTATAGTTTTGTATCCACCCATGTACTTACCGGCACCTTCAGAAACACCTAAAATTACTGGTGAATTATTTTCTTGAGCTGTTAGTAGTACTGCTTTTGTCCATTCTAAGTTATTAATATTGAATTGACCTACAGCATATTTTCCTTCTCTTGCTTTGTTTAACATTTCTTTTGCTGATACTAACATAATTAACCTCCATTCATATTGTGTTACTATAGAATATAAATTTATATATAATTGTATATAAATCTACTCTTCTAATTTCATATTATAAACTAAATTTGAAAAAAACGGAATACCATATTTAATTTATTTTCAATAGCTATGTACGCAAAAAGTACTATATATATTATTTTGCAAATATCAATGGATATACAATTATTACAAATAATAAATTTTATATTATAGACGATATTAAATATCATAGTAAAATTCAACTTTTATATAACTATAATTAAACATAAAAACATTATTTTGAATAATTCTTTCACATAACAAATTATAATAATTTCAAAATAAACTTGACATAGTTTATATAAAGCTAATATTAATTACTAAAGACATTTTAGTCACTAGTTTAGATTTACTTGGTATAGAAGTACCTAACAAGATGTAATTTTATAGAAATCAAACTGAATTACTTATTATGATTTAACCTCTACTAGAGTTAATTAATTATTTTAATTAACTCTTTTTATAACTTTTGTATTATACTATAGACATATAAAAAGATATATGATATACTTCATTTGAAAATGATAGTCATTATTGATTTAGTTTTTAACACAATATTATCTTATACTAGGAGGAGTAGATGTCTAAATTTCAAAGAAAAACAAGAGAAGAAAGAGAGTGTGAAATTAAAAAATCTGCATTAAAAGTTTTTTCAAGAAAAGGATATCGTAATGCAACTATGGAAGATATTATAGCTGAAACAACACTTTCAAAAGGAGGAGTTTATCGTTATTTTTCAAGTCCCAAAGAAATCATGATATCTATTATGCAAGATAAAAATAATATTGATATTTTATTTTTTGAAGAAATAGGAGAATCGGTAAATGATAAAAAAGAGCTATGTAACATTCTTGCTAATAAGGCTATAACTAAAATATTAAGTACTTCACCAGAAAAAAATTTATATGTAATGTTTATATATGAAATTTTATATGATAAGGAATTGGAAAGCATTTTTTTAGAATTTGAACAACAATCTATTAATCAACTAGAAAAATCTTTCGGTAATAAAATTCCTTTATTTAAAGGTGAAGATAAAGATAAAAATAGATTATTTATTAGTAGACTCATTAATGCAATGTTGCTTTCTCAATCTATTTTTTCAGATAAAGAAATTTTTAACAAGCATAAAGAATATATACATAAAATATTTTTTGAATTTTTTTATGATTATATTGATTAAATTATTATATTTATGCTTAATATTGACGGTGACGTCATTAGCTATTTTGTTTAAGTGTTTCTTTTGTCTATTATTATTCAATACTAGGCACTTTCGTTAATGTTAAAAAATAACTAAGAAGGAGGAAATGTTAATGAATGAAAACAGAAAAGAATTATTAGAAATGAGTATGGGTAAGCTTTTTATGAAACTTGCCATACCAGGAATTATTGGAATGTTAGCAGTGGGTTTATACAATATGGTAGATGCTATATTTGTAGGACAGTTTGTAAGTAAAGAAGGCGTTGGAGCAATAACTATGGCATATAATATTGTTTTAATTAATCAAGCTATTCTCACTTTATTTGCAACTGGAGCAATGTCATTATTATCAAGAGCTATTGGAGAAAAAGATGAAAAAACGATTGATAAGTTATTTGGTAATGTAGTTATTGGTGTTTCAATATTATCAGTAATTTATACTGTTATTATATATAACTATTCAATACCTATACTTCAGTTACTAGGAGCTAAAGGTAAGATATTAACTCTTGCAAGTGAATATATAAAAATAGTTGCGCTAGGTTTTATTGTAGGAGGTGTAGGTCCTGCACTAAATATGCTGATTCGCGGAGAAGGCAAAATGAAATCTGCTATGAAAATTGTTTTTATAGGTACGATTATTAATATAATACTTGATCCAATATTCATAAAAGTATTCAATATGGGAATTGAAGGGGCAGCGATTGCAACTGTAATTAGTCAAATTATTTATTTATTATGTGATATAGTTTATTTTAAATCAGGCAAAAGTGTAATTAAAATAAGTAGAAACAGTTTTAAGTTTTCAAAAGATATTATTCCTCAAATGTTAAGCGTTGGCTTTTCTGGGATGTTAATGTCTGTAATGTATGCTGTTCAATTAGGTATTATGATGAAATTAATGTGGTCATATGGAGGAGAAAACAGTGTTATTGTTTTAAGCTCTGCACAACGAATAATGATGTTTGCGTTTATACCAATGTGGGGAATTGGTCAAGGATTACAACCCATTTTAGGGGCAAACTATGGTGCAAGACAATTCGAAAGAGTAAAAGAAGCATTTGTCTCATTTACGAAGATTGCAACTAGTATTTGTGGTATATTATGGGTATTCTTTATGCTATTTCCTAAATTTATACTTAGTTGGTTTATAACAGACTCAGCTTTAGTTTCAACAGGAGCTAATGATTTTAGAATATATTTTTGCATATTTATTTTATATGGATTTATGGTTACATCAATTACATTATTTCAAGCCCTTGGAAAAGGAGGAAAGGCTGCTTTAATAGTTACTGGTAGACAAATATTATTCTTTATTCCATTAGCTATAGTACTACCTTTGTTAATAAACGAAACTGGTGTATGGTTAGCAATGCCACTTGGTGATTTCTTATGTATTATTCTAGCTATTATATTTACAATTGGTGAATTTGCAGTATTAAATAAGATGATAAAAGGTTATAAAGACTCATTAGTTGAAGAAGCTATATAATATAAATTTGCTAATTAAAAGTTTTATAAAAATAACCTTAGTCATATATAAGACTAATTAAAAGAATAATTAAAAAGTAATAGCCACAATGATATAAATATTGATTTATCATTGTGGCTTTATTAAATATAACAATATTATATCAATGGTTTTATATATTATTATAAATATTATTTAATAAAATACAATATTAGTATAGTTATATAATATAATATTGTGTTATAATATAACATGCAATTTGATAGACTTGTTTATTTAAGTAATTGTAATCTTAGTTTTCAATTACCTAAACATATTTATTACTAGAAAGGTGCTGAATGCTGATGAATGCGAAAGTGTATTATTCTCAAAATAAAGATTCACACGAAGCTGTTGAAGAAATCATAAAAAAAATAGTTCAAGAAGATATATGTCTAGTTATGTTTTTTGCTTCTACTACCCATGATTTTAAATATGTATCAAAACAATTATATAATAAATTTTCAGATAGTGAAGTGATTGGAACAACAACTGCTGGTGAAATATGCAATGAGGGATTTATGGATAACGGATTATTGGCCATATCTATTTCTTCGAGAAAAATGAAAGTAAAAAGTATTATGATAGAAGATGGAGATAAACATCCTATTTTATATAAGGATAAGATATCAGATGTTATGAAAAATGTAGGATTAAATCCTAATTCATCAAATATATCTAATGAAGGCTTTGGAATAGGATTATTTAATGGAGTTTTATGTTTAGAAGAAAAGCTATTATCTGTATTATACTCTGTTATTAACGATCCTGAGTTTAAATTGGTAGGGGGATCTGCAGGAGATGGCTTGAATTTTAAAAATACATTTATTTCTTATAATGGAAGTGTTATTAATAATGGTTGTGTAGTTTCTTTTGTAAAGACAGATATACCTTTTTGTATTAAAAAAGAAAATATATTTACTCAATCTGGCAAAACTATGACAGCTACTAAAGTAGATGTACGAAATAGAGTAATTTATGAATTAAATGGAAAACCTGCAGCAACAGAATATGCAAGAGTGTTAGGAATTAATGAAAAGGATTTAGATAAACATTTTACAATTAATCCATTAGGAAGAATGATAGGAGATGAAATCTTTATAGCTACTCCAACTCAAATTAATCCTGATAAATCTATCACTGTGTATGCTCAAGTACTGCCGTATTCTATAGTTGAAATTTTAGAACCCATAGATCCTAAGACGGTTCTTCATGAAACGTTATCAGAAGTTAAAGAAGAAATTCCTAACTTAAAATTATTAATTTCTTTTAATTGCCTTTTGCGAACACTTTATTTTAAAGAGAAGAAAATTACTGATGATCTAACAAATATATTTAATGAATATGTTCCTTTATTATGTGGATTTAGCTCTTATGGGGAACAATATGGCAAGTTTCATATGAATGAAACACTTACAATTTTAGCTTTGGGGTGGAATGAATAATGCGTAAAAAAATAATTAATTCAATAAAAAAGAAAAAAATAGTAGATGTGAAAACAAATCATGAAAATAGATGCGAAGAAAACAGTTCTCATGAAGAAATAAAAAATGCTTCTAAGTATTTAGTTGATTTAATACATGAGTCATTATATAAAAATTCTAAAAATAATACAGAATTCAATTTAGAGATTTTAAAAATAATAGAAGAATTAAATAGACAAATGGAAATGTTTGATAATCAAGACCATATGACTTCAAATATTATAGAAGATAATAAAAACGTTTTAAAAGCTACTTTTCAAATTGAACAAAGTATTAAGCATAGTGAAGAAATGATTATTCGTGGTAACAAAACGGTTAATAATTTAAAAGAAGATATTATAAGTATAGCTAATAATATTAGTTCTTTAAATAATGATTTTATAGAACTTAATAATAAAATATCTAGTATTCATCAATTTACAGATATTATAAATCGTATATCTTCTCAAACAAACTTGTTGGCGTTAAATGCAAGTATTGAAGCTGCTAGAGCTGGTGAAGCAGGTAGAGGTTTTAAAGTAGTAGCAAATGAAGTACGAAAATTAGCAGATGAAACAACAATGGCTTCTGAACAAATTGAAAATACAATTAGTGATATTAAGACAGAAACTGAGAATTTATCAAATCATGTTAAAGAAAATGTTATTAAAATGAATTCTTTAAATGATGTGTCAAAGGAAACTTTTAAAGTTTTTGATAATGTACAACAATCTAATCATCAAACGATTCAGGAAATGAAAGATATAGAGACATTAATTGATTCTAATTATACTAAACTAAATACAATGATGGATTCTTTAAATGACCTTAAAAATACATCAGATAAAAATGTTAAAAAGATTAAAAAATCTATAGCTATTTCAAAACAATCCTCAATACATATTAATGATATGGTAGCGTATATAATTCAACTTGAGGATATTATTGAAGATATGTGTGTTAATCAAAATATGTAAAATTTTAATAGTTGAAGGAACTATATTTAATATTAATAGTTAAGATTCTCTAAAAAAAGCAAAGGATTTTTAATTTAACTAATCACAGTATTAATGCATTATTTTACATTTAGTCTTATTTATGATATAATAGGTATCAAATATAGAAGTAAAGAATATGAGTATCTGATATACTAGGTACATAATGCTATTTATTTAATTTTAATAATAAGTTCAATTAGTATAATTATTAACTTATTGTTATGTAATTTATAGATCATCAATAAGTAAGTTATAAATTTTATGATTATATATATAATCAGTATTAACTACCTTTGAAAATGATTTAAAATAATTAGTAGTATATATTAAATATATCGTTTAAAGTGAAAATGTTCTTGAAAATATTTTGATTAGAACTGGGGCTTGATTAGGGTCTGCAACATTGGTAGGCAATGATCTATACTACTTATTTTTAAGTGGTGTAATATGAGTATAACATATATGCGAAATATAAGCACTCTAACTCTTATCTATATGTATAAGAGTTAGGGTGCTTTTTGTTTTATATTAAAGTCTATTAATTTAGTACATTGAAAAAAGCTAACTATAAAAACTAGCTTAACCAAAATTAAAGACATAGGCCTCTTTTTTAACTATAATACACAAAGGGAGAAGTATATGGAAAAAGAAAACTTAAATAAAAAATTATATTCTAAAAACTTTACAAAATATGGATTTGATTTAAATGTATTTGTTTCACTTGTCTCAGCAATATTAGTATTAGGTTTTATTATATTTACAATTTCAATGCCTGATCAATCATCAAAGATTTTTTCTAATATTAATGATTCGTTAAATAAGAATTTCAATTGGCTATTCGTACTAACTATAAATTTATCTTTTGTCTTTTTAATAGTTACAGGACTTTCAAAACTTGGAAACATAAGACTAGGTGGTTTTAAAGCAAGACCTGAATATAGCAATTTTTCATGGTATGCAATGCTATTTAGTGCGGGTATTGGTATAGGAATATTTTTCTACGGAGTAGCAGAACCTATTTATCATATGAATATACCAGAACCACTAAGAACAAATTCCAAATTTGATAATTTTAAAATAATGTATATACATTGGGGTGCTCACGCATGGGCTATATATGCTTTAGTTGCAATTGGACTTGGATATTTTGCATATAATAAAAAACTACCATTTTCTTTTAGAAGCTTATTTTATCCATTAATAAAAGATAAAATTTATGGAATTATTGGAGATATTATAGATACAATAGCAGTACTATCAGTTTTATTTGGGCTCTCTGCATCGCTTGGGCTAGGAGCACAACAGATTAATTCAGGACTTAATTATGTATTTGGCATACCTGTAAATTCTACCATACAAATAATACTTATTGTTGTTATAACATTTATTGCTACACTATCAGTAGTTAGTGGTATTTCAAAGGGTATTAAATTATTAAGTCAAGCAAATACTATCATAAGTGGAGTTTTCCTTGCTGCTATTTTATTAATAGGACCTACTGGATATATTTTATCTACATATTTTTCTAGTACTGGATTATATTTAAAAGAGTTTTTAAATACAGGTTTATATGTAGCAACAACTCCAGAAGACGTTGCTTGGCAAGGATCATGGACCATTTTCTACTGGGCTTGGTGGATATCTTGGACTCCTTTTGTAGGGATTTTTATTGCACGTATTTCAAAAGGTAGAACTATAAGAGAGATAGCAATTGGAACGGTCGTTATACCAACAGTAATAATAACATTTGTTATGACAATTTTAGGCGCGTCTGGAATATATTTAAATGATTTACATGAGGGAATTATTGCAGAAGCAATAGATAATAATATTGCTACGGCTATGTTTGAAATGATACATTATCTTGTAGATTCACCAATAACAAGAAATATATTATCTTGTGTAGCTATAGTAGCCATAGCATTATTCTTTGTAACAAGTAGTGATTCAGGATCTCTAGTAGTTGATAATTTAACTAGTGGTGGAAAGGAAGATTCACCTAAACCACAGAGAATTTTTTGGGCATTGATGGAAGGTCTTATTGCTTTATCAGTTTTACTTCTTGGTGGAGAACACGCTTTAAAAACAACACAGTCAGCTGTTATTATAACAGCATTACCTTTTTCATTGCTTCTTATTATTATGATGTACTCTTTGAAAAAAGAACTTCAAAAAAGTTATAAAAAATATGAGTATAATAAAATAATCAAATTAAAAAGGAAAATGAACAACATAGATGATGAGGCTAAATATAAGATTTAAATCAAGGTTTGTTTTTTTTAAACAAAAAAAGACTTGCGATAACTTACAAGCTATGCTATTATATGTTTAGATAGGAGGGGACTCTAATTGTTAATCCAGTTTGAGCCACTTCGTTAGTGAGAATTAATAGTTAATTATAGTACATTATATAAATTGTTGGCAGACAACTAAATGGTATATAACCAGTTAAAGGTAAGTCAACATTCACTCTATATGAAGTGAATGTTGACTTTTTGTTTTTTTATAAGAATAGTAACGTACTCTCTATCTTATTATACTATAATTCAACTAATCAAGTATATAAATGAATCATTTAAAAATAGATTGGATATTAAACTACTGATGAAGTATAATATATATACTACTTCCTTTTTGTTGCCAGCAAAAGAGTATTCCCCACATCAGTAGTTTAATATCCAATTTTATTATATAACTATTTTTCAATAGATAATTATATATTAAATGAATTGGATATAATAATAACAGAGTGTTAAAATCACTTGTGTGAGTATATTAGAACAAAAGCAATAATGCAAGAACCAAATAAAAAACTTGCAATTATTAGAATTGTATGGTACTATTTTATATGAATAGGAAGGGTTCTAGATGGCTATTTGCCAGCTTAAACCAAGCCGATATACTTAATAAATAGGAGTAGAATTATGACAAAAGGACAGACAGAAGCTAAGATATGTGAAGTAATTACACAATTTGAAGCCGAATATATGGGAAGAGGTCCCAAAAGAATTAATGCGACAATACTTAATGATGTTATTTTTGTAAGGCAATGGGGATTTTTAACTCCTGCAGAACAATTACTTGCAGAAACCCATGATGGTACTGAACTTATTAAGAAAGTTCGAACCCGTCTTTTTGAAAAGGCTAATCTAAAATTTAGAGAATCTATAAATAAAGTGATTCAATCTAAAATTATTAGTATTCATTCGGATGTAAGTACAATCACTGGAGAGAAGATAGTGGTTATTACTTTCGATGAAAATATACAGTCAAAATTTTAATTAACATAATATTTAATTTATTGGAAGATAATTAAATGGTTTTTAACCAGTTAAAAATAAGCCAATATTCACAAAGTATTTTAGTGGATATTGGCTTATTTTAATTTTAAGGAGGAATATTTTGAAATCAGAAATTGCTAAATTTAAAATTAATGAAGAAGTTAAGGATATTTTAGAAATGGCTTCAAAAGTGGTTATCCCAAAAAGTAGAGATCATTTACTTTCTCTAGCTACTTGTGGCGGACAATCAATATTTAATGTCAGTTATGAAGTTGATAACAAAGGTATAATTGATGAAGCTACAGTAACAAAATGTAAAAATGGAGTATCTGTTAATTACCTTGAAGAATATATGAGAAGACGTGACCCTGATTGTATGGTAATTGGTGATAATAAAAACACAGATAAAACAAGGTACAAAGAAAGATTTAATGCAGATTTTGAAGACTTGAGACTTGAGACTTTAGAATGGTTAAAAAAACAGGAGTTAATAGTTATGCCTCTTATAGCTGGTGATGATGAGTATGGTTATGAAGCATTGCTGATTTGTCCAGTTAACGCTGCTTTTTTTGCGGCAGGTTTAGCTGATTTACAAGGATTTATACCAAAAGATCAAATAAGTAATACATTTGAACCAAAGGCAATTATTTATGTAGCTCCACCATTTAGACATACACATTTTGAGGGAAAACAAGTTGTTGTACATAATAGACTTGAGGATGTTCATGAGGTCTTTTCATTTAATCTATATCCAGGGCCAAGTGCAAAAAAAGGTATCTATGGTGTTCTATTAAATATGGGTGAGTTAGAAAATTGGACTACGGTCCATGCATCTACAGTAAAAATAACAACGCCATATGATAATTCACTTATTATAATGCACGAAGGAGCAAGCGGTGGCGGTAAAAGTGAAATGATTGAAGATGTTCATAGAGAAGTAGATGGTAGTATTTTATTTGCACAAAATACCGAAAGTGATGAATGTATTTATCTTAAAATGAATGATACATGTGAGCTGAACGCTATAACAGATGATATGGCTATGTGCCATCCAGAGTTGCAAAATAATAATAAACTTGTTGTTAAAGATGCTGAAGCAGGTTGGTTTTTGAGATTTAATCATATTACTGAGTATGGAACTTCACCACAACATGAAAAGTTATGTATACATCCACAAGAACCTTTAATATTTTTTAATATGGATGCTTCACCTGACTCGACAATTTTAATATGGGAACACACGGAAGATGCACCCGGTAAGCCATGCCCTAATCCAAGGGTTATAATGCCACGAAATTTTGTTCCTGGAGTTATTAAAAAACCAGTTGAAGTCGATGTTCGTAGTTTTGGTGTTAGAACACCAGCTTGTACGAAATCAGACCCAACTTATGGAATTATTGGATGTATTCATATATTACCACCAGCATTAGCTTGGATTTGGAGACTTGTTGCTCCAAGAGGTCATGCTAATCCTAGCATTACTGATTCAGAAGGTATGACAAGTGAAGGTGTAGGTTCATATTGGCCATTTGCAACAGGTAAAATGGTAGATCAAGCTAACTTATTGTTAGAGCAAATAATAAATACACCAAGTACGAGATATGTTCTTATTCCAAATCAACACATTGGTTCATATGAAGTTGGATTTAACCCACAATGGATTGTAAGAGAGTATTTAGCTAGAAAGGGTAGTGCAAAGTTTAAAGACGAGCAAATAGAGAAATCACGTTGTTCTTTACTTGGTTATTCTTTAAAAAGATTAAGAGTTGATGGCTATAATATTCCTAAAGGCTTTTTGCAGACAAATTACCAACATAGCATAGGAGAAGAAGCTTATGATAAAGGAGCTAAGATGTTAACAGATTTCTTTAAACAAGAACTTACAAAGTTTAATACGGATGAATTATTACCACTTGGAAGAGAAATTATTAACTGTTTCATGAATGATGGCTCGGTTGAAGATTATATTAAATTAATACCTATGAAGTAATACATAAGAGTATATATTAAACAGCTAAGTTTTATTTAATAACTTAGCTGTTTATGTTATTTATTTAACTATGCGCAAAACACAACTTTAACGAATAGTTAGTAAAAAATATATAAAATAGCTAGAAATTCATCTAACTATCTTATATATCTAATATCTAACTAAATTCGTGACTCTAACAACATTTTCTTTATTTATATACTAATATTATTTATAAATTATATATAATAATATTATTTCTTATTTAATATTCTTGCAACATGAATTCCACTTGCTGCAGCTTGTGATAATGAATGAGTAACTCCAGAACAATCACCTAATACATATAACCCTTTTACTTTAGTTTCAAGATTTGAGTCAACTTCAATATTTGAATTATAGAATTTAACTTCAACACCATATAATAATGTATCTTCATTAGCTGTTCCTGGTGCTATCTTATCAAGAGCATAAATCATCTCGATAATATTATCTAACTGGCGTTTAGGTATTACAAGGCTTAAATCACCTGGTGTAGCCTCTAGAGTTGGTTTAGTAAAGCATTTTTTCATTCTTCTTTCACTACTACGTCTACCTTTAACTAAGTCACCAAAACGTTGCATTAGAACCCCTCCGCCTAACATATTGCTAAGCTTTGCAATAGATTCACCATATTCATTACTGTTCTTAAAAGGTTCAGTAAATTTATTAGAAACTAATAATGCAAAATTAGTATTTTCAGTATGTAATTTAGGGTCAGCATAACTATGCCCATTAACTGTAGTAATATCTCCGTAATTTTCGGTAACTACTTCTCCATAAGGATTCATACAGAATGTACGAACTAAATCATTATACTTTTCAGTTTTATATACAATTTTACTTTCATAAACTTCGTCAGTTATATGTTTAAAAACTAATGCAGGCAGTTCTACTCTTACACCAATATCAACTCTATTATTTTTAGTAGATATATTAAATTTATTACATAGATTTCCAATCCATTTGGAACCTGTTCGACCTGTTGCTACAACAAGTTTCTTTGTTTTATAACTTTGTTTTAATGTATGAACCGTAAATATATCTTCTTCTTTATCAATATCAGTTACTTCTGATAAAAACTCAATATCAATTTTATCTTTAATAAAATCATACATATTTGATGCGATTATTAGATTCCTATCTGTTCCAAGATGTCTTACCATTGCATCTAATAAGTGTAAATCATGTTTAAGTGCTTCTTGTTTAAGATTGCTGTTTCCAGTAGAATAAAGTTTTGCTTCTTGACCACCCATAGTAAGATTGATTTTATCAACTTCCCACATTAAATCTAGTGCTTCATCATAACCAATATAATCATATAAATCTCCACCAAAATTATTTGTTATATTATACTTTCCATCAGAAAATCCTCCGGCACCATAAAACCCTTCCATAATAGAACAAGTTTTACATTTACATTCTTTCACACCTAGAGTTTTCTTTGGACATTTTCTTTTCTCTAATGGCAGTCCTTTTTCAAGCATTAAAATCTTTTGATCTGGATTATTTTTCACAAGTTCATAAGCACAAAATACTCCGGCTGCCCCAGCTCCAACAATAATAATATCGTACATAGTAAACCTCCTAAGCCAATTTTACAATATTTAAATATGCATACTTATTAATTATATCAAAAATAGAACTTAATAACAAATAAAAAACTCTTAAAGAATCAACTGAATGTATTACAATTACTTATTAAGACAGATTATAACACTTGTTCCTAGCAATATATTCATATATAATAATAAAAGAAGAAATTATACTAGAAACTAAACATTAGCTAATTGCAAAACTAGGAATTTTTAATTCTTTACATACAATATGTAGTTCTTATTAAAAGCGTGAACCCAACATATTAATCAACTGAATGTAGTTTTGCAATTACACATAATAGAAAGGTTTATGAAAATGAAATTACAGAAATTACTTAGCTACACTCGTAAAGCAGTTGATAATTATAATATGATTAATGATGGAGATAAGATTGCTATAGGGGTATCTGGCGGTAAAGATAGCCTTGCACTTCTTTATGCTTTAAAAGGATTACAAAGATTTTATCCAAAAAAATTTGAATTAGAAGCTATTACTGTTTCTTTAGGATTTGACGATTTTAATTTAAATGAGGTTAGAAAACTTTGTAATGAGTTAGAGATAAACTATACTGTTGTGAATACAGATATTGCAGATATTATATTTAATGAAAGAAAAGAAAAAAACCCATGTTCCTTATGTGCAAAAATGCGTAAAGGTGCATTAAATGAAATGGCCGAAAAATTAAATTGTAATAAAATAGCTCTAGGGCACCATAAAGAAGATATTGTTGAAACAATGATGCTTTCATTATTTTTTGAAGGTAGATTTTATAGTTTCTCACCTGTTACTTATCTTGATAGAATGAAATTATATTCTATAAGACCTCTTATGTATGTACCAGAAAAAGAAATAATTGGTTTTAAAAATAAATACAACTTACCAGTTGTAAAAAGTCCTTGTCCAGCAGATGGTAACACAAAACGTGAATATATGAAAAATCTACTTTCTACTCTAGAAAAGGAAAATCCAGGTTTAATCCAACGTTTATATAGAGCAATTGAAGGTTCAAATATAAATGGATGGGATTGTAATTAAGTTAATTGAGGTGATACAAATGATAAAGAATAATGATTACCATGAACAACAAAATATTAAAAACTCACTTTTACTAAAAGAAATAATGTATTCTCTACCCTCTTTTACATTTGAATTTTTTAGAGGCATTGAACAAACAACAACGTCAAAGACTAGAATAGCATATGCTTATGACTTAAGGTTATTTTTTGAATTTATGCTGGAATATCATAAAGATTTTAAAGAAAAAAAAATGTCCGATATTATTCTTGTAGATTTAGAAAAGATTAATCCAGATGATGTAGAGATGTATTTAGAATATCTAAGTTTCTATAAAAAAACAGATACTAAAGGCAACATTATTGAACATAAAAATACTGAAAGAGGTAAATCAAGAAAGCTTGCAAGCCTTCGAACATTTTATACATATTTTTATAAAAAACAGAAAATAAAAAATAACCCAGCTTTGTTAATTGATTTGCCAAAAATTCATGATAAAAATATAACACGTCTTGAGATTGATGAGGTAGCTAGGCTGTTAGACGAAGTAGAATCAGGAGATAAGCTAACTAAAAGCCAAAAAAAGTATCATAATCATACAAAAGAAAGAGATTTAGCCTTACTAACACTATTACTTGGTACAGGTATACGTGTTTCAGAATGCGTTGGTCTTAATATATCAGATATTGACTTTAATGTTAATGGAATTAGAATTATACGTAAAGGTGGAAATGAAGTAATCATTTATTTTGGTGACGAAGTTGAAGATGCTTTGACAATATATTTAGAAAAACGTAAGTCAATTATACCAGTTAGTGGTCATGAAGATGCCTTGTTTTTGTCTATGCAAGATAAAAGGTTAAGTGTTAGATCTGTACAAAATTTAGTAAAAAAATATTCTAAGCTAGTTACTAGTTTGAAAAATATATCCCCTCACAAACTAAGAAGTACTTATGGTACTAATTTATATAGAGAAACTGGTGATATTTATTTAGTTGCTGATGTTTTAGGTCATAAGGATGTTAATACTACCAAGAAACATTATGCACAAATTGAAGATCAACGAAGAAGAAAAGCTGCGAAAATTATTAGATTGAGAAATGATTAACGTTTGAAAGTTTAATTAATAATAGGAATAATAATATAATCCCCTTCTAGTATTTTATCAGTATATAGATTATTAATTTGTTTTACTTCTTTTATATAGGTATTAATTTTATAATATTTTGTATTCATATTTTCTTTAGCAATAGACCATAAACTATCATTAGATTCCACTTTAATAGTTATGTAGCATTTACTAGGCTTGACCTCTAATCCTTTAACATAATTAAATCCAAGCAATAAGCTAAAGGATAAAAATAATGCAACACAAAAACTTATTATTAGAACATGTAATTTTATTTTTTTACACATCTCATAGCCCTCCGAACATTTGTTTGGTTTTATTATACCCAAACAAATGTTCGATGTCAATGGATAATACAATATTTTTATATTATTATTATTTCTTTCTATATATCCGAACGTTTGTTTGATATTATTTGCTTTATATGCTATAATTGTTAATAAATGTTACTAATGATTATCAGAATAGCAAATAGCAGAGGTGAATATTATGAGCAATGATTTAAGCGAAAAACAAAACAAAATTCTTAATTTTATAAAAAAAGAAATTCTCAGCAAAGGATATCCACCATCAGTACGAGAAATATGTAATGCAGTTGGTTTAAAATCAACTTCCACAGTTCATGGGCATCTTGAAAGATTAGAGAAAAAAGGAATAATTAGGAGAGATCCTACTAAACCTAGAGCAATAGAAATTATTGATGAGTCAATCTCCCCTATAAGAAGAGAAATGGTAAGTGTTCCGATTATTGGAAAGGTAGCTGCTGGTGAACCATTATTAGCAGTTGAGAATATCGAAGAATACTTCCCTATCCCTACGGAATATATGCCTAATAAGCAAACATTTATGTTAAATGTAAAAGGTAATAGTATGATTGATGCAGGTATTTATGATGGAGATTTAATACTGGTACAACAACAAAATAATGCTGATAATCAAGATATAGTTGTTGCATTAGTTGATGATTCTGTTACTGTAAAAAGATTTTTTAGAGAAGCTGATCACATTAGACTTCAACCTGAAAATAGATTTATGGAACCAATAATCTTAGATGATGTAACAATACTTGGAAAAGTAATTGGTCTTTTTAGAAGATTTTAGAATTTAGATTTTCACAAGAAGGGGTATCGCCAATTTTCAGGACGATACCCTTTAAGCTTCTATGCATTAAAACAGCCTATACATATATAAAGATAAGTAGCTTAAGTTTTATAAGAGCCTAGTAGGTGTATAGATATTAAAAAGTAGTGACTTTAAATCATCTTTAGAAAATCTTAGTGAATGGAAGAATAGCTTCCGTTAAGAAAATTAAATGTTTGACTGCAAGGAGTTTTTAATTTTTAGGAAGATATTCTGGAGTGAACTTAGATTTTCTTAGATGATTTAACAGAACGTATTTTTAATATCTATACACCTACGACCGTATTGCATTATATATATACTATTATTTTAATAAGCTATCTACATCTATTTTTTTACCGTCACTCCATATTCTTTCCAAATCATAAAATAATCTATCTTCTTTACTAAAAATATGGATGATTATACTTCCGTAATCAAGTAAAATCCAACTAGCGGAATGATATCCTTCAATTTGTTTTGGTTCATAACCCTCTTTTGACAGCATTTCTTCAGTTCTATCAATAAGCGCTTTAATATGACTTTTGTTATTTCCGTGAGCAATAACAAAGTAATCAGCTATAACAGTTAATTCTTTTATATCAAGTACTTGAATATCTTCACCAAGTTTATCGTCTAAAGCTTTTAGTGCTACTTTTAACATATCTTTGGATATATCTACATTTTTAGCCATATCTATTTCCTCCTGTGGTATATAGTATAATTACCTACTCAACTTTCCCACATCAATATTCTATACAGAAGCTAAGTATAAGGCTTTGCAGAATAAAAATATAGGTGTTTCATCTTTACATTTATTCTGAAAATCAAACCTATAACGCTTAATTTATCTGCATTAAATCAAAAGTGAAAAAGTTGAGTTACCTATTTATTATTATTTGTTTATAATATATATATGCATCTTTTGTTATTGGTACAATATAACTATTATTTTCTTGAAGATAATTTATTGTATCCTCTAAAATAAATAGTAATGCTTTATCTAAATCCTGATTAACTAAGGCTCTAATTTCTTTTAAATGAGGAGCTCTTGTTCTTCCAGGTTCTATATAGTCAGAAACATAAATAATTTTTTCTAATATAGACATATTAGGTCTACCAGTAGTGTGATAAATTATTGCATTTAGAATTTCTTCATCATCAATATTATATATAGTTTTTGCTATAATCGCACCCACTTTTGCATGTAATAAATCAGGATTATCATTTTCTTGTTTATTTACTTCTATATTATATTTTTTACATATCTCCAATTTTTGATTATTAGAAATATCTTTTGCACAATCATGTAATAAAGCTGATACCCTTACTTTTTCTATACCAACATTATATCTTTCGGCAATAAGAACTGCTGTCTTTTCAACACCTAAAGTATGTATATACCTTTTATTACTAAGACTTTTTTGTAATCTATCTCTTATTAGATCAAAATTATATTTAGTATTCATTTTTACCCCTCTTAAACCTTATTCAGTATATAGAGTATTATCTAGTATATATTTCTCTACTTTTTCTGGTAGTAAATATTTAATTGATAAATTATCTTTAACTCTAGTACGAATCTCAGAAGATGAAATTTGAATGTCTGGTATATGGACAAGAGTTATTTTAGCATTAAATTTTGCAAGTTCATCTATTTTATTTTTTAACATGCTATAAGAACAAGTGCCACCTCTATTGACTACAATAAAGTTGCATATATTAAATAGTTTATTATGATTTTTCCATTTTTGTAAGTCAAATAACGAATCTGCACCAATTATAAAATAAAAAGTAGTTAATGGATATTCTTTATTAAGAGATTCAATTGTATCAACAGTATAAGTATTTCCTTTTCTATCTATTTCAATAGTAGATATTTCAAATTTATTATTATCAATTATAGCTAATTTAGTCATATTTAATCTATGTTTAGTTTGAGATACTTTTTTATTTGATTTTAAATAAGGTTTCCCAGATGGTATAAATATTATCTTATCTAAATTCAATTCACTACACACATATTCTGCTACAATTAAGTGTCCATGATGTATAGGATCAAATGTACCACCCATTATTCCAACTACTTTATTATTCATTAAAACACTTCCATTAATTTAATTATATATTAGGTAAATTTCTATTCTAATAAAATACTAAATAATCTTTTATATTATTATACATATTTATTTGTTTATGATTAGAGAATATTTTTGACACCTCTTCTAAAGAACAAAATGGCTGATCCTCTCTAAATGTAATTATATCATCAACTATTTTCTTTGGTATTTTAATATACTGGTATTTACTATCTTTCCACACTCTACCATAAATATTTTCTAATTCATATCTAGAAGCATTGTTTAAATTAGTAACTAATGAAAAGTCAGAAGCATTATTTTCGTAGTTAAATTTAATGCTCTTACTAAATCTATATCTTATTCTATTATTTTTGTATTCCTTAGCTTCTTTATCACTCATATTAAATAATTCTACAACTTTATTTCTATCGGTTATATTAATATTAATATATTGAGGAATCTCTGAATCGATAGTGTATATATAAGGTGATATCATATTATAATATTTTGAAGATATTACTCCACGTAAGTTGATTTTTGCCTTATATGGTCTATTATTAATGATATTTTTAACATATTCATCTCTTGCATCATCAGTAATATCGATAAATCCAAATAATGACTGTAATTCGTGTTCTTTTGCTGTATTAATATTAGTAATTAAAGAAAAATTATCACTATAATGTCTTACGTCATATTTTGTTAAATAGCCTTTTTTCTCTAATTCACCTAAAGATTTTATAATATATTTTTGTTTATTTCTTTCTTTTACAATTTGATCAGCTTTATATACTGAAAAATAACATGTTCTTCTAATTTGTTTTATAGAAGCTGTATTTAAGTTAACAACCTTAACTTCTTGTTCTTGATAATCTTTTACTAGTTTCAAGTCAATAAATTCTTCTATACTTGAAAAATAGTTATACATACCTGGAATTTTTCTTACTTCGCTTATACTATTTATAAAATTAAACATTCTATATTGTACAATATTATTAGCTAACTTACTTCCTAATTCTATATTATTAAAAAGTGACTTTATCTCTTCATAGGAAGCTGTTCCAATATTAGTAATAACTGAAATTTTGTTTTTATTCTTATCAAACCAATCTTTTGTAAATTCATCATGACTAAATTTAATTTCTTCTATTGTATTAAAAGGATTATATTTTCTATAATTTACAATTGAATGAGCCATAGAAGTTGTTGTATCATCTAAAACATCTAACAAGTCATTGTAAGTTGCAGTATTTATGTTAACTCCGATGGATGACTTTTTATCATTATATTTTTCCCAAATTCCTTTTTTCTCTTCTTTAGCTTTCAATTCAGCTTTTTCTAATTCGCTAAATTGTTCAGCTTTCTCAAAGGAGTCATCTATCTTTGCTAATCCATTATCCAATAATTCTTCACTTAATGACTTAGAAGATAGTATATATACATATTTATATGACCACCCGTCCAACTCATTAAATGTAGAATCATTAGAATCTGGAAGCAACATTATTTTTTTACCTTTTACTCTATTATAAGTATACTCTAATGCTTCCATTGAAGAGTCTGTATTTATGCCAATCATTTTAATTAGTCTAACATGCCCTTTTCCGCTTTTATCATATTCAATAACCTCTAGAGCTTCTCCACTAATAACTTTTACAACTTTTGCAAGTGTTATATCTAAATCATATTCATTAATTGATCTTGCAAAGATCGAAAGATTATTGGAATTAAGAACTATAATAAATACTAATATTATTGATATATAGTGTAATAATTTTTTCATAAATACCCCTCATTTCATAAATTGTTATGGTAAAATAATTTTAGCATTATCTTTTGATTCTCTATATAATACTATTTTTCTACCTATTTGTTGTACAACTTCAGATCTTGTTCTTTCTGCTAATACATAACATATATCTTTTGGTGTATATAAACAGTTTTTTAATACATTGATTTTAATTAATTCCCTAGCTTCTAAAGCATTTGAAATAGCTTCTGTTATTTCAGGAGTTACTCCTGATTTTCCTACTTGAAATATTGGATCTATATCATTGGCTAATCTTCTTAGATAAGCTCTTTGTTTACTCGTTATTTTCTCCATTATGTCTTCCTTTCTTTATTTATAAGTAATTTAAAAACTATGTTCAGTTGATATTTAATACAATATATAGGATTCACTTGTGATAAAAACTACATATTGTCTATAAAGAAATAAAATTCTTAGCTTCGTAATTATCTTTTATTTATAAAAATCAAATTCTAGATAATACATCTTGACAGTATCGCCTTCTTGTATTCCAAGACGTTCTAATTCTTCTATAATCCCATTTTCTCTTAAAAACTTTTGGAAAAACGCAAACCCTTTTTCTGTTTCGAGATTAGTATAACCAAGCATTTTTTCGATTTTAGGGCCTTCAACTTTATATACATTATCTTCTAGAGCCTCAATAGTAAAAGCATCTTCAATAATTTCTTGATTATCTACAAAATATTCTTGTTCATAAATATATGTTTCTTTGTCTAAATTTTGTAATAATCCATTTATATGATATAGTAACTCTTTAACTCCTTGTCCAGTTACTGCAGATATAGGAAATACTTTTATGCCTTTTGGTTCAAACTCTTCTTTTAATTCATTTAAATATTCGTTATCTTGCATAACATCAATTTTATTGGCTGCTATTACAGCAGGACGTTGAATTAATTCTTCATTATATGTTTCCAACTCATAGTTAATTTTTTTAATATCTTCTACTGGATTTCTTCCTTCTGTTGATGCAACATCTACAATATGAACTATAACTTTTGTTCTTTCAATATGTTTTAAAAATTCGTGTCCAAGTCCCACACCTTCTGAAGCACCTTCAATTAGTCCTGGGATATCTGCTATTACAAATCCTTTTCCATTATCTATATCGACAACACCTAGATTTGGATTTAGAGTAGTAAAATGATAATTAGCAATCTTTGGTCTTGCATTAGTTACTCTAGATAAAAATGTAGACTTACCTACATTAGGAAATCCAACAAGTCCTACATCTGCGATTGTTTTTAATTCTAAAATAATCCATAAATCTCTTCCCTCTTTACCAGGTTGAGCATATTTAGGAATTTGCATTGTTGGAGTAGCGTAATGCTGATTACCTTTTCCACCACGTCCACCTTTTAATATAATTTCTTCCATGCCAGGTTTTGCCATATCTTTGATAACTTTTCCTGATTCTGCTTCTCTAATAATAGTGCCAAGAGGAACTCTTATTATTAAATCGTCGCTATTCTTACCGTGGCATCTATTTCCCTTTCCAGGCTCTCCATTACGAGCTTTAAAGTGTTTTTTATGCCTAAAGTCATATAATGTATTTAAGTCATTATCAACTTTAAAAATAACGTCTCCACCTTTTCCACCGTCTCCACCATCAGGTCCACCATTAGGAACATATTTTTCGCGTCGAAAACTTACGCAGCCATCTCCACCGTTACCTGATCTTATATATATCTTAACTTGATCTACAAATATCATTTATATCATTTCCTTCCATCTTTAGGAATAAATATTTTTTCGCTGTATATCTATGTGTATTATAGTATATAATTAGATATTTTTAAAGAAAAATTTTCTATATTAGACTAAAAATACTAGTTTTTTTAGGAATCCAACGAGAACTAAATTTTATTCTCTAAATAAAATATAAATTGGCAATAATAAACTATAATCCTAATTATAGTATTTATTAATTTAATTATCTTATACTCTTTTATAATCAATTTATAATAGTAATCGCAAAACTACATTAAGTTGATTCTTTAATACAATGCTAGGTTCCCGTTTCTAATAAGAATTACATATTGTATGTAAAGAATTATAATTACTAGTTTTGCAATTACCTAGTCAATTTATTAGACAAAAAAATGTGATGCATTGTTATTTTTGCCAAGGAATATTGTTTCGTTGAAAAAAATTTGCTTATTAAAGTTTCCTATAAGATAAAAAAAAGTTTCAAATGATAACATTTGAAACTTTTTAATAATATTATTGAGCTTTTGGATATACAGAAACTTGTTTTTTGTCTCTACCTTTTCTTTCAAATCTTACTACTCCATCCACTAATGCAAATAAAGTGTCATCTCCACCTCTACCTACATTTTCTCCTGGATGAATTTTAGTTCCACGTTGTCTATATAGAATATTACCAGCTTTAACAAATTGTCCATCTGCTCTTTTAGCTCCTAATCTCTTTGACTCAGAGTCTCTACCATTTTTAGTAGAACCAACTCCTTTTTTATGAGCAAAGAATTGAAGGTTCATTCTTAACATAACTTACACCTCCTTGATAACAAGAGTTATATAATCACTACCATATTCTTCTCTAATTGATTCAAGTCCTAATACCATAGATTGAAGTAATAAATTAGATTCATTACTTACCTCTTCCATGATTTTAAATGATATATTACCTATTTGTTCATCTTCAAAACAATCATATATATCATCTGTAAAATTCTCAATTGAGTTTATAGTATTAATAGTTAGTACTGATACCGCAGCACATACTACATCTTTACCATATTCTGAATAACCTGCGTGACCACTTAATTCAAAACCATTTATATACCCGTTATTAGTAAATATATCAATATTAATCATTATCGTTATTACGCATTGATTTTTTCGATTTTTACTTTAGTAAAAGGTTGTCTATGACCTTGCTTTTTATGATAACCTTTTTTAGCTTTGTACTTGTATACTATTACTTTTTTGCTCTTGCCTTCTTCTTCAACAGTTGCAGTAACAGTAGCATTTTGTACAAGTGGGCTACCTACAGTTAAACCATTGTCGTTTGATACCATTAAAACTTTATCAAAAGTAACAGTTTCACCAGCAGCTACTCCAAGTTTTTCAACTCTAAGTGTTTCACCTTCAGCTACTTTATATTGTTTTCCACCAGTTTCAATAATTGCGTACATCTTGGCACCTCCTTTTATCAAGACTCGCCGAATACGGTGTTTCATAGAAACTTTAACCTCTTCGTGCGGCTATACCATTAAAAACTTTAACATATATCATGCTGAAAGTCAAGATTTTTTTTGATTATCAATTTGCTGATATAAAGGAATACTAGTTTTTTTTCTAGTCATTTCAACAAGCCCAAGTTTTGTTATTCCCATTACAAAAACTTTATTTCTATCTTTTCTTACATAATATGTAAGTTCTTTAAGTAGTTCATTAATATGTTCTTTATCTTTCATATCAATAAAATCAACAATAATAATCCCTGCTAAATTTCTTAAACGAATTTGATGAGCAATTTCTTTTGCAGCCTCAATATTTGTCTTAAATATAGTATCCTCTAAATTTTTTTTGCCTGTAAACTTAGCTGTATTAACATCTATAGAAACTAAGGCCTCTGTAGGCTGAATTACTAAACTACCACCAGATTTTAACCAGACTTTTTCATTTAGAGCTTTTTTTATTTTTGACTCTAGTCCAAATAAATTAAATAATGAAAGATTCTTATCAGTGTATAATTTAATTTTTCGAATAAGATCTGGATTTGTATTTTGAATATATCCTAGGACTTGCTCATATATCTCTTTATCATCAATAATATATTCTTCAATGTTAGAATCATACATATCTCTTACAAATTTTAGAACAGAACTAATACCTTTATATATTTCGGTATAACACATTCTATACTCTGCAACATTCATTAAGTTCATATACATTGACTTAAGGTGTTCCACCTCATTATGAATAAGAGATTCATTTATTTTGTAGGCATTTGTTCTTACGATAAAACCATAAGAATCAGTAACATACTTTTCCATTATATTTTTTAAACGTTCTTTTTCATAATTATCATTGATTTTACTTGATAAACCTACAAAATTTTTCCCTGTTGTAAGTACAACATAACGACCTGTAAGAGATATATAAGGTGATACAACGCATCCTTTTGTACCATGAGCTTCTTTTATTACTTGAACTATTATTTCATCACCATTGCAAAGCTTATCCTTATTATTACTTTTGGTATAATGTATATCTGATACGGTGTCAAGAGACATATAAGCATTTTTATCAAGCCCTATATTAATAAATGCTGCATTCATACTTTTTATTACATTGACTACTTTTCCAATATAGATTCTACCAATTAGTTCATTACTATTATCCTTACTTATACCAAGTTCAATAAGTCTTTTTTTATTATCTACCAAGGCACTATACACCTTGTTGTTGTCTTTAGCTATAACCAATTTATAAGACATTTTTCAACACTCCTAAACTACGTTAATTGTATTACTTTTTAAAAAGCAATTTAATTATAATTACTTATCTAATGGAATAAATTCATTATCACTCATATAATATATCTCATCTCTATGGATTTTGAAATCAAATTTATTATATAAAATACTATTTGTATTACAAAGACATTCCAAGACAACTGATGGCTTAACATTCATTTTACTACCTGTTGCGATAAGTAATATAAGTGTATTATTATTGAGTTTAGTAATATTAAATATACCAGGTTTAATATCAATTTCTTTCCAAACATTTTTCTTGTTTTTCTTTTTAATAATAATAGTATCCTGTAACATCAATTCATTAATCATTTCATCTGTAAATTCAATATTTTGTGATGTTATTTTATATTTTGCAGCATCGATTAGTGCCATAGCACTTTTTGCTTTCTCTGGTAATACCGTCATATCAATAATTTTCAAACCCTCTGGCATATGCTTATTAATAATATCAATTTGTTTATTAATAATAATATCTTCTGTAGTCTTTACATCAATATATTCAGCAGAACTTGTAATTCCTACAGATAAAGGTGCACCTATTGACATAATTTGGTGAGGATTGAAACCTTCTGAAAAAGCAATAGGAAATTCAGATCTTTTAAAGATTCTTTGTAAATTTCTTAATAAATCTAAGTGTCCAATAAATTTCATAGTACCTTTTTTTTCAAATTTCATTCTAATGTTCATGACAAATTCCTCCACCAAATCTATTTGCACCACAATTCATACAAGAATCAATACAGTTAGGACTTACTTTTCCTTCTTTTGAACGCAAGTGTTCTTTATATAAAAATTCTTTTGTAACTCCAATATCTATAAAATCCCAAGGTAATATTTCTTCAAAACTTCGTACTCTAGAAGCATAAAATAATGGATCTATGTCATTTTCTACAAAAGCCTTTTCCCAATTACTAAATTTAAAGAATTCAGACCAAGCATCAAATGTTGCACCATTTTTCCACGCACTATGAATAACTTTAGCAATTCTTCTATCACCTCTTGCCATAACTCCCTCTAACATACTAGTCTCTGCATCATGACAATTATATTTAATACTTTTCTTATTAATCTTTTTATTTAAAAAAGATTGTTTTTCCATAAAAGTTTCATAAGTATCTTGGGCATCCCATTGAAAAGGAGTGAAAGCTTTTGGTACAAAAAATGAAGTACTCACTACTATTTGTGGTTTTCTTTTCCTTACTTCTTTTGGTAACTTATAATATTCCTCGACAATATCTTGTCCAAGTTTTGCTATAGCTTCAATATCCTCATATGTCTCTGTTGGAAGACCTAACATGAAATATAATTTTACCCTTGTCCAACCACCTTGAAATGCTTGTGAAGAACCTGATAATATGTTTTCTTCTGTAATTCCTTTATTAATAACATCTCTAAGTCTTTGAGAACCTGCTTCTGGAGCAAATGTAATACTACTTTTTCTCATTTCTTGTACTTTACTCATAATTTCTAAAGAAAATTTATCAATTCTAAGGGAAGGTAGTGATAAATTAACATGCTTATCATTACCAAATTCATCAATTAAATAATTAGTTAACTCTTCTAATCTAGTATAATCACTTGAGCTTAAAGAAATAAGAGATATTTCATCATGTCCTGTATTTTTAATTAATTCAGTTGCTTGTTTTTTTAGTACTTCAACATTTTTTTCTCTAACAGGGCGATAAATCATACCTGCTTGACAAAAACGGCATCCTCTTGAACAACCTCTAAATAGTTCAAGAACAACTCTATCGTGAACAGTCTGAATTAAGGGTACTAAAGGTTTATCTGGGTAAATTGAGTCTGTTAAATCCATTACTACTTGTTTTTCAATTTTTTCTTTAGCGTTTTTATGCTTTGGTGTAAATGCTTTAATCTCACCATTTTCTTTATACGATACATCATAAAATTTTGGTACATAAATTCCTTCAACATCAAGAAGTTTAATTAAAAATTCTTCCTTACTTCCTCCGTTATTCTTATGAACTTTATATAAATCAAGTATTTGGGGCAGTTTAACTTCCCCTTCTCCAATATAGAAGAAATCAATAAATTCAGCAATAGGTTCAGGATTATACGTACATGGACCTCCAGCACATACAATTGGGTCACTTTCTAATCTATCCTTACTATATACAGACATACCTGCCAAATCTAAAACATTTAATATATTGGTATAACTCATTTCATATTGAATAGTAAATCCTAAAAAATCAAAATCCATAACATCATCTTGAGATTCTAATGCAAATAAAGGGATATTTCTATCTCTCATTAGCTTTTCTAGGTCATTCCATGGTGAAAATACTCGTTCACAAAAAGTTTCTTCTCTTTTATTTAATAAATTATATAAAACAGCTAGTCCAACATGAGACATACCTATTTCATAAACATCTGGAAAACATAGAGCAAAACGAATATCAATTTCATCGATATCTTTCTTAATTACATTAATTTCATTTCCTAGATATCTTGCAGGTTTTTCAACACTAAGTAAAATCTCATCTGATAACTTTAGTTTTTTTGTCATTTAATGTTAACTCCTTTAAATATATTTAACTTATATAATAATATAATATAATTGAATAGATAACAACTAAAATTAGATAAAAAAATAGGTACTATAAGTTAGTTATTAATTATTACTTATAATACCCCTTTATTATTATTTAAAATAATTAATTATCTGCTGACTTGATGTGTAAAAAATTAGCTGTATCATTACCTATTTTAAATGCCTTATTAGACAATTCATTAAAATCTTCATTATAATAGAGAACTTCATAAATCTTATCAACACCAAAATTACCAATTTTAACTTCATATTTCTTAAGATAGAGTATAGATAAAAGTATTACAAAAGAAATGAAGATTTTTATTGTAAAGCCACTTGTTGTAGGTTCTTCTTGATATCTTTTATTTCTTTTATTATATTTCCTTCTATTTGTATTTCTTGTTGTTCTATTATTCATAATTATTCAATCCCCTCAACTTGGAACATACTATAAATCTATCTTAATTTTATAATTTTCAAGCCAATAGTTTAATTGTATTAAATATGCAATGAACTGAGGTTCCTTCATAAGTTGACCAAACCAAGGCACAGTAAAAACATTCTTTTTATTATTAACTAAATTATAAACATTTTCTGAGTTTATTAAAGGATGTATAGGACTATTATTGTTAGCTAGAATATCTTTTAATATATCTTTTACTAAACTTGTATATTTAGGATTATATGTTTTAGGATAAGGTGATTTTTTTCTATATACAACATCTTGTGGTAATTTGGAAACCAATGCTTTTCGAAGTAAACCTTTTTCAATATTATCATGATTTTTTATTTGCCATGGTATATTCCATGTATATTCAACAATTCTATGATCTGCATAAGGTACTCTAACTTCTAAACTCTCGTACATGCTCATTCTATCTTTACGTGTTAATAACGTCAACATAAACCATTTTAAGTTAATATATGTAAGTTTTTTTATTCTCTTTTCAAACGACGTTTCATTTTCTAAGAAGTCAATTTCATTTATTGTTTCATTATATTTACTATTTGCAAATTCCTGTAATTTTAATCTACATATATCATTTGACAAAAAAGATTTTCTTTCATTAATATGCCTGTTCCAAGGAAATCCATTATAATAAATATCATCATTCTTTCTATACCAAGGGTATCCACCAAATATTTCATCTGCACATTCTCCAGACAATGCTACTGTATGACTTTTTTTAACATTTTTACAAAACAACATTAAAGAAGAATCAATATCTGCCATGCCAGGTAAATCATAAGCTTTAACAGAATCTTGTAATGCTTCAACTAAATCGTCTATATCTATAGTACATTTAATATGATTTGAATTGATATATGAACTAACTTTTTCTACCCATATGTTATCATTACTTGGTTGAAAATCATTAGCTTTAAAATACTTATTATTATCTTCATAGTCTATTGAATATGTTGTAAGTTTTTTGGATGATGTTTTAAAATATTCAGAAGCTATAGATGAAATTCCACTCGAGTCAAGTCCACCTGATAGAAAAGTACAAATTGGGACATCTGAAACTAATTGTCTCTTGATAGCATCTTCTACTAAAAAAGCAGTGTGTTCAAATGTGGTTTTTTCATCTTCATTATGATAATTAGTTATTGGTTTCCAATAAATATTATGCAAAATTTTAGTTGGAGTTAATATTATATATTCACTTGGCTTTAATTCATATATATTCTTAAACACACCACTTCCAAGAACTCTACTTGGACCAAGGCTAAATAATTCTAGAAGCCCGTTTTCATCAACTATTGGTTCTAAATCAGGAAATGCAAGTAGTGCTTTTATTTCTGAGCCAAATATAAATGAACCATTAATATTTGCATAGAATAAAGGTTTAACTCCTAGTCTATCTCTTGCAAGAAATAAAGTTTTTGATTTTTCTTCCCATATTCCAAATGCAAATATTCCGTTAAGATGTTTTGTACAATCTTCTCCCCATTCAATATATGATAGCAAAACTACTTCTGTATCACAATTGGTCTCGAAATGATAACCTTTTTGAATTAGATTTTTTCTTACTTCATCAGTATTATATATTTCCCCATTATAGACAATGGTATACTCAAAGCCACCCCTTTTTTTAGTCATTGGTTGTTTACCACCCTCAGGGTCAATAACTACTAATCTCCTGTGTCCTAATAATACATTAGGCATATAGTAATACCCATATTCATCAGGACCTCTATGAATTAAAGTATTAGTCATATTATGTATTATTTCTTTATGGTCACTTATGTTTTTACTATAATTAACCCAACCAGCAATACCACACATTAATTATCATCTCCTACAATAAATAGCAATCTTAATAGTTTTAACTTGTATTATGTTCTATCCTATTTATATGCAAGAGTATATTTTTTATAACTCATTGCAGTCAAACATTTAATATTCTTAAATTGAGCGCACCAAAAAAGCCAAGAAAAGCTAGTAAACGGCATTCCTTATCAACAATAGACTGTACAATTATAAATTATTGAAATAGAATACAACTTTCTATTAGCAAACGTGAACAATATAACTATCATCCTTTAATTCGTATTTCTCTCTGCTAATATATAATTAAAACACTTGAATCAAAACATAAGTTATGATAGGATTAATAGAATGAATTGATAAAATAATATTAATAGTTTAACGGAATACTAGGAGGTTAATTATGAATGCTTTTGATGTATTAATGGAAAGAGGATTTATTCAACAAACAACCCATGAAAAAGAAATAAAAGAATTACTAGAAAATGAAAAAGTCACATTTTATATAGGATTCGATCCAACAGCTGATAGTTTAACAGTCGGACATTTTTTACCTGTTATGGCAATGGCACATATGCAAAGAGCCGGCCATAGACCAATTATATTAATTGGTGGGGGAACTACAATGATTGGTGACCCAACTGGTAAATCTGATATGCGTAGAATGATGACAAGAGAACAAATAAATAATAATGCCAATAGATTCAAAGAACAATTATCTAAATTTATTGATTTTGATGATGATAAAGCAATTATGGTAAATAATGCGGATTGGTTACTTGATCTTAATTATATTAATTTTTTAAGAGATATCGGTGTACATTTTTCTGTAAATAGAATGTTAACAGCCGAATGTTATAAATCTAGAATGGAAAAAGGACTTACATTTTTAGAATTTAACTATATGCTCATGCAATCTTACGACTTTTTAGCACTAAATAAAGAATACAATTGTTGCCTACAACTTGGTGGTAATGATCAATGGTCTAATATTATTGGTGGAGTTGACTTAATTAGACGTAAAGAACAAAAACCTGCATTTGGTATGACATTTAAACTTCTTACTACTAGCGAAGGTAAAAAAATGGGTAAAACCGAAAAAGGTGCAGTATGGTTAGATCCAGAAAAAACATCACCATATGAGTTTTATCAATACTGGAGAAATGTTGAAGATGCAAAAGTTGAAGAATGCCTTGGTCTTCTAACATTTTTACCTATGGATGAAGTTAAACGTCTTGGTTCTTTAAAAGATGCTGAAATTAATAAAGCAAAAGAAGTACTTGCATTTGAAATCACAAAAATAGTTCATGGAGAAGTTGTAGCAAAAGAAGCTATGGCAGCTGCAAAAGCTCTATTTACTGGTACAAATAAAAGTGGTTCTATACCAACTACTGAAGTATCAAAAAGTGATTTTGAAGGAGATGGAATGGATATAATATCAGCTCTACAAAAAGCAAAACTTGTCCCTACTCGTTCAGAAGGACGTCGTATGGTACAACAAGGTGGAGTAAGAGTAAATGATATTAAAGTTGAAGGCATCGATAGAATGGTCACAATAAATGATTTTAAAGAAGACGGCACATTACTTATTAAAAAAGGTAAAAAAGGCTTCCATCAATTTAAATTAGTAGATTAAACTTTACTATAAATTAAAAATTAAAAGGGTTATTTTACTTTAAGTAATAAGTGAAATAACCCTTTTGTATTCCTCTATAATAATACGACATACATATTATATTTATTTAATCAAATTTGATTTTTAAGTAATTCGATTCTATTCTAGGAAACATTCTACAATCATTAGCTAAGATATAAGATTGACGAGCCTAGCGTAGAGGGTATAGGGTAATATGGAGCAGCGAGCCACGGACGGCGAGCTCAGCTGTTTAAACACGGACGTTTAATCTGCTGACGGAATATTACCCTATACCCTCTACGCGGAAACTTTTAAACAAAATATTTATCGTATATTCTTTAACACATTTAATACAAATTCCCAAGTTCTTTTAGTAGAAGATATACTTAATCTTTCATCTGGCGTATGAACATCGTACATATTTGGGCCAAGAGATATCATATCAAGTCCTTCAATTTTTTTATCTAATACACCACATTCAAGTCCTGCATGTATAGCTTTAATTAATGGTTTCTTACCATACATATCTTCATAAGTCTTTATAAATATTTCTCTTAATTTTGACTCACTTCTATATTCCCATTCTGGATATTGTCCAGTAACAACAAAATTAGAATTTGTTTTCTTAGCAAATAGTTCTAATTGTTGTTGTATTAGTTCTTTTAAAGAGCCGACTGAACTTCTTACAGATATTGTAAACTTAATTGTTTCTTCTTTAGTAGCTACAACACCTAGATTAAGTGAACTTTCTACTAAATCTTCTATATCAAAACTCATTGTTTGAACTCCACTTGGTACATTTAATAATAAGAATAGAAGATTATCTAATGTATCTTTTGATATAACTCTATCCTTAGTTGATTCTGTTTGTTTATCTACTACAATTGTAAGATTATGATCACTTGTTTTATATTCATTTTTAATAATTTTAGATGTATCCTCTATTATTTCCTCTAACTTATTAATATCATTTTCAGCTACTATTAAGTTAGCATAAGCTTCACGAGGTATTGCATTATCTTTAGATCCACCAAATATTTCAACAACATGAATATCTACCTGTTTACTTAATTCGAATAATAAACGACCTAAAATTTTATTAGAATTTCCTCTATTTTGATGAATTTCACTTCCTGAGTGACCACCTTTTAACCCTTTAACCATTATTTTAATTGGTATTCCATCTTTTTGTTCCCATTTAATAGGTAATTCAATATAAGTTTTTAATCCTCCAGCACAACTAACAAGAAATTCTCCTTCTTCTTCGCTATCTAGATTAATAAAATATTTACCATTAAAATTAGAAGGATCAACTCCTATAGCTCCATCCATACCTACTTCTTCATTTGTTGTTATGAATACTTCAAGTGGAGGATGTTCAATTATATTAGAATCAAGAATTGCTAGCATATATGCAACCGCAATTCCATTATCCCCACCAAGAGTAGTTCCATCAGCACTAATAAAATCTCCATCTACAATTAGACTAATTGGATCTTTTAAAAAATCATGTTCTTTGTCAAGGTTTTTCTCACAAACCATATCCATATGTCCTTGAAGAATAACTGCTGGAGAATTTTCATACCCTTTTGTTGCATTCTTTTTAATAATAACGTTTAATTCTTTATCTTGAATTACTTCTAAATTTCTTTCTTTTGCAAATGATACTAAATAATCACTAATTTCCTTTTCATTTCCAGAACCTCTTGGTATATTACTAATTGCTTCAAAATACTCAAAAACCTTACAAGGTTCTAATTCCTTTAAAACTTTACTCATTATTTCACCTTCCTAATTAATTCTTAAAACTATGAATTGGAGCTGGAATTCTTCCGCCTCTATTTATAAGTCTTTCACAACTATATTGATTTACTGGCATTACAGGTGCATATCCTAGTAAACCACCAAATTCAGCTTGATCTCCTACATCTTTCCCGATAACTGGAATTATCCTAACAGCAGTTGTTTTCTGATTTATCATTCCTATAGCCATCTCATCTGCAATTATTCCTGATATAGTAGATGCTTTTGTTTTACCAGGTATAGCAATCATGTCAAGACCTACTGAACATACGCATGTCATTGCTTCAAGTTTTTCTATGGTTAATGCGCCTTTATTAACAGCATTAATCATTCCTTGGTCTTCACTGACAGGAATAAACGCACCACTTAATCCACCTACATATGAGGATGCCATTACTCCACCTTTCTTTACTTGATCATTTAATAATGCAAGAGCAGCTGTTGTACCTGGTGCACCTACATAATCTACACCTATTTCTTGTAAAATATCTGCAATACTATCTCCTATAGCAGGTGTTGGTGCAAGTGATAAATCTATAATACCAAATGGAACACCTAATGCTTTTGAAGCTTCTTTTGCAACTAATTGTCCAACTCTCGTAATCTTAAATGCAGTTTTTTTAATGGTTTCGCAAAGAACTTCAAAATCTTTACCTCTACAAGTTTCCAATGCCTTTTTAACAACACCTGGTCCACTAACACCAACATTTATTATAGTATCAGCTTCACTAACACCGTGGAAAGCTCCAGCCATAAATGGATTATCATCAGGTGCATTACAAAAGACAACAAACTTTGCACAACCTATTGAATCGTTATCTTTAGTCAAATTTGCTGTATCTTTTATCGTTGTTCCTATTAACTTTACAGCATCCATGTTAATTCCCGTTTTAGTAGAGCCTACATTAACTGAACTACATACTCGTTCTGTTGTTGCAAGTGCTTCTGGTATAGATTTAATTAATTTTTTATCACTTTCTGTCATTCCTTTGCTAACAATAGCTGAAAAACCACCTATAAAATTAACTCCAACATCTTTTGCGGCTCTATCTAATGTCTTTGCAATAGATACATATGAGTCTGTTTTAGTACTTGATGCTGCTATAGCAATTGGTGTAATAGAGATTCTTTTATTAACAATCGGAATACCATATTTTTTTTCAATATCTTTACCAACTTTAACTAAATCTTTAGCTTTAGTTGTAATTTTTTCATATATATTTTTATTAAATACATCAATATCAGAATCTGCACAATCCATGAGATTAATACCCATTGTAATTGTTCTAACATCTAAATTTTCTTTTAAAATCATGGTGTTCGTCTCTAGTACTTCAAATGAATTAATCATGTATATTCCTCAATCCTCTCGATATATTATAATCTATGCATTTTATTAAAAATTTCTTCATGTTGCAGTTTTATTACTACTCCAATTTTTTGTCCAATACTATCTAATTCATCTACAACTTCTCCAAAAGGTTTTGTAGTATTATTGACATCAACAATCATCATCATATTGAAGAATCCTTCTACAATTGTTTGAGATATATCAAGGATATTAATATTCTCTTTTGCTAAATAAGCACACACCTCTGATATGATTCCAACTCTATCTTTTCCTACAACTGTTATTATACCTTTTTTCATTTTTTTCACTCCTTTTGTTTTATGCAAGTTAGGTAATTGTAAAACTAATAATTACTTTTATACTACAACAACTAGTTCTGAATTGTTATTTCTTGAAGCAACTGAAATATTTAAATTGTCTAATTCAATATGAGGATAATTTAACAATACAGTTTTAACTGATTCATATGCTAATTCCGGAAAATTGTTTTCTTGACTAAGATGACCTAATATAACATGTGATAATGTTTCATTATATAATGTTGAAATTAATTCTCCAGATTTTTCATTTGATAAATGTCCTATATCACTTAATATTCTCTTTTTCAAATAGTATGGATATTTCCCCACCTCTAATAACTTCACATCATGATTTGCCTCAATAAATAATACATTTGAACCATATAGTTTTTCCACTATGTATTCATCGTAACATCCTATGTCAGTTGCTATACTTATTTTTTTGTCTTTGTTTCTAAAAGTATAACATACTGGGTCAATAGCATCATGAAATGATTTAAATGGTTGAATTATAATATCTTTAATAGCATAATCTTCATCTGGATAAATTCCCATAAATAAGTCAGTAGGTATTTTACCAATAGGCTTATAATCTAACATAGCCTCCCACGTTTTTTTTGTAGTATATATAGGTATTTTATATCTTCTAGCTAATACACCAACACCTCTAATATGATCAGAATGTTCGTGGGTAATTAAAATACCATCAATAGTATTAGGATTTACACCTATATTACTTAATCCTAACTCTACTTTCTTACCACTTATACCTGAATCAACTAAAAGATTTACATCATCTGTTCCTACATATATACAATTACCACTGCTACCACTGGCTATACTACATATTTTGAGTGCCATTATAAATCTCCATTCTTTTATATATTATACATCATAAATCAATATTATCAATGGTTATTCTTCCTCTTCCTGTATCTTTTGAAACATACATGGCCTTATCAGCTCTTTTTACAAGATCAGCAGGGGATTTGCATATTTCAGGATATGAGGTAAGACCAATACTTACATTAATATCAATCAGTTTATCATTATATGGAATTTTTGTGTTTTTAATACAACTATGAATTTCTTTCATAATTTGATAAGCTTCGTCTAATGTTTTATCAGGGAAAATAATTAAAAATTCTTCTCCGCCATATCGTCCAAGAATTCCGTCATTTAAATTTACATATTTCTCAGAGATATTTGATATTATTTTTAAAACTTGGTCTCCAAATAAATGTCCATAGGTATCATTAACCTTCTTAAACTTATCAATATCAAAAAGCGCTAAAGATAATGATTTATTATTAGTTTGGACTTTTTCTGCTAAATCGTTAAAAACTTTTCGCAAATAATTTCTATTATATACATATGTTAATGCATCTCTGTTAGCCATTTCTTCCATTTTTCTATATAAGTTTGCATTATTTATAGCAATATTAATTTGACTTGCAATATTTTGAAAAAATCGAATACTATTTTCACTAATCATATTAGATGATTTATGTTCTGCAATTAATAGTCCATATGTATTATTATCTTTTATAATTGGAATTATAACAAGGGAACCTACTGCTCTTTCGTATGTAAACTTATATTTACCTTTGGTTACCTGATTATCTATATATGGTTCTCCTAGAATAAAATATTCATCTAGTTTTCCTTCTTTCATAGCTTCAATAAAAGGTAATAAATAATCTGTTTCATATGTAGATTTCACTTTATAATGATAAGTATTATTTATAGTGTCATAAATAACTATAGAACATGTATCTACACCTATAGCTCCTAGTATTGAATCAGTTACTAATTCCATAAGTTCTTCAATATCAAGAACTGAACTTATATAACTAAGTAATTCATTTTGAATATACATTTCAGCAGTAACCTTATTTAATGTTTCATTAGCCTCTTCTAATTCATTTTTTTGCTTAACTAATTGATTATGAACTAATTGCGTTTGTTTTTTTGATGCCAAAAGGTCCTTATTTTTATTTTTAACTTCTAACCATAATTTTTTTTGTACTTCTATTTGATTTTTTAATGCGTTGGTTGAAGAATTATAAATAATATAAATACCTATAATTACTACAATTATTTGTACTGTAAAAAATAAAGGTGAAAAAGTACGCTTCTCCATACATGATATAATTGATGTGATTACTAAAGGTATCGTTAATAAAATATAAATTTTATTTATAAGTGATTTGGTTTCTACTTTAACTGTACTAATTACTTCAATTACTATAAGAATATACATTATTAATGCCGTATAAGAAGTAGTTATTAAATCTCCAAATATTATTAATGAAGCTATAATTAATTGCAGTAGTTTAACACTATAAAAGAAATAAATATTATTTAAGTGTTTTAATTTTATAAACAATATATTCAAAAGATATATACATATAAAAGTAATTGTAATGTAACCTGGAAACTCATTGTTAGTTAAATAATCATTTACTATAAAATTATATATAAATATAATTATACTTAATATAGAATATATATAAATAAATTTTTTCTTATTTATTAACTCTAGTTGCAAATAGATCACCTCACTTATTCCAAAACACGTCAATATTATCTCCTAAATTTATCTCTTCCATATAAGAAGCGGTTCTACCATTTATAAGACAGCTTATACTACCTTTTGGATTTTTTAAGTCAAAGTCAATATAATCAAAAATATCTACAAATATATAAGATTTTTTACCTTTTAAGATAACTTCTTTGCCATTAACATTTACAGTAAAAGTAGTAGATTTATTCTCACTTGAAGATTGAATCTCGCAATTACTATTGCAATCAAATGATTCTTCAATTTTATTTGTTATTATTTTATTATTATGTTGTTGTAAATTAATAGTTATTTCATCATTTTTCTTTACAAGATAGTCCAAATATTTTTTTTCATTATTTACATATACATAATCATCTATAATACTTATATTTATTAACTCTAATATATTAGTAATAGTGTATTTTGTATCTATTTCAATAACATCTTTATTCTGAATAATATAACTCATGTCTTTTATATTATTATTTACTAAAATTTTATAAGGTATAGCAAACTTATCATTATTAATATAAATGTTTATTGGTTCAAGCTCTTTTACTAAATCACTTACTTGTAATGTTGGGGACGATCCATGTTTAGCTACTTTAAGTACGATTTCATCACCAGCACTTATAGGATAATTAAGACTTACTGGTTCATCATTAACAAGAATAGTCGCTGGTTCTCCAGTACATCCTCTTATTTTTTTACTTTCTCCATTTAAAATATAATTTAAATCTTTTCCTCTTCTACAAATTAGATTTTTATGATTAAATCCTTTATGTGCAACTATATCAATTAGAGTTAAATTATTATTATTAAATATTTTAATTTCTTCACCATTTAAGTTAACATTAATAAAATCAGTTTTATTTTTATTAAGTCCATTAATGCATATTCCAACAGGGGTAACCATTTCAGGATTAGTAAATTCTTCGTTTTCATAAATAACATCATTAAGGACTTCAGAACCCCTTAATGCAACACGTTCACTAGGTAAAACTAGCTTTTCTGCTAATAAATTCGTAAAATCGTTTAATCTACCGCCTCCACCAACGCAAAAAACAGCATTAGTTGATTTACCACCGTTAAGCTCAATAATTTTATCACTTATTTTAGTAGCAAGAGCTTCCATTGTAGGTTTAATTTTCTCATATATTTCTTCTGAAGAAACACTATGAGATATACCCATAATATCTTTAAATGTAACTATATTTAATTCATTAAGATCTAATTTAATTCTCTCAGCTGTACTAAAATCAACTAAATAATTATGTACAATTTGTTCTGTTATTTCATCCCCAGCCATAGGAATCATACCATATGCTATAATACTACCTTCTTTTGTAATGGCAATATCAGATGTTCCTGCACCTACATCCACTAAAGCAATATTAAGTAACCTAAATTGTTCTGGTATAGCTACATCTATAGCTGCTATAGGTTCTAATGTAAGATTCGATACTTTTAGATTACATCTATTAATAACTGAGTATAAACTATCAACGACTTCTTGAGGCAAAAATGTAGCAAGTAAATCTACACCAATTTTTTTTCCTTTATGTCCTTCAAGATTTGATAAAGTATAATCGTTAAGGTAATATCTTATTACACTAGAGCCAACACAATGGTAGATATTATTATCTACTGATATTTCTTTATTTAATATTTTATGAGCTTCTTCAATTGCCATTAATTCTAATAAGTGTATGTGATTATTTGTAATTAATTCGGTATTGTCTAATTCCTCTTCTACATGAACTTCTTTAGTCTTTAATACTCGCCCAGCTGCAGCAATACATACGTTTTTTAATTGAAAACCAATTTGATTTTCAAGATGTTGTTTTACTAAATTTACTGTATTAGCTACTTTTTCTATATCATGAATTTGACCATCAATCATAGCTCTAGTATCATGCAAAACTGTATGACTTGCAATTATATTAAACTTATCGTTATCCTTATAGCCAACAATTCCTACAATACTTCTTGTTCCTATATCAAGTCCAAATACATACTCATTAACATCTAATATATCTCCTGATGACATAATTCTAATTCACCTCTAATATTCTGTTAAAATATATTTGTACACTATAATTAAGGCTAGATAAGCCAAAATTATAGCACTAAGTTTAAATTATATAATATATAATACCACATAAATGAATAAAATGTATAATTTTATCTATTCCATTGAAAACTCATGTAAGTATTTTAAGTTATATACTATTGTTCAAATATAAATAAATTTTCAATTCCTCTATAATTATTATAAATAGATGGGTTTAATTGTCCATATACTTTTTGATTAGAAATTATCGCAGATGTTCTAAAAAACAAACTATAATAAGGAAGTTCCTCTGCAATTATATTTTTAAACTCACCTATAGCAGTTAATAATTCTTTTTCATTAGTACTTCTAAAAATAGTTTCTAAGATTCTATCCATATCTACATTTGAATAGTTAATAAAATTATTACCTTCCTCTATTTGTGATGAATGAAATGCGAATGTAAAATCTGGAATTGGAGATAGCTTCCATTCACTTAGTAAAATATCAAAATCTTTATTCATTATTTTTTGACTATATGTTATATTATCCACAGAATCAATATTAATAATAAAACCAACTTCTTCAAGATATTCTTTGATTTTGTTAGCAATATTAAGTCTAAGTGGGTTTTCATTGTTAACTAATAATCTTAAACTAAGATTTTGCTTTACAGAATTAATATTCTTATCAAGCAATTCATCACCGTCTGAATCACTATATCCAGCAGTAGTAATTAGTTCTTTTGACTTTTCAATGTTTTTATTATACATTAGAGCATCTTCTTTATTTAACCATGAAATTGGATGTATTGGATAATCTGTAATATGAGCATGGTTTAAGAATTCATTTTTAATAATAGATTCTCTATCAATAGCATATGCTATTGCTTTTCTTATGTTTTTGTCACTTAAAATATTATTATTAAAATTAAATCCTAAAAAAGTATAATAATAAGTATCATATTCTGTTAAAGAAACCCCTTTTGTTTCAGCATAATGTTGCCAATCAAATTTTGTTGGATTTATTAGATCTACAACTTTTTGATTAAACGCATCTGAATCACTATTCTTATCTCTAGTAATAACTCCTTTTATTTTTTCAACATATAAATTACCTTTAAACCACTTCTGATTCGCTTTTAAGTTCAATTCTTTCATAGTAGCAAAGTTTACAAATGAATATGCCCCTGTACCTATTGGGTTTAAGGTACTATTTTCATTAGAATCATAATGATGCTTTGGTATAATTGGAAAATTTAATGTATATAATGAAAATGCAAATGGTTGATCAAAATATATTTTAAATGTATACTCATCTACAGCAGAAACTCTTTTATAGTTTTCAACACAAACCTTATAAATTGAATCTTCAGAAGCATTCTTAATTGTATTTATTGAGTATATAACATCATCAGAATGTAATTCTTCACCATCATGAAATAATATATTTTTCTTTAAATTAATAGTTATAGTAGTGGCAGAACTTGATAATTCATAGCTTTCTACTAAATTAGGCATAGGTTTTTCTTGTTCGTCCAATAAAAACAATGAATCAAATACAAGTTTTAAAACTTGATCAACAGTTCTATCATTATTAAGCAATGGATTTAATGTATTTGGATTTCTCATTAGTATCTTTAATTCTCCACCAAAACTAGCTACTGGCTTAACTGGCTCTTTGACTGGATCTTTTACTTGTTCTTGTTCTTGTTCATCCTTATTATTTCCTTTATTTGTTGTTTTACATCCTACAAATAAAAATATACATAACATAAGTATGAAAATATGGGATAGTTTTTTCATTTTTTAATTCCTCCTGTAAATGTATCTACTATTAGGTAATTACAAAACTATATAAAAATTTGTAATAAAAAATTAACCTTTTAAATACTTTATTATTTGTTTATAGGTATTATCTTTTTTATAACTATTATCTATGATAACATCTGCTGCCTTACGAAATTCATTATCTGTTAACTGCTTTTCAATTATACTCATCGCAGTCTCTTTAGACATATTCCGACTTCTTGATAATCTCACTAATCTAACTTCTAAATCACAATAAACATACCAAAATTCATCAATTAATTGATACATTTTTCCTGAACCCAATGCAGTAATTTCTAAAATTATATAATCATAATAATTTTCTTTAATTATTTCATCAATAAGTATTGCGATTTTTTCATTAATTATTGGATGTGTTATACTAGTTAACTGTTTTAATTTTTCATTATTTGAAAAAACTAATTTTCCCAAACTTTTTCTATCAATATTACCATTATCATCCAATATATCATTTCCAAAAACTTTTAAAATACTTTTATATGCTTTAGTATCTTTTTTTATAATATCATGTCCAATTTTATCAGCATTAATAACATAAGCATTAGAGTGGTTTTGAATTAGTTTTGAAACCTCTGACTTACCACTTCCACAACCGCCAATTATACCTATTATTTTCAAAAAATCAACTCCAAATTATTTTGTATCGTACCAAGTCATTCCCATGTTCATATCCACTTCTAGTTTGACACTTAAATCAACAGCATTTTCCATTTCCTCTACTAAATACCTCTTGACTAATTCTACTTCATCTTTATGAGCCTCAATTAGTAGTTCATCGTGAATTTGAAGAATTAATCTTGACTTCATATTTTTTGATTTTAGTTTTTTACTAACATTAATCATAGCGATCTTAATTACATCTGCTGCACTTCCTTGTATTGGTGTATTCATAGCTATTCTTTCTCCAAAAGAACGTTGCATAAAATTACTTGATTTAAGTTCTTCAATAGGGCGTCGTCTATTTAGCATCGTTAAAGAATATCCTCTATCTTTTGCATATCTAATACAATTGTCTAAGTATATTTTAACACTAGGATATTTCTTAAAATAGTTATCAATGTATTCTTGAGCTTCTTTTCTAGTTATATTAAGATCCTGACTTAAGCTAAACGCACCTATTCCATATACTATTCCAAAATTCACAGCTTTTGCATTACTTCTTTGCAAACTAGTAACCTCATCAAATGGAATGTGAAATACTTGTGATGCTGTAAGTCTATGAATATCTTGATGATTATTATAAGCCTCTATTAATGTTTCATCTTCTGATAAATGCGCTAATAAACGTAATTCAATTTGAGAATAATCCGCATCAATAAAAACATAATCTTCTTCTGGAACAAAAACTTTTCTAATTTCCCTACCAATATCCATTCTAATTGGTATGTTCTGTAGATTAGGTTCTATAGAACTAATTCTTCCTGTAGATGTAATTGTTTGTTTGAAAGTAGAACGTATTCTAGAATCATCATCAATATAATCAACTAAACCATCTGCATAAGTAGATTTTAATTTTGCAAGTTGTCTATACTCACTTATTTTATCAATAATATCATGTTTACCTTTTAGTTTCTCAAGTACTCCTGCAGCTGTAGAGTAACCCGTTTTTGTTTTTTTAATTACAGGTAAATTTAATTTCTCAAATAGTATTATACCAAGTTGTTTTGGAGAATTAATATTAAAAGTTTCTCCAGCTAACTCATAAATCTCACTTTCTAACATGTCAATCATTTTACCTAGCTTATTAGAATATTCTTTTAGAAGTACTGAATTAATCTTAATACCATATAACTCCATATCAAATAGAACATTTATTAGAGGCATTTCTATTTCATAAAATAATTTATCCATATTTAAATCGCTAATAGTATTTTTTATTTTATCATAACTATTATAAACAATATACGATAATTTACTACAGTAACTTAATAATTCTTCTTCTGCTACATCTAGATAAGAAATTTTATTTTTACCTTTTCCAAGTAACTCCTCTTCAGTTTTCATCGTTACCTTTAGATATTCTCTTGCAATATCAACAATATCATATGTTTCTCTTGTAGGGTTAATTGTATAAGCTCCAACAAAAGTATCAAAGATAACGTTATTACATATAAAGTTATAGTTATTTAAAGTATGTAACTCATCTTTTAGTCCATGAGTAACTTTTTTAATACTATTATCTTCAAATAAATTGCTTAATTCATTAAGAACACACATTATGTCAAAATTATTATCACATTTAATAAAGTAAGCTTCCTTGTCATTATAACAAATGCTAATTCCTATAACATTATTTTCTTCAGTTATAATGTTAAATGCAAATAATTCTTTAGTAAAGAGAGTTTTTGTTAGGTTTACTAATTGATCTTTTGATGTAATCAAATGTTCCTCAATTATAAACGAATCACTTTCATCTTCTATTTCTATATCAAACTTTTCCAAAAGTCTCTTGAATTCTAAATTTTTAAATAGTTTATATGAATTTTCATTAAATAAATTATCAATTTTCATATTTTCTTTTTCAAAAGATATATCACAATCTATACATATTGTAGCTAAATCTTTACTGAGAATAGCAAGATCATAATATTCTTTTAAATTTTTTGATGCTCTAGGTGGTTTTAACTCCTCTACATGATTATAAGCTTCTTCAATAGAATGATATGTAGAAATAATTTTTATAGCTGTTTTCTCTCCAATTCCAGGTACACCTGGTATATTATCTGAAGTATCACCCATAAGGCCTTTTAAATCAATAAACTCAGTTGGTGTTACTCCATATAAAGATATAACATCTTTATCAAAATAATTTTCTATTGTTGTAACTTTTTGCTTCGTTTTAGGGATACTAATCTTAATTTTTTGTGTTGCTAATTGTAATAAGTCTCTATCTCCAGATAAAACTGTTGTATTTATACCGTTCTCTTCACTTTTATGCGCTAAAGTACCAAGGATATCATCTGCTTCATATCCTTCAATTTCGTAAATACTAATATTCATTGCCCTTAAAACATCTTTAATTATAGGTATTTGTACTCTTAATTCATCAGGCATACCTTTTCTATTACCTTTATATTCCTTATATTTTTTATGGCGAAAAGTAGGTGCTTTAAGATCAAAAGCAACTGCTATGTGAGTAGCTTGTTCATCTTTTATTGCTTTTAAGACTATATTTAAAAATCCTAAAACAGCATTTGTATATAATCCCTCTGAATTAGACAATAATGGTAATCCATAATATGCTCTATTCATAATGCTATTTCCATCAACTAATAGTACTTTTTCATTACTCATTCTATTTCATCCTTCATTTTCATATTTGCTTAGGCATAGCCTCTTTTGTTCTCATTAATATTTATCTAGTTTATTATATCAAATGAAAGTACAATTAACAACGTATATAAATAGAGGTCAGTGAAAAAATATAGTTTTCACTGACCTCTATTTAGTTTATATTATTTTTTTATGATTTTAGTAAATAATATAAGTATAATAATCAGTAACGTAAGTACTACAAAACCTACAATCAAAATATAATTAATGTTATTATGTGTTTTATTGTTTTCAATATTTTTTGTTTGGTTAGTATCTTCTTTTAATTTTTTATTAGTTAAAGTTATTTTATCTTTTGTTTCTTTGGGTTCTTCTTTAATTTCGGTTGATTTTACTTGCGATTCTTTTGTTAGTCTTTTACTTGATTTATCATTTGAAGGTAATGCTCTGCCTGAAAATTTATTTTCACTAGTAACTTCTTCCGAATTATCATTCTCATTCATTATAATAAAATCTTCTTTATTGTAATCTTTTGACTTGAATTTGCTAACACTTTCACCCATATCATTTGAACTATCGTCTTGCAAAAGAGAATAACTAACATCTGAGTCCTTATCCGATTCATGGATATCAATTTTTTTACTTTCTGTTATATTTTCTACTTCTTTATCTGCTAGTTGTGTGTATTTTTTTGCTGTATTATTATCACCTTTAGTATTATATTTATCCAGGTTAGAAATGCCTATAAAACTAAAAATTAATACCGCTACAAATACGGCAGCTACTGCAGTATAGTATTTTCTCATGTTTTTAATCTTTGATAATCTATCTGCCTTATGATTCTTAGCCTTATTTATGTTATCTATTTTAACCATAAGATTTGTATGAAAATCTTCGGGTAATTCCTTCTCCTCATTTAATTCGTTTACATTTCCAATAATCATATTCAGTAAATCTAGCTCTTCTTTACAACTTTTGCAACTTGAAATATGATTTTCAAATATCATCTTTTCATCATTTTCTAATTTATTATCAATGTATAACGACATTAAATTTTGTGACTTAGTACAATCCATTTAAGTTCCTCCTTTCATTATATTAGACGTATGCACTATTATTTTGTTCCTTTTTTTGAATTGTTATTTTTTTCAAATTTAGTCTTGCTCTTGATATTCTTGATTTTACGGTACCTATAGATACATCTAATATATCTGCTATTTCATCATAGGAATATCCTTTTATGTCACGAAGTATTATTATAATTTTATGTTCTTCTTTTAATTCATTTATAGATTCTCTAACAAAAGAAATGGTTTCATTTTTCAAAGCAGTTTCTTCTGGTGTTAATCCTTTATCAACAAATTGCTTTTGAATAATACCATCTTCTTGCTCAAAAGAATCATCTATTGATTCATTTTTGTTTGTTTTCTTTCTCTTCCTATATTCATCAATACATTTATTAACAGCAATTCTATGTATCCAAGTTGAAAAAGAAGATTTATAATTAAAGTTATCTAAAGATGTATAGACTTTAATAAAAACATCTTGGGAAATATCATATGCATCATGTTCATTACCAAACATTTGATATGCAATATTGTAAACTTTTTTTTCATACTTAATAATAAGTTTCTCAAAAGCAGCACTATCTCCTTTTTTAGCTTTTTTAATAATATTTTTTTCTATATCATATGCCATTTTATCTACTTACCTCCTCTCAATCTAATTACCTATAAGTAATTCCAAAACTCCATTCAGTTGATTCTTTAATACAATATGTTGAATTCCCATTTCTTATAAGAACTACATATTGTATGTAAAGAATTATAATTCCTGTTTTGCAATTACTTAAAATATTTGTAATTTATTTATTAATAAATTCACTAATAATTTTTATCTAACCATATTGTATCAAATATAAATAATATGTAAAGCATAAAAAAGGATTGCAAATGCAATCCTTAATAGTTTTTATTTTTTAAGCTACTTATTAAAATCCAACAATATTTTTTCTAAATTCAACTCATTAGTAGAAGAAAATATAACATCAGCTTCTTTGAAATTTTGAATATTTCCAATTCCAACAGCATACATACCTGCAGCTTTTATAGCTTTAATACCAGCTGAAGCATCTTCAATACATATACAATTTTGATTATTAACTTCTAATACTTCTGCCGCTTTAAGAAAAACATCTGGTGCAGGCTTGCTATTTTTGATCTCATTTGCATTTACAATATAATCAAACTTATCATTTATACCTAAATAATTAATAACTGTAAAAGCATTTTTACTTGCAGAAGCTATAGCTGTTTTAATATTATATTTCTTTAACTTATCTAGTAAGTCTTCTATACCAGGCAATAAATCTTTAGGAGTAATGTTTTTTAGTAACTCCAAATAATAATCATTTTTTTTATTTGCCAATCTTATTTTTTCCTGTTCACTATACTTTTCTGTTGAATTATTTATATCTAAAATTATTTCTAGAGAATGAATGCGACTAACTCCTTTTAACCTTTCGTTATCATGGATGCTAAACTTATATCCTAACTCATCAGTTAGCTTTTTCCATGCAAGATAATGATATTCTGCAGTATCTGTTATTACTCCGTCTAAATCAAATATAAATAGTTTACACTTATTAATCATAATTCTCTCCAATCTTACTTATTCAAATTATAATTTATACATAATTGCTTCATAAGGTCTTAGTAATATTTTATTTATATCTAATTTCGTATCATTATAATTTGATAACATTATTTCTTTTGTACAACCTAAATTCTCTTTACTCAAATCAATTTCAACTTCCGTATTATAAAAATTACAAATTACTAATATTTTTTCTTCATTCAATTGTCTTAAATAAGCAAATACTTGATTATTATCTTCTAAAATAAGTTTATAATCACCATAAATAATAGTCTCATGCTCTTTTCTTACTTGAATTAATTTTTTATAGTGATAAAAAATAGATTCTTTGTCATCTAAAGCTTTTTTTACATTAACTGTTCTATAATTGGAGTTTACCTTAATCCATGGCTCTTTTGATGTAGTAAATCCCGAGTTATTTGAATCATCCCATTGCATAGGAGTTCTTGCATTATCTCTTCCTTTACTGTATATAGAGTTCATTATATCATCATGACAATAACCTTCTTTTATTCTTTCGTTATACATATTAATTAATTCAATATCTCTATAATCATCTAAAGACTCATATTTAATATTGGTCATACCTATTTCTTCACCTTGATATATGTATGGAGTACCTTTCATACCATGTAGCAAAGTAGCTAACATCTTACCTGATAGTACTCTTAACTCTTCACTAGTATCATTTCCCCACCTAGATATTATTCTTGGTAAATCATGATTATTCCAAAATAAACTGTTCCAACCATCTTCTTCTGTTAATTCAATTTGCCATTTTGATAATACCCTTTTTAGATCTTTTAATTCTAATGGTTTTAAATCCCATTTTTCTTTTCCTTCTTGCTGATCTAATAGAATATGTTCAAATTGAAATATCATACTAAATTCATTTCTTTTTTGGTCACTATACATTTTGGCTATTTCAGGTGTAGCTCCCCAAGTTTCTCCAACAGTTAACATATCATGCTTACCAAAAGTTTTTACATTCATTTCTTGTATATAATCATGTAATTTTGGTCCATTTCCAAGTATTTCATTGTCAATTTCTTTACCTACTAGATCAATAACATCTAATCTAAATCCACCAACGCCTTTGTCGATCCAGAAGTTAATCATATCATATAATTTATTTCTTACTATTTCATTCTCCCAGTTTAAATCAGGTTGTTTTTTACTAAATATATGTAAATAATATTGATTTGTTGTTTCATCATATTGCCATGCGGAACCACTAAAGGTTGATTTAATATTATTTGGTTTATCTCTCCATATATAATAATCTCTGTAGGAATTATCAATAGATTTTCTGCTTTCAATAAACCACTTATGTTCATCTGATGTATGATTTAAAACTAAATCCATTACAATTTTTATTCCTCTTTTTTTAGCTTCTAAAATCAACATATCCATGTCTTGCATAGTTCCAAATTCATCCATTATATCTTCATAATCGCTAATATCATAGCCATTATCGTCATTTGGTGATTTATATACAGGACTTAACCATATTACATCAATCCCTAACTCATTTAAGTAATCTAACTTCCTAATAATCCCTTGTATATCACCAATACCATCCCCATTAGTATCATTAAAACTCCTTGGGTAGATTTGATATACCACAGATTTATGCCACCATTTTTTTTCCATTAATACCTTCCTCCTTAATATATTAAATTAATTTAATTAATTTTATCAATTCATTATTATTAATTATTTCTTGTATATATATTGATTTATTATTATTGATTTTTATTTGTCTTATCATATTAGCATTTCTAATCATTAAATTTATATTTTTTACTAAATTAGTATTTTTATTTTTCTCTTTCTTGGGAATCTTTATGCAATCTCATTTAGTAGATGTTTATTAGTCATTATTAGCACTCCTTTACTTAATTTAGAAATATTTTAATAGGATCATTTATTGATAAACTTCTTTTATTACCTAATACATTAATATCAATACATTTGCCTTCTATTAACTCAATATTAATCTCTTTTGATGAAATAGTAAACTCTAACAAGCTACCTTTTAAATATAGTTTAAAGTTAACTTCTCCCCATTGTTTTGGTATATTAGGTTCTACATTTATTTGACCATTACATACATATATTCCAGCAAATCCACAAATAATGCTTTGCCATGAAGCTCCTGATGCCCCTATATGAATTCCTTCTTTATGCGTATTATTCATAACATTATCATAATCTAAAGATATACTTTTATTAAAATAATCTATAGCTTCTTTCGTTTTTCCAATTCTAGCTCCTATTTGAGCATGTGTTGCAAAACTTAGTGAAGAATCATGAGTTGTAATAGGTTCATAAAATTCCCACGCTACAAGTTTTTGTTTCTCATTAAAGTCTTGAGGTAATAAAAGCATTAATAATAAAATATCAGCTTGTTTGACTACTTGATATCTTTGTAATCTGTCAAAACATATTTTATTATATAAAGCGCTATCGTTTACTTTAACATCTTTTAGATTAATAGGTTCCATTTGCATAAAATGTTCATCTTCAATATATAGTTGTTTATCATTATCATAAAGAATAACTACTTTTTTAGTAACATCATTAAATACTCTTAATTCCTCTTTTGTTATACTAATTTTATTAACTAGTTGATCTATAATTTTCTTATTGTTTTTATTGAAGAAATCAATCCACTCTATTGCCTTTTTAATATTATAACAAGCCATTTTTACAGTGTATGTATTATTAACGGTAACTCCACCATACTCATTTGGACCTTTCACCCACAATAGATTATAGCAATCATTATCTTTATCATATGTAAATCTACTACACCAATATCTTGCAGTTTCTATTAGTATTTCAAGCCCGTAATTCTCAATAAATTCTAAATCACCTGTTGCTTCATAATAATGTTGAACTGCATATGCTATATCCGCAGTTATATGTATTTCACTAAATCCTATATCCCATGTATCACATTGTTCATTACCATCTATAGTACACATCCAAGGATATCTAGCTCCTAGTACATTTTGTTCTAGAGCGTTATTTCGTGCATCATTTAGTGTATTATATCTATATAATAATAAATTTTTGGCAGCTTCTACATTAGTATATAAATAAAATGGTAACATAAAAATTTCTGTGTCCCAAAAATAACATCCTTTATATCTTCCATGAGTAAGTCCTCTTGCTCCTATATTCACATTAGAATTATCACAAGCATTATTCATTATTAGTTGTAATATATTATATCTTAATTTTTTTTCTGTGTTTTTATCCCCTGAAATTGATATATTACTGATGTTCCATATATCATTATATTTATCTATATGTTCTTTCAATAATATTTCATAACCCATTGATATTGAATTTTGCAGGGCATCTATGCTTACATCTATAAGATTATCTTTTTCATTTTCAACTACATCCCTTGACGTATATATGGAAATATATTTAGTAAAAGTCTTTGTTTCTCCATCATTAAGCTGGCACTCAAATTTTAGTGCTTCATATTGGTCACAGGATTTCATAGTTGGCATAATACCATCTGAAATGCACGTAAATGCTTCCACAAGACTATATCCTGTTTTTCTAGTATTTAATTTTATTGAAATACAATTATTTTTCCTATTTATTTCATCAATATCTAAAAATTTATATTCTCCTATATCATCTTTCGTCTGATCATCATGAATAATTTTATTAGATACATTACAATTAATTCCTGTCTCAAATCCTAAAAGTCCAGAAAAATTAAGTGATTTAATACTATATCTAACGCATACTGTATGCTTATCAAAGATACTTAAAAATTTCTCTTCCTTTAATTCTAGTTGATATCCATTCTCTAATTCTAATATATATTTGTTATCAAGCATTACTTTTTTCATTTGTAATACTTGTGTTTTTTCTTTTATAGTAATATTATCAAAGTTAACTAAATTATTATCAATATATAAACTTGAAATTAAGTAATTTGGAGTATTTACCATATCTGTATAAGGTTTTTCATAATAATCAAATAACCCTGCAATATATGTACACTGTTCATAAGATTTTTTAGGCTTGAACGAATCGAAACCTCTAACAGCCATATATCCATTTCCTATTGTAAATATACTTTCTAAAAATTCTTCTCTATTATCTATCAATTCTTTACTATTAATTTCCCAACTACTCATTCGGTTCCCCCTTTACTTTCATAGATTTTTTTAATGTTATTAGGAGTCGTATGCTACGCCTAAAAGTACTTTAACAAACACAATATTTTATTATTATAATTATTATTTACTAAACTATAAATCTTAATTTCCTTTATTCTGGTCATTCCTACCATAGTCATCACCTTACGTGTTATGCAATAAAATCATTACTAAAATTATAACTTTACTATTTCGTAATTTGTCTAAGAAAATTTAGTAATTCATATTTAGTTTAACGTTTAACTAAAGTTGCAAAATTTTTTTTAATATTTAATAAGGTTTAACGTTTAACTCAAAATTAATATTACACCTTTTTATTATATTTGTCAATAAGAACTTTGTTTTTTAATCCACTGTATAAAACCTCTGTAATAATGCATAATTATGTTCAGTTATTAAATTTATATATTTTTAATTACTGAATTTCTTTCTATTAAATCAACACTAAGTATATTGGTTTTATTCTTTATCTGTTTATTATTTAGTATATCTACCATTGTTTTTGCAGATATAACAGCTTTATTTCTAATATTCTGATTTATTGTAGTTAATGATGGGATTGTTAATTTTCCTAAAAATGTATTATCAAAACCTATAACTGACATCTGTTGTGGAACAATAATATTATTTTCAAATAAAGCTATAAAAAGACCAGATGCAATAATATCTGCTGTAGCAAATATTGCAGTAATATGATTTTTTTGTTTTGCTATTATATTCCCCGCCTCATATCCCCATTCATAATCTACTGACTTTTCATATATAAATTCTTCATTTATACTTATTCCATATTCTTCTAAAGCCTTTTTATAACCATTATATTTTTTCTCTGCTACCCCATTTTTCTTAAGTATTCCAGTTATGATTCCTATATTTCTATGCCCTTTTTCTAATAAATACTTTGTAGCTAAATATCCTCCATATTCATCATCAATTCTTATATTGTAAAAGTATTCATCATTAGTATACGTATCAACTAATACTACAGGAATATCCATCTTTTTTATGTTTTCATAAAATGCCTCTTCATATATCCCTAAAATAATTACACCATCAACATTCCATCTTAATAAGTTATTGATATTATTCTCATCTTTTGGTGAACCAGATACTATTATATTATATCCGTTTTGCCTAAATTCATATTCTAATGCACTAATAAATTCACTATAAAATGGGTTATATAATAATAACTCTCTTGTCTGCTCCGTTTGAGGTATTACTACACCAATTAAATTAGATTTATTTATTACTAGACTTTGAGCAGAATAGTTTTTTTTATAATCTAATTCTTTTATAGCATCATTAACTTTGTCAATAATTTCTTTTGATACTCTTCCACCTTTCTTATTGATAACATTAGACACAGTCGTTGCTGAAACTCCAACTTTTAACGCAATATCTTTGATCGTAGCTTTCTTTTTACTCATTAGCATCTCTCCCTAGGTTTAACGTTTAATTGGATTTTAACTCACTAAAATATAATTGTCAATATACTAGATTGTAAAACTCAGCGCAAACGCATGAAAATATATTTTAACCAAAATTCCGATAAGAATTTTTTTAAAATATACTAAACTAGTACTATTATATAAAGACAAAGGTTATAAAGACTGGATTTATGGAATACTTCCGTAAATGCCATCTCTTTAATATTTTTTGATGGCTATTAGCATTTACTCATTTTGTGGATTCTTCTATTTCTTTATTTCCATAAATTTTTAGTTTTTTTTAATTTTTTATTTGACAAAAAATCCTTTGAGTGGTATAATTTTTTTCGTTGACAATTCACAAGTGTTATAAGCGGATGTGGCGGAATTGGCAGACGCAGTAGACTCAAAATCTACCGGTGGTGACATCGTAAGGGTTCGAGTCCCTTCATCCGCATTAAAGTTGAAATACAGTTAATCCTGTACTTCAACTTTTTTATTTTATATAAAATATTTCATATATCACATTGTTAGCTTTTCTCGTCTTATTTTCATCTTTTTTTCTACATTTTTTTCAATATTTATTTGTTATAATCTATATATCCATATTAAGGTTATAGATTTTAATATAAGCATTTCCAAACATTAATAGCGTAAATACAAAATTTTAAGTTTAATATTTAAGTTATAGGTGATTTTATGAAGTCAAAAACAAAAAAACTATTTATTATATTTTGTATTATTATGTTTGTAATCAGTCCATTCTTTCAATATGTAAAAAGCTTATTTGTTATGAGTTTTTATAGCTATATATGCAGTAATAAAAGTTTTATCAACAAATCTGATATTAACATTAAAATCCCAGGTGCTTACTACTATAGAAAAAGACTGGTATCCTTTTGTTATTACTTTTAATGATGATGAGGGGTTTTCTAACTTTATTGGACGTGATTTAAATTATACAGTACTTTATAATTTTGGTGCTTTTGAGTATCTAAATGGTGCTTCTATGATATACAACCCACAATCACAATACTACTCATCATTTTATGGCGCATATTTCATTAAAACCCCCATCAAAGTACAATACCGATGTTGATTTTCCTATAATCAGATTAAAAAGTCGTCTCTATGTTAGATATTTTGAGTCAAAAAAATGTACAGTTTTTTTATATGTTATTGCTCCTAATACAAAAACTATAGAAAAATGCGACAAACTTTTTTTGCAAAAAGCAAGAATTAATTAGTAGACTCATGGTTTTAATTTATCCTAGAATAGGAATAAATATCTAGGATATTTTTAATGTTTTCCAGTAACCTTAAAGCTAATCAAGTATTTTATTTCACTTCTATATCAACAAATTCAAATTTATTAACATCAAATAACCCACTATCTGTTAGTTTTAATTCTGGAATAACTGGTAAAGCTAAAAAAGCCAAAGTAAGAAAAGGATCAATGTTTGGATTAATGCCCTTATCTTTAGCTATTTCCTCCAACCTTTCTAATTTATAGCCAACCTCTTCAATAGAAGAATTAGTCATTAATCCACCAACTTCCAACGTAAGTGTTTCCAAAACATTCCCATTAGAGCATATTGTAATACCGCCCTCAACTCTTTTTAATTCTCTTATAGCTGCTTTCATGTCTTCATCATTATCTCCAACAACAATAATATTATGTGAATCATGAGCTATAGAAAGGGCAACAGCTCCACCTTTTAACCCATAACCTTCTACCAAACCTAAACCAACATTCCCTGTATTTTTATGTCTCTCAATAACAGCTAATTTTAAAATATCTTTTTTATTATTAAACTTAAATTTATTATGCTCTATATCAACTTCTCTATTAACATTTTTTGTAATTATGTTATGTTCAATTAATTGAATAACCTTTGCAATACCTGATTTCAAAGGAATATCAAATGAAATATTATCTATTTCATTTATTTTAACAGTATTTAGTACTCTACTATCTTCTACTACCTCAATATCAAACAATACTTCATTATTTTTTGCAACTAATTGTCCTTTTTTATATACTTCCATAACATTTATATCTTTCAAATTATCTAGTACTAAGATATCTGCATCATATCCTGGTGCAATTGCTCCTTTACCTTTTAGTCCATAACATTCTGCAATATTTAATGACGCCATTTGAATAGCTATAATTGGATCGATTCCATATTTTATAGCTGACTTTACATTATAATTAATATGTCCTTCATTATTAATATCAAAAGGCTGTTTATCATCTGTACAAAATAGTACCCTACGACTGTTTTGTACAGTAACTCCTTTAATTAACTCTTTTAAATTTCTTGTTGCAGAACCTTCTCTTATATGAACGTACATACCTCTTGAGACTTTCTCTTCAAGCTCATAGGCTTTAGTACACTCATGATCTGTCATAACTCCTGCTGTAATATATGTATTTAATCTATTACCCATTACATTAGGCGCATGACCATCAATTATCATATCTCTCATTAAATCAAGTTTATCATGTACAATTTTATCTCCATCAATTACTCCAGGATAATTCATCATTTCTCCAAGACCTAATATATTTTCCCTATCTTTCATTAACTCTAAATCTTTTGCTAATAATCTAGCTCCAGAATTTTCAAAATCCATACAAGGAACGCAAGATGGTAACATTATATATACATCAAGAGGTATATTTTTACTTGATTTAAGCATATAATCTATTCCATCTAAACCGCATACATTAGCTATTTCATGTGGATCTGCAATTATTGTTGTTGTTCCCTTTGGTATAATAATTTCTGCAAATCTTGGTGGTGTTACTAAAGAAGATTCTATATGGACATGTCCATCAATAAAACCAGGACTAACAATTTTACCTTCTAAGTCTATTTCATGTACTCCTTTGTAATTACCAATACCAACAATAATACCATCTTCTATTGCAATATCACCTTTTTCTATTTTACAATTAAAAACATTAATTATATTACAGTTTTTTAATACAAGCTCTGCTTTTTTCTCTCCTTTTGAAACTTTTATTCTTTCTATCATTATTGACTTACCTCCAATTATAAATGTAAAATAATTCCAATTTATTTTATTATATTAGAACAATAATAACATTATTTTATACATATGCCAATATAAAATTTTTTTTATAAAAATAATTAACTCAACTTTCCCACATCAATATTCTATGCAGCTAAGCTAATTATAAGGCTTTGCAGAATAAAAATATAGGTGTTTCTTCTATATATTTATTCTGCAAACCAAACCTATAACGCTTAATTTATCTGCATTAAATTAAAGGTGGGAAA
>JAOASG010000001.1 GCA_025210235.1 Vallitalea sp.
AGTATTTAGAAGAATTATAGATGTATAACTCTCAATTTCCCACCTTTAATTTAATGCAGATAAATTAAGCGTTATAGGTTTGGTTTGCAGAATAAATATATAGAAGAAACACCTATATTTTTATTCTGCAAAGCCTTATAACTAGCTTATCTGCATAGAATATTGATGTGGGAAAATTGAGTATATAATAAATAAATTGTATTGCATTTGATTATTAATAAGTATATAATATACCTTATATTATTTGCATAATATTAAATTTATTTAGTTTTGGGTTCATTATGTTAAGTGATTTTGCAAATAAACATTTATAAGTAAAAAAATAGTGCCTACTGAACATATTTTTATGGCAATATGGTATTATTTTATTAGAAGATAAAATTGTAGTGATTTTAATAGGTAATTGCAAAACTAAGGATTTTAATTCTTTACATACAATATGTAGTTCTTATTATAAAAGTGAATCCAACATATTGTATTAAAGAATCAACTGAATGTAGTTTTGCAATTACTTAAGTGATTTTTAATATAAAAGGGGGCATTAATATGCTAGATATTAAATATGAAATGAATAAAGAACTAAAGGAAAAATGTAGTTCAAGTAATTTAGGATTTGGAACTAATTTTACTGACCATATGTTTATTATGGATTACAAAGAGGGTAAAGGATGGTATGATCCTAGAATAGTCCCTTATCAACCAATTTCATTGGATCCTTCTGCTATGGTTTTTCATTATGGGCAAGAGATGTTTGAAGGGATGAAAGCTTATAAAACTGAAGAAGATAGAGTACTTCTATTTAGACCTGATAAAAATATTCATAGAACGAATATTACTAATGATAGATTGTGTATTCCTAAAATTAATGAAGAGGATATGTTACAAGCTATAAAGGAATTAGTTAATCTGGAAAAAGACTGGATACCAGATGCTCCAGGAACATCTCTTTATATAAGACCTTTTATAATAGCAACAGATCCATTCTTAGGAGTAAGAGCTTCTAGTACTTATATGTTTATGATTATATTATGTCCTGTTGGAGCTTATTATAAGGAAGGAATTAATCCAGTAAAAATATGGGTTGAAACAGAATATGTTCGTGCAGTAAAAGGTGGTATTGGTTTCGCAAAAACAGGTGGTAACTATGCAGCAAGTATAAAAGCACAGATGAAAGCTAAAGAAAGAGGATATTCACAAGTTTTATGGTTAGATGGAGTAGAAAGAAAGTATATAGAAGAAGTAGGGACAATGAATGTATTCTTTAAGATTAATGGGGAAGTTATTACTCCATCTCTTGAAGGAAGTATTCTAGCAGGGGTTACTAGAGATTCTGTAATCGAGCTATTAAAAAAATGGAATATACCTGTTTCTGAAAGGAAATTATCTGTAGAAGAGGTATACGATGCAGCTGAAAAAGGATTACTAGAAGAAGCGTTTGGAACAGGGACAGCTGCTGTTATTTCACCTATTGGGGAACTTAATTATGAAGGCAGAATTATTAATATTAACAATGGAGAGATTGGAGAAATATCACAAAAAATATATGATACAATAACCGGAATTCAAACAGGCAAGATAGAAGATAATTCTGATTGGACTGTTGAAATAAAATAATGATTTAAAACTAGAAGAGGGTCAGATGATTCTCTTCTATTTAGTTTTCTTATAAGAAAGTTAACTAATTAAGTAAATGAAAGATGACTTTTTTGTTGTACAAAATAAATTATTGATAAAATTTACAGTTTGATTTAATACGGCAGTGTATTTGTGTGGTGGACTATTAAATTATTAGAATAATTGTAAAAAATGCTTTTTGACATAGCCTTTTTTCTAGTCTTATAATAAAGTTATTAATTCAACTAAATGAGATAGGAGTATCGCTACATAGTCGCTTTTTTTGTTGGAAAAATAAATATAGTATGGTATTATATAAGTATAATTATAAGAGTGGTAACATTATGCTGTGTTTGTGAGAAAGACATATTAAGTGAATTGCAAAAATATATCTAGTTGATTTTTTTAATAATAATTGAAAAGGAGTTATAAAATGGTAGAGGGATTAAATATTTCTATTTTTACAGGAAACTTTGGTAGTGGTAAGACAGAAATGGCAATTAATTCAGCCTTGAAATCTGTAAAGCAAGGTAAAAAAACTGTGCTTGTAGATATTGATATCGTTAATCCTTTTTTTCGTTCAGCTGAAGTTAAATCATTTTTAGAAGAAAAAAATATTGAAGTAATAACTCCTAATTTTGCTGGAACAAACTTAGATATACCGTCATTACCAGCATCTATAAATAGTGTGTTTAGTATGGAAAATACCAATGTCTTTTTTGACGTAGGTGGAGATGAAGACGGAGCTATTAGTCTTGGACAATACAAGAGATATTTTGATAAATGTGATTATAAAATGTATTTTGTTATTAATACCAAAAGACCTTTTACAAGAGACGAAAAAGATATTGTAAAACTTATGAAACAAGTAGAATTGAGATCAAGGTTAAATATAACTGATTTAGTTAATAATACTAATTTATCATATGAAACAACTGAAGATATAATTTTACAAGGTCAAAAGATAATTGAAAAGGTATCAGATAATACTAATATCCCAATAACTTATGTAAATGTAAAAGAAGACATATCAATTAATTTATTAAAAAAGTACAAAGATAAATTATTTATGATGGATTTATTTATGCAACCAAAATTTTAAAGTTTATTGTAGTAATTGAAAACCACATTCTAAATTTATTTATTGGGAGGAAAGGAGATTACATAATGGCAAGGGTAACTTTTAATGAGGAACTATGTAAAGGTTGTGAATTGTGTACTACAGCATGCCCCAAAAAGATAGTCATAATATCTAAAGATAAGATTAATTCTAAAGGATATCACCCAGCAACAGTATTAGAGATGGATAAATGTATAGGTTGTGGCTTTTGTGCTACAATATGCCCGGATGTAGTTATTACGGTAGAAAAATGATGTAAATAAACTATATTTAAGGCTTTTTTAGAAATTAAAGATTGGAGGAGTAAATGAATGGAAAAAGTTCTAATGAAGGGTAATGAAGCAATAGCTGAAGCGGCTATTCAAGCTGGGTGTAAGTACTTCTTTGGTTATCCGATAACACCACAAAATGAGATTCCAGCCTATATGGCTAAGAAATTACCAAAAATAGGAGGAATTTTTTTACAAGCAGAGTCAGAAGTTGCGGCTATAAATATGGTATACGGTGCAGCAGGAGCGGGAGCAAGGGTTATGACATCATCTTCAAGCCCTGGAATAAGTTTAAAGCAAGAAGGTATTTCATATATTGCAGGAGCTGCCTTACCATGTGTAATAGTTAATATTGTTCGTGGGGGCCCTGGACTTGGTGGAATACAACCTGCCCAATCTGATTATTTTCAATCTGTTAAAGGTGGGGGACATGGAGATTATCATTTAATTGTATATGCACCATCCACACTTCAAGAAATGGTTAGTCTTACAATGGAAGCATTTGATGTCGCAGATATATATCGAAATCCAGTTATGGTTTTAGGAGATGGTATGTTAGGACAAATGATGGAACCTGTTGAATTTGTTAAACCTCCAGTTAGAGAATTACCTAATAAAGATTGGGCAACAACAGGATGTGATGGTATTAGAAAACCAAATGTTATCAACTCACTATATATTGACCCGGAAGAATTAGAAAAAGAAGTTAATAAAACTTATGAAAAGTATAAACTTATTAAAGAAAAAGAAACACGTTATGAAATATATAATTGTGATGAAGCAGAAATTATTGTTGTAGCTTATGGTACAACTTCAAGAATAATAAAGAGTGTTATAGAAAATGCAAATGAGGAAGGTATAAAAGTAGGACTTATTAGACCTATTACTATATGGCCATTTCCATATGAACCAATAGAAAAATATGCAAATAAAGATAATGTTAAAGGATTTTTGACAGTTGAAATGAGTATGGGTCAGATGGTTGAAGATGTTAAACTTGGAGTTAATGGTAAAAAAGAAGTGTTTTTTCACGGTAGAACAGGTGGAATGGTACCTACTCCAGATGATATAATGAACGAAATTCGTAGAATAGTGAGGGAGGGATAAATATGAATGTAGTATTTAAAAAGCCAAATGCACTTACGGAAACTCCTTTTCATTATTGCCCTGGTTGTACTCATGGAATAATACATCGTTTAGTTGCCGAAGCTATTGACGAACTTGGAATAATAGATAAAGCTATAGGAGTAGCTCCTGTAGGATGTTCTGTTTTTGCATATAAGTATTTTAATTGTGATATGCAAGAAGCAGCACATGGACGCGCGCCAGCAGTTGCTACAGGGATTAAAAGAGTTTTGCCAGAGAATATTGTTTTTACTTATCAAGGAGATGGAGATTTAGCATCAATAGGAGCAGCAGAAATTGTTCATGCGGCAGCAAGAAATGAAAATATAACAGTTATCTTTGTTAATAATGCTATATATGGAATGACAGGTGGGCAAATGGCACCTACAACACTTGTGGGTCAAGTTACAACAACTTCTCCATATGGTAGAGATCCAAAAGTTGCCGGATATCCTATTAAGATATCAGAAATGTTAGCTACATTAGAAGGATCATCATATATTGAGAGAGTTTCTTGCCATGACGTAAAACACATAAAGCAAGCTAAAAAAGCTATAAAAAGAGCTTTTGAAAATCAAATAAATAATAAGGGATTTTCTTTAGTAGAAGTGTTATCAACTTGTCCAACTAATTGGGGATTATCACCTGTAGAGGCTCTTAATTGGGTTAAAGATAATATGATTCCAGTATATCCTTTAGGTGTTATGAAGGAGGTAAAATAAATGACTGAGCAAGTAATTATTGCTGGATTTGGTGGTCAAGGAGTAATGTCAATAGGACAGATTTTAACATATGCTGGAATGACAGAAGACAAACAAGTATCATGGTTACCATCATATGGTCCAGAGATGCGTGGAGGTACAGCAAATTGTAATGTGATTGTATCTAATAAACCGGTTGCTTCACCTATTGTAACAAATGCTACATGTGGAATAATACTAAATAAACCTTCTTTGTATAAGTTTGAAAAATTAGTTAAAGAAGATGGGAAGTTAATAATTAATAGTTCTTTAATTGATGTAAAGGCCTCAAGAAATGATATTAATGTTTATTATATAAATGCAAATGAAATAGCTGTAGAATTAGGGAATTCAAAAATAGCAAATATGGTTATGTTAGGTGCTTATTTAGAACTTACTAAAGTAGTTTCTATAGATTCAGTTGCTAAGGCACTTAAAAAAGTATTAGGAAAAACAAAAGAACACCTTATTCCAATTAATATGAAAGCTATGGAAAGAGGAGCTTTATGCGTTAGATAAATTACATAGATAAAAGATTGATTTAAAAATAATATATACTGTACAAGAAAGTGGTAGTCCAGCTAAGAAATGTCAATATTTTTATATTTAATTATGACATTTCTTAGCTGGACTACTTGACTGTACAAGGGCTATTGCAGACATTAGAAAATGAAAACATCAAATAACAATTCACTTCATACGTTTACTGTGTAAAATTAAAAAGTATCCCATAGTAAATATTTCATATATAAAGTATATTTCTTAGACAACTTGAATATATTATAGCATCAATATAAGGAGGGATTGGATGTATAAATTTTTCAAGTTTGTTTTTATTATTTTCTTAATTACTTCAATATTATTATTAAATACATCTACGGTTAATTGTGAAGAATATAATGACGAAATAAGTAACTATAATGTAGGTATAGGGATTCATGACATTACTGGGCCTGCAGGGGAAGTAGTAATGATGGGGTATGCTAACACTGAACAAGAAACAGAAGGTATTCATTTACGTCTTAGGTCGAGAGCATTTATTGTAGAGAACAAGGATAAGGATAAAAGGATGGTTTTTGTAAGTGCTGAATTAGGAGCGCTTTTTCAGAGCATTAAGCAAGGAGTTGTAAAAAAATTACAAGAGACATATGGTAACTTATATAAAAATGACAATGTATTATTAAGTGCAACTCATACACATAGTGGTCCAGCGGGTTATTCACACTATGCTTTATATAATATTTCTGCTTATGGTTATATACAAGAAAACTATGAATGTATTGTAGAAGGTATTTATAATTCAATAGTTAAGGCGCATAATAATTTAGAACCTGGGTATATTGAAATTAATACTGGAACTTTACAGGGAACAAGTATAAATAGATCTATTGAAGCGTATAACAATAATGATCAAGATGAAAGAAATGTATTTGAGAATGATATTGATAAAGAAATGGTCACATTAAATTTTAGAAATGATAATCATGATTTATTAGGAATTATTAATTGGTTTCCTGTTCACCCAACTTCTATGGGTAATAACAATCATTTGATTTCTGGAGATAATAAAGGATATGCATCTTATATCTGTGAAAAAGAAATGGAAACAAATTATAATGCTAATAAGACATTTGTTGCTGCTTTTGCCCAAAGTAATTGTGGGGATATTTCTCCAAATATTTATGGAGGAGAACAAGGCTATGGAAGTAATGATTTTGAAAGTACTAAATATGCTGGAGAAAAGCAATATTTTAAATGTATGGAATTATCTAATTCAGCTAGTACTAATTTAGTTGGAAAAATAGATTATCGTCACAAGCATATTGATTTTTCTAATATAATAATAGCTAAAGAGTATGTTGAATATAAAGCAAATAGTGAATTGCCTGAAGAAATTTCATGTGATAATACTAAATTAACTTATGATGCAGCTATAGGATATTCATTTGCATGTGGTGCTGAAGATGGGCCAAGTCATGTAGATTTATTTCATGAAGGAATGACTGCGGATGATTATCCATTGGAAACTGGATATAATAATGTTAAAGCTGCACAATTTTTTCTTAATGCAGTTCCTTTTATTAATACAATAAATGGTATAAATTATCCAGAAATGTGGGAAGAGCATTATCCAAAGCCGATTCTTTTCGCAACAGGGAGAGGAAAACCATATCCATGGACTCCTGAGGTACTTCCAATACAGATAATTAAAATTGGTCAATTAGTAATGGCTGGGGTTCCAGCAGAATTCACTTCAATGTCAGGTAGAAGATTAAAGAGAATAATTAAGCAGACTATGGATGAAAATTCATCAGTTGAACATACGGTTGTTATAGCTGGGCTTTCTAATGCATACACTGGATATGTTGCAACTCCAAAAGAATATGATTTACAGCATTATGAAGGTGCATCTACTCATTTTGGAAAATGGACTTTACCAAGTTACTTACAGGAATTTCATAAATTAGCAACTGAATTAAATAGTGGAACAGTAACTTCTCCAGGACCAGTTCCACGTAATTTAATAGATGAGCAAATGACATTTCAAACAGGTGTTGTACTAGATAACATTCCAATAGGTGAAGAATTTGGCAATGTTGAACAAGATGTAAGGACTTCATATAATAAGGGAGATACTGCTATAGTAAGCTTTTGGACTGGGCATCCTAAAAATGATTTAAAAACACAATCAACGTATTTAGAAATTCAGAAATATACAGATAATGGGTGGATAAATATTGCTAATGATTGGGATTGGGAAACAAAATATAAATGGGAAAGAAAAGACGCGGTATGGGGCACTTCACTAGCTTGGATAGAGTGGAATATTCCTGCAGATACTTCACCTGGAAAATATAGAATTGTTCATCATGGTGCATATAAAAATGGTTGGAATGGAAAAATTATAGAATTTGATGGAATATCAAGTGAATTCCAAGTAAATTAAATTAATATTATTTGTATAATATTAATTGGTTTATGACAAAATAACTTTAAGGTGATTGCAAATTATAATATGTTAATCTTTAATATAATGTTTAACTGTCTTTTGAATAAAATCTACATATTATATGCAAAGATTAAGATTATTTATTTTGCAATTGCCTAAATAACTATAATAATATTACGGAGGTAGAATTATGGAATTATCAGCAAAAGATTGTCTGAAAAAAGCAATATTAGATTCTCAGGAAAAGATTCGTGATTATGAGACTCATTCAAAGAATATAAAAGATGAGGAAATAGCAAATTGCTTTAAGAAATTTGCTGAAGAAGAAGGACATCAAGCAGCTGAGTTACAAGAATTACTAGATAAATATGAATGAAAGATGAGAAGCCTTACAATTTGTAAGAGCTTTTCTACTTCACATTGAGTTTTTTCTTTCAGAGAATTTATATTAATTAAGTAAATGAGATAAGAATTAAAAAAAGTTATATAATTTAGTATAGAATAAATACTTTTAAAAAAGGCTATATTCTGATAATATATTATTGTAAAAATAAAATTAAAGGAGATGATAGTTTGAAAATATTTATTGATACTGCTAATGTTGATGAAATAAGAGAAGCTAATGAAATGGGAATTATTTGTGGAGTTACTACGAATCCATCATTAATTGCTAAAGAAGGTAGAGATTTTAAAGAAGTAGTTACAGAAATCACTAATATAGTTAATGGGCCAATAAGTGCGGAAGTCATTAGTCTTAATGCAAAAGGTATGTTAGTTGAAGCAAGAGAGTTGGCTAAGATACATAAGAATATAGTTATTAAGATTCCTATGACTATAGAAGGGTTAAAAGCGGTTAAAGTACTTTCATCTGAAGGTATTAAAACTAATGTTACTTTAATTTTTTCTGCTACACAAGCATTACTTGCAGCAAGAGCAGGAGCAACGTATGTTAGTCCGTTTATAGGTAGACTAGATGATATTGATACATTAGGTATGGGAATAGTAGAAGACATTGCAGAAATTTTTGCAATACATGATATTGAAACAGAGATAATTGCTGCAAGTATAAGAAGTCCGTTACATGCATCTGAAGCAGCAATGGCTGGAACGGATATAGCTACAATACCTTATAAAGTATTAATTCAAATGACAAAGCACCCTCTTACGGATATAGGAATTGAAAAATTTCTAAAAGATTGGGAAAGTCTTAATAAATAAAAAAGTATTAAAAAAGGCCGCTGGTAAGATGATTTTTTCAGAGGCCTATATCTTTATTTTAACGTCTTCTTTTTGGTGTATTTGCTAATTCGATTTTTACATTCTTTCCACATATTCTAGATTGATTCATTCTATCAATAACTTGATTTGTATATTTTTCAGGGATATCAACAAAAGTATATTTGTCATACATATCAATGGAACCTATATAGGAACCTTTTATTTTAGCTTCACCGGCTATGGCACCAACAATATCTCTAACTCCAACTTTATGATTTTTCCCAATATTTAAATATAATCTTGCCATTCCTTTTTCTTTGGCGCCATTATTACGTTTGGATCTATTTTGTTTTGAAGTAGGACTATTGTATTGTCTCCTATTTATTTCATATGATAGGTTGTTATTATTTTCTTCTTTCAACTCAAGATTAGACATTAATAACACCGTAGCTATCTGATCGGAGGAATAACCTTTTTCATTAAGTTTAGCAATAATACTTTCATATTGAGATAAATTATTTGAAGTATCTATAGTATTTGCTAATGTTTCTACATAAGTATCTATTTTTACAGCATTAACTTTATTAATTGAAGGTATTTTTTTTCTTGGAATATCCTTTTTAATATAGTGGATAATGTTTGATATCCTTCTAGTTTCACTTTTTGAGACTAATGTATATGAAGAACCTTTTTTGCCAGCTCTACCTGTTCGACCTATTCTATGAACATAATACTCCTCATTTTCTGGAACATCATAGTTTACTACAGCTTCAACATTTTTAATATCGAGTCCTCTAGCTGCAACATCAGTAGCAACAAGTATATTAATAAGACCTTTATTAAATTTCTTAAGAACATTTAATCTTACTACTTGATTCATATCACCATGGATTTTATCACAGGCATAACCACTATCTTGTAGAAGTTCAGTAACTTCGTCAACACGTCTTTTAGTATTACAGAATATTAAAGATAATTTAGGGTTATATACATCGATTAATCGCCTTAATACTTCAAATTTATGATGTTCAAGTACATGATAATATTTTTGATCAATAGTATCTGTAGTAAGTTCTTTTCTTGTGATTTTAATAAGTTTTGGGTTTTTTTGGTAATTATGTGTTATGTTTAATATGCTTTTAGGCATTGTAGCTGAAAATAAAATTGTTTGTTTATCTTCATTTGGTATTTGACTAAGAATAGTTTCGATGTCTTCTCTAAATCCCATGTTGAGCATTTCATCTGCTTCATCAAGTATAATAGAATTAACATGATCAAGCTTAATAGTTTTTCTGTTCATATGATCCATAAGTCTACCAGGAGTACCTATAATTATTTGAACTCCTTTTTTTAAAACTGATATTTGTTTGTAAATTGGTTCACCACCATAGACAGGAAATGATTTTATATTCATATATTTTGTTAATTTTTTAAATTCATTACATACTTGTACAGCTAATTCTCTTGTAGGACATAAAACTAGTACCTGAGGTTTTTTAATATCTACATTAACTTTTTCTAATATAGGAATAGCAAAGGCTGCAGTTTTTCCGGTACCTGTTTGAGATTGTCCAATCATATCTTGCCCAGTTAATATAAGAGGTATTGCTTTCTCTTGTATTTCCGTTGCTTCTTCAAATCCCATATCGGATACAGCTTTTAAAACGTTATCAGATAAATTTAATTCACTAAAATTCATTATATTATCTCATCCTTAATTTTTTGTATTTTTATTTTGTATAACTAAACTATTATAGATGGTAACTATAAAAAAAGCAAGTAAAAATTAATTTTTTTATTTTTTAGTACTAAAATGAATTATTTATAATATTCCCTATATTTGTTTCATATATCCTTTTAGTAGATTAAACACAAAGTAATTCTTTAAATAAACACAAAACTATGTTAAAATATATTTAATTACATTTTTAGAACAAATTGGAATTTTGCTTTTTTTATTAATTTAGTAATTGCAAAACTATATTCAGTTGATTCTTCAATATGTTGGGTTTCCTGCTTGTTATAAGAAATACATATTGTATGTAAATATTAAAATCCATATTTTTGCAATTTACCTAAAAACGTAAAGGAGAATATATATGAAAAAAAGAAGTTTCTTTGGTATGTTTATTATATTGATTGGTATTTTGCTATTATTAGATCAATTAAATGTTGTTGATTCTGATGATATATTTAGTACATATTGGCCAGTTATACTTATTGTAATAGGATTAGTTAATTTATTAGATAAGTACAGTTCTAAATTATTTGCCGCTATATTATTAGTTGCTGGTATTATTTTTCAATTAGATGAACTAGATATTGAAGTTTTGCAATATATTGACGCAAGTGAATTTATTATTTCTATAATTGTAATTCTTATAGGTTTATGGTTAATAATTCCTAAAACAAAAAAACGGGATAGAAATCATACAATGTCACAAGATTCAATAAATAGCATTGCTTTATTTTCTGGCAGTAATATAATAAATGATTCAAATAATTTTGGCGGTGGAAATTTAATGGCTGCATTTGGAGGAATTGATGTTGATTTAGTTAATGCAAATATAGATTCTACTGAACCTATAATAATTGATACACTTATTGCATTTGGCGGAATAGATATTAAAGTTCCTAGAGATTGGAAAGTTGAAGTAAAAGGCATTCCGTTATTTGGAGGATGGAGTAATAAAACAGATAGGTCAAATAGTTATAATAAAGTATTACTAGTAAAATGTTTTGTAATGTTTGGTGGTTTAGATATCAAGTATGAAAAATAATAAGATTGAATAATTGGCAAGGAGATATTTATATAATATAAATATCTCTTATTTTATCTTATTATAAAGTTTTAAGTTAGTAAACTACATAGCAGAACTCTCTTTGTGATTAGGAAACTTTTCTACGAAAATAACAAAAGGTTTCTAAAAAGATGAGGGTATAGTTAAATATCTAATAGAGCAATAATCTAACTAATTAAGTTTTTAGACATAATTTAACTTATTTTTATTTTGTTTTTAATAAGATTTTAATATTTATAAATTATACTAGTTATGTTGGGTATAATAATATTATAAAGTTTTTATAATTTAAAAATGGAATTAATATATAATTGATTCATATACATAGTAGAAAGGAAGTGGGAATATGATTGAATGGATTAATGAAATTTTTACAGCTGGTTATTGGGTGAATATGCTTAGTCAAATTAGTTCTATGGGAATATTTGCCGGAGTAGGGTTAGCAATGATAGAAGCCTTTTTCCCACCTTTACCCCTTATATTATTTGTTACAATAAATATAACGGCTTTTGGTTTTTGGACGGGTTATTTGTATTCTTGGTTAGGTTCTTGCATTGGTTCAATTATTGTATTTTTTATAATAAAGAGATTTGGACAGAAAAAATTTCAACAAAAAATTGCTCATAACGAAAAAATCTACAATATTTTTCAATGGATAAAGGAGAAAGGATTTACACCAGTGTTCTTGTTGCTTACATTTCCTTTTACACCTTCTATAGTTATATGTGGGTTAGCAGCTTTAGCAGGAATTAAAAATAAAGAATACATTAGTGCATTAGTTCTTGGAAAACTAATTATGATTTTTTCATTAAGCTTTATTGGTTTTAATGTAAGAGCATTCTTTGAACAACCTTTGAAATCAATTATATTAATAGTAATTACTTTAACAATTTCTATAATAGGTAAAAAAGTAATTAAATTTCTTGAAAAAAAACGCCGTAAAAAAGAAATTCTAGTAGATGAAGAAATGAGTGTAAAAACAGCTGCATGAATAAAAAAAAACCGCTAATTTTATTGGATTAGCGGTTTTCTAAGGTGGAAATATCCATTGATGTTTTTGTTAAGCATAAAAGTAATGATTATTTATTCTAGTGTAAAAAGATCGGTTGTTTATAATCCAAAAATTAGTTGATTTAACTGGGTTTAAAAAATATAATGAATTACCAATGTTATTAGTTCCATTTAAAGCTTCTAGTGCGGCATTAATACTTTCTTGAGTAGGAGTATTATAAATAGTACCATTAGAAATTGGTGAAAACTGAATTCCATATTTGTTATCAAATATAACAGTTTTTATAGAGTTTGGAAATTCAGAACTCTTTTTTCTGTTTATTATAACATTTGCAACAGCAAGTTTTCCTGCATAGGGTTCTCCTACTGCTTCTGCTTCAACTATTCTTGACAACCAATATAAATCTTCAGATGTATATTTTTTTGTAGGGGTATACCCATTATTACTTATATAAACACTACGATTAATCCACTTCACATCATATCCAATAATTTCTGATATGAACCTCACAGGGACAAATGTTCTACCTGATTTTAAAGTTATACGTGCATCTATTTTGTGTTTTTTTTCGTTTACGGTAACATATTGTGAGCCAATAGGAAGTTTTATTACAGTATTATTAAAAGTTAGAGTAGCTGTTTTTAATGAACCATTCCAATCTATTGATGAAGCGTTAAGAGCTTCTCCAATAAAACGTATAGGAACAAAAGTACGTCTATTTTCAATATATGGATTAACATCAGGAGTAATAATGTTTCCATTAACGTAAATAGGAATAACATTAGAAGCTAAGGAATGGTTAGTATTATTGAAAATTAATAGTACTGATATAAATAATAGTATTATTTTTTTCATCTAATCACCTCGATATCTAGTCTAACAAAATGAGTTATTTATCTCAATATGGAATAATTGGAAAAATTGGAATATTGCGAAAAAACATAGAGCTGTAATATAGCTAACATTTTCATTAACTATTAAAGAACCTAAATTATGTGGAGTAAAACAATTTCAATCAGATGAAGATGAACGATATATTGTTTTATTGTTTAAGACGGATAAATACGAAGGAACTTTAAGATCTTCTGATGAAGGAGAAATGAGATGGATTGATAGAGATAATTTAGATGATTATGTATTAGTGAATAATTTTATGGATTTATTAAAAGTTTTTGATATGGATTGTTATAACGAATTTATGTATGAGCGTAAGGACAGAGAGAATGATTGGATAATTAGATTGTATTAATATTATTAAGAAAAGTAATTATGAAAGAAGAAAAGAAATAATTAATAACTTAATGGAGAAAAATGACGAAAAAGCTATTGACAAAACACAGACCAAGTGTTATTATATATTTCCGGCTACAAACAAAACATGTAGCTTGTTATGAAAATTAATTTGTATTTATTATTAATTAATAAAACAAAATTAAAAAAATAAAAAAAGTTGTTGACAAACATTGAGATACATGATAAGATATATTTCGTTGTCTCGCAAAAAACAATGACAACAACAAAGCAATAAGAACCTTGAAAACTGAACAGTGAAACAACCAAAAACTTAGAAATAAGTTTTACCCAAGAAAATTCCTTAGTAAATTAATGGATGAAGACGATAGTCTATAAAATATAAGCCAGAGTGTCTGGCGA
>JAOASG010000043.1 GCA_025210235.1 Vallitalea sp.
ATGGAAATGAAATTTTCCGTGAAAAAAACACGACGTTTTTTTAGCTCATCTGAAGCATGGACGCTGAATATGAGCGTTAGGAAAATTTCATTGTAATGAATTTAGTAAGTCTCGAAGAATTTATCCTAAAACTGGAATAAAAAAATACCCATTGGCGGAAAAAACTTTGAGCTTTAATGCTATACATATATTTTTCAGTTCATATTAATAAACAGTTCATTCACTTCATCTATCATTTTAAAAAGCCCTTTATTCTTATATTCACTCATTAAGTCCTCATACATTTTACTTACATCTTCTTTTCCAATCATAACTCTAATTAAATCCTCCGCAGGTTTAATTAAGAAATTATTCATTGTTGGAGTTCGCATCGATACATTAACCTCATAATATTTAGGTAGTGTTGTATTTAACAGCTTGTAACTATACTCAACATCCATTTTATAATATGTATCTTTTATTGGATCTCCTGTTAAAGTTAAATATCTATGTATATTATTCCATTGAACTAAATTAGCAAGCAATGTTATTGGGTATTTTTTATTGATATCAATATTTGGTTTTGCTATTTTCACACCATTTTCAGAAATATAATCCTCATCTTTATATCCATGCCTAAACATTTCTTCATTTTTTAATAAGTATTCAAATAGATTCAATATTGCTTCTTGCTTTATTGGATCATTTGTTGTAATATATGACTCTGACCAATATTTTTTGTAAACTGAACCATAATAATTCCCATCCATTGATTGAAGGGGTGGTAAGATTTTTACATGATCTTCAAACTTCATTTCTGGATACTTTTTATTCCATCTTCTAGCAAATTCCCATGTCATCATATTTCCCAATAGTGCTACTGATGAACCATTTATAAACTTATCTATAGACTGTTGCTCTTTTGCTAAAGGAACATCACTAGCTATTGTTCCTTCTTTATACATATCTCGAGCTAGTTTTAAAGCAGCTTCTAAGTTTCCTCCAAAATATGCAGGTATATATTTATTATTTTTTTTAATCCATTTAAAATCACTACCACTACCATCACTCATTGCTAGAGGTACACTATAAGATAGAAAAAAACAATCTAATATAAAAGGTACCGTAACAGTCATTCCTTCAATATTTTTATTTTCTGGATCATATTCCATAATAGTTTTTATCATGGTACGATATTCATCATATGTTTCAGGTTCTTTTGTAATCCCTACTTTTTTAGCTAAATCATACCGATAATAAATTTTTCGATCCATTCCTGATAACTTAATACTATGAGTATTATCATAGGTTTTTCTTGGTATTCCATAATAGTTCCCATCTGAATGCTTTAGATTATATAATTCTCCAGAATTCATATAACTATTAAGATTAGGCCATCTTGATAAATCCTTAGGTAAAGGTTTAACAATTTTATTATCAATCCAATGATAATATAAAGGGGTCCCTATAGCATCTATGGCAACTATATCTGGTAATTGAGAAGCACTCGCCCATAAATTTACTTTTTGCCTTGCATCATCATGAGTAATATCATAAGGAATAAGTTTGATATTTAATTTTTCTTCAAGTTCCTGAAGCATTTTATCATTACCTCTGCCACTAAGAGCATTCTCAATATTCCAATAACCTATTGAAATCTCAATAGGTTGTTTTTTTGCAAAAAAATTTTCTTCTTTTATTTCTTTCTTACACCCTGATAACAACAAGTTAAATATTAATAATATACATATTACCCTAATCTTACTCATAAATACTCCTTAACTATATATAACAGTAACCTTCCTATATATTGTTCTTCCTATAATATGATGGTGCCATATCTGTATATTTTTTAAATTTCTTAATAAAATAAAAATAATCATTAAACCCACTATTTATACACACATCATTAATTGACATATCAGTGTCTTTAAGTAATTCTTTTGCTTTTTCTATTCTAAGTTTCGTTAGATATTTTACATAAGTTGTTCCTGTTTCTTTTTTAAATAATTGACTTATATAATTTGGGTTTAAAAATAATTCCTCTGCAATATCTTTTATAGACATATTTTTTGTATAGTTTGTATTAATATATTTAATTACTTTCAAAAAATTTTTATTATAGCTTTCAAAAACTATTTCCTTATTGTCATATGTACTTTCAATAACCTCAATTAAACTATCTATCATATAATCAAATCTTTTATAATGTCTTATAAGTTCGTCGAAACTATATATATTTAAGTCATCATCCTCTTCATATATCTGCTTCTTGTATTTATTTAATATTATATTATGTAATTTCATTGCTTGTTTTATGTTCATTTGGGGGCAATTACTATTACATAGATTCTTTAAGCTATTTTTTAATATACTTGGCTTTTCTATATTATTATATATCTCAAGATAATAATCATCTTGTATTGTATACTCTTCTTTAAAAATTTTTTCTTTGCAAAAAAAGAAACCATAACTTTTTACCATAATATCATCAATATTTTTTAATAAATTATCATAACTTATTTTATCTGAAGTTATTGCTATACCATCAATTAACGGGCTATTTTTAATTTCTTTATCTAATAATGAATATGATATATCATCATTAACAATATAAAGATATTTATTTATTCCTAAATTAAATACTAAATGATGAACGGTTATATATTTTGATAAATTTTCTTTTCCTATTACCATAATTATATAAAATTTATCTCTAATTTTATTTTGTATTAAGAATTTTTTTATTTCATCAATATTATTTTCATAAACATATTCCATGAAATCATATTCTATAAAATCATTAGACGGTTCTATCTTATTTATTGCTATATTTAGTACAGACCTCATTTCTGCATAATCAATTGGTTTCAAACAATATCCTGCAACACCTATCTGTATTGCTTTTTTTGCATATGCAAAATCTGCATAACCACTAATAATAATAAATTGAATAGATGGATCTATTTTTGTAATTTCGCTACACATAGTAAGTCCATTAAAAGGCGGCATACTTATATCTGAAATTACAATATCTATAGGATTTTCTTTAGCATAGTTAAGAGCATCTCTACTATCAGTTGCAGTATAAACCACTTCCAACATAAGTTTTTCCCAATCAATTCCTGATCTTATAGATTGTATAATCATGGGTTCATCATCAATTATCATTACTTTATACATCTAACTCAACCTTTCGTTAAATAATTGAAATATGTAATTACGAAACTAATTTTTTCTTATTATAGGAAGTAGAATACTTATTTTAGTTCCCTCTTCAATAGCACTTTCAATACTCACCCCATACTTATCCCCATATATCATTTTAGTCCTTTTATGTACATTAGATAGACCTACATGATTTGAATTATCTTTGTCTTCTAAGTTTAAGCTATCAATAATACTATTTAGTTTATTAGATTCAATTCCTATACCATCATCTTGAATTATAATAACTAAATCTTTTTTCTCAATCTTTGTTGCGATATATAAAGTAGTATTACTGGTATTCTTTTCAATAGCATGAATAAAAGCATTTTCTACAATTGGTTGCATAATCATTTTAGGAATTTGCATATTTAAAGTATCCGAGTCTATATTATAAAAAACAGTATTCTTATTACCGAACTTAAAAGTCTGTATATTAATATATGCCTTAATCATTTTTATTTCTTCTTTTAATAATACTTCATTAGAACCTTTTATACTATATCTAAATATATCTCCTAAGCATTGAGCAATTATAGATATTTCTTGAATATTATTTGTCATCGCAATACCTTTTATAGTCTCTAGTGTATTATATAAGAAATGAGGATTGATTTGACTTCTTAAATAAGAAATCTCTGCCTTTTTCTTTTCAAGTTCACTTTGATATAAATTATTACTTGTTTCAAATAACTGATGTGTTAGATTATCAATCTCATCTATCATATTATTAAGATCATCTGCAAGTTCCACTATTTCTTTATTACCATGAGCAATTACTTTTTCTTTCAACTTCTTATAATTTCCTGATATTATAGTTTTTAAGTAATCCCCAATTGAACGAATAGGTTTTATAGTATTTTTATATATATACAAAAAACAAAAACATATAATTATAATAAAAATAATACATATAACAGCTAGTATTAATAAAATATAATTTACATCTCTTTTAATATATCTTTTATCAATATTACTCACAACACATAAATCCATATCATTAATAATCTCTTTTATTATAACGTTCTTTTCATCTATAATTATATTTTTATCCATACTATTTTTTACTTTATTAACAATATGCTTAATTTCTTCGTTTGAACAATTAATAGGATAATAATTATTATATTTATCAAAAAGTATAAAGCTAATTCCATTTACGTTTTTAGCATCAAAATTATTTAATATACTATCTATATTTATTGATATAATAATATTACCTAATATTTTTCCATTCGTATCATTTAAATCTGTTCCATATATTTTACTATTAAAAAGAAGTGTTGTTATATCCTTATCTAAATAATTATAATTATAAAAACCTAAACATTTTAATTTTTCTTTATCCTTAACTCTCATTAAATATTTATGAACAACATCCTTCTGCAAATATATACTATTTATATTATTATCAATTAAAGCTATATCAAAAATATCTTTATAAAACAACTTAATAACCGAGATATCTTTTTCTATCTTTTTAATATTATCTAGATTCATATCTTGTATAAAATATTTTTGTAAGTCAATATCAAATTGCATTGCACTTGAAGTAGCTTCAATTCGCTCATCAGTAAATTCTAGTTCACGAACTAATTTTTGGGATATTGTTTTACTATATTGAACATTTTTTTCAAATAATAAATTACTAATTAACTTACCAGTCATTAAATTAACAAATACAAATACACTAATTATACTTAATACAATAACTATAAATTGTACTTTAAGGCTTGGCAGTATAGTTTTCTTCATGTAATCACTTCCATAGAATCCTTTATATATACTACCCTAATATAAAAGAAACTTCAAGAATAAAATCTACCCCTTTAGTCCTCCAAGTGAAAGTCCTCCAGTTAATTTTTTCTGAACAGCAATATAAAATATCATTGTTGGTAACATTACTAATACTAATCCTGCAAACATTGCACCCCAATCAGTTGCATATTTTTGAACTTCCATTAAACTTTTAAGTCCTACAGAAAGAGTTTTTTTTGCACTATCTCTTATCATTGTAAATGATAAAATATATTCATTCCAATAATTCATGAATGCAAACATTATTACTGTTACCATACCTGGTTTTGCCATAGGAACCATTACACTATATAATGTTCTAAAGTGACCACATCCATCAATAGAAGCTGCTGCCTCATACTCTTTAGATATTCCTTTGAAAAATCCGCTTAATAGGTATATATTAAATGGTAATGTTGTAACAGAATATAAAATTGCAAGCACTAATCTATTATTTAATAAATTCATTTTATTCATAAGTGTAAAAAGTGGAACTACTGTATAAGAACCTGATAAAAAAAGTCCTCCCATAAATATTAAACTTATGAATTTGTTTAGTTTAAAATCAAACCTTGAAAGAGCATATGCTGCAGGTACTGATAGTGCTAATAATATTATTATTGCAACAATAGTAATTACAATTGAGTTTAAAAAATAAGAACCTAAATGCCCTTTAACTAATGCATTTGTATAGTTTTTCCAATGTAGTCCCCCAGGTAATTTCCAAGGATTAGATAAAAATTCTTTGTTTGTTTTGAAAGATGTTGAAAAAGCCCATAATATTGGATATATAACAAGTATAGAATTAATTATTAATAATAATCTTATAACTAAATTTCCAAGATTTATTTTTTTCCTTTTATTTTGCATTATTTTCACCCCTACTAATAAGTGTCTACTTCTTTCTCCGTTAATTTTCTACTAATAGCTGCTAAGATAAACGCAAATAAAAATACTACTACTGCCACAGCCATAGCATATCCAAAATTAGAATTTGTAAATGCTTGATTATACATATAAGATAATAATACTTCTGAGCTGCCATTTGGTGCTCCACCTGTCATTACCGTAACAAATAGAAAACTCATGTTTAATGACGATATGATGAAAAATACTAATGTTACTCTAATTATTTCCCAAAGCATTGGTACCGTGATTAAGAAAAATTGTTTAAATCTTGATGCTCCTTCTAAATCAGCAACTTCATATAACGATGGAGGTATAGAATCCATTCCAGCCATATACATTACCATATAATATCCTACAGCTTGCCAAATCATCGCTCCAGATATAGCCCACAATACGGTACTAGAATTTCCTAACCATGTTTTCCCATTTACTCCTATAACATTAAGAGCTGCATTTAATATACCCCTATTTGGTTCATATATATATGTAAATAAAATTCCTATTACAACAATAGATAAAACATTAGGAAAGAAAAATATTATTCTATATATATTTTTTTCTTTAAATTTACTTCGGGATAGTGTTGCTGCAAAAAACAATGCTATTACCATAGTTATTATTGTAGTTATTATCATTAAGAAAATTGTATTTTTAAATGCAATAGCAAATTTTTGATCATGTAATAATGTTCTAAAATTATCTAGTCCTATAAATGTTTTTGTAGGTGATAATCCACTCCATTTATAAAGAGAATTAATAAATACTTTAATAGCAGGATAAACCCCTAATATTAAATACAAAACAAATGCAGGCGCTACACAAACTGTAAGAAAGAAACTCTTACTGGAAGTAATCTTACACTTATTATTTATCCCATTTGATTTTAATGTCATTTGGTTTCCTCCTTGTATTTGTAATTGGTAATTGCAAAACTAGGAATTATAATTCTTTACATACAATATATAGTTCTTATTAGAAGCGAGAACCCAACATATTGTATTAAAGAATCAACTGAATGTAGTTTTGCAATTACTTATTGTAATTTCAACAATTAATATTCAACGTAATATTTTGCCCTAAGGAAAGTTTATTAGCGTAAATAAGAATACTCCTATCTCATTTATTTAGTAGAACTTACCGTAAAATGTAGGTGCAGTAAAATATTTTTTCACTGCACCTTTTTTTAGAAACTAATATTTTTTAATAGCTATTTTACTATATTTTTTGAAGCTTCTTCAAATATAGGTTTTAAGTATTTAATAGCTTCATCAGTAGTTTTTGTACCGGTTATAACCTGACCTATAGTTCCAAAGAATTCTTTTCTAGGATTAAGAGTCATATTATCAACTGCAGAAAAGTTACTAATAAGAGGCTTATACCCTTTATCAAATAAAGTATAGGATGCACCTGTTGCTTCATCTACAAAAGGTTTAATTATATCTGCAACATCTTTTAATGGTGGTACTGATTTAGCTTTTTCAGCTTGAATTTTAATTGCTTTATCTGAATAAAGGAATGCTAAAAACTTTTTAGCAAGTTCTTTATTTTTTGCAACATTAGGAATATACATTTCATCCATTGATGCAACTACATATTTATCACTATCAGCTTTTAACACTGGTGCTGCAGTAAATCCCCATACAAATCCATCTTCTCTAGGAGCATCTTTCATTTCATTTGCAATCCATGAACCATTAGGAATAAACGCTGCTTTCCCCATAAGAAACTCTGATTGAGATGTTGTATGATTAATACCTGCTGTACCATTCATTATTGCTTTTGATGTTGCAATTAATTGGAATTTATCGATAATTTCTTTAAGCTCTTTTGACTCTAGTGCTTCAACATCATATTTAACAAGTTTTTCGAATGTTTCTCTTCCTGCTCCTGATGCTATTGCAGGAAATACAAGTGATTCAAGGTATCCAGGATATATTCCTGCATATGTAATTAGAGATCTATCTGTTATTTTATTTTCAAGAGCAAAAAAATCATCCCATGTTTCAGGTGCTGTTAAGTTATTTTCTTTGAAATAGTCTTCATTATACCATAAACCTAGTGATGAGAAATTGAAAGGAACAAGATATATTTTCCCATCTCCATAAGGACTTACAAGTGAATTATCAAGTACTCCATTAATCATCTTATCTTTTAATCCTTCAACTACATCAGTAATATCAGTAATCCCTTTATCCTTAATAAGTGATTGAGTTGTTCCTGATTTATCTCTTGATGATAAGTAAACAAAATCTGGTGCATCATTTGCTAAAATATCATTTCGAACTATTTCTCCAATATTAGGATCAGCTACTACTTTAACTGTTACACCTTCATTTTCTTCTTCAAATGCCTTTGATACTTCGTCCCAATATTCACGTCCGAATCCACCTAGGAATACAGCAACTTTTAATGTTTTTTGTTCTACTTTTGGTGTTTTTTCTTCATTTTCTTTAGATGTATTTACCACTTCTTTTTGCTTGTCATTTTGCTTTTGTTTAGTTTCTGAACAGCCTGTAAACATTGCAACAATCATAACCATTGTAATTAATAACGAAATTATTCTTTTCATAGTTATTTACCTTCCTATTCATTAAATTTCCAACATATCCATTTAATTTGACATCTTTAAAGTAAATGAGCATGCCCCAACTCATTTACTAAATAAAAAATAAAGTTAGGATATTTGAATTATATTTGTTACGATTTATATTATAATAACTCTATATAAATCAAACAATATACAAAAATTATACAAATAACCTAACTTTTATAACAAATATTTAGTTTTATTATTAAAATATTACAACATCTAATTTTAGGACATAACTACATAAGAAATATACCAAGTATTTCTATACATGTAATTTACTTTTCAATTTAGCTCTAAATTTTTCTGGTAACCCATGATATAGACTTAAAAGCAAAATACAAATAGAAAATGTACTTATAAGTACAATAACTGACCAAGTTAACTTAATGTAATTTTTAAATCTATAAGATATTAAACCTTCAATACAAATACATAAAATACCTATTGCACTAAATATATAAGAAGGTATATAAATTAGCTGATTTTGATGTTTACTTCTTTTATAAAGATAAAGATATACATATACAATAAATATTACAAGCAATATAATTATTAAAGCATACTTATAAAACCAAGTAATAGAATTATCTATACTATCAAGTTTATATGTTAATATAATAGATGTTATTCCTATACCTAAAATATTATAAGCTAATTTTAAATATCCAAATAAAAAATATATATAAAACATAGCTGCAATAATGCAACTAATTACATAATTTATACTTAATCTGACTGCTGGAAAAAATGCATTAACACTTAATAATATCGGTATTGAAAAAAATAGTACCAATATTAAAGTATAAAAAACTTTATTTTTTATATTGCTAACTCTATTTTTATAAATATTTTCTGCTTCTGGAAATCCATTATCAAAATATTCTTTTGTATCATTAATATTAGGTATTGGATATTCACATAACGGACATTTCTTTATACTGTTTTCTACCTCAACACCACATTTTGAGCAATAAGGCATATAAATCACCTCTCGTTAGTTTCTATTTTCACATGAATATCTAACTTTCTTATCTTTCTAAAAAATATTTTTTCAATTTCTTTATTTTTTGTAAGGCTCCCAAAGGAAATATATATTTTTGATTTATATGAAATCACCCCTACTTTTATAATATTCCCTTTACTTGGCGGAGGGTAAAACTCAAACCTATCAATTCTATGTTCTATTTCTTTTGGTAATTTTATTATTCCAAGATTAGATATACTACTAGTATAACCACTCTCACCAAATCTTTGATAAATAACAGGCATTAAAAAATTCTTTAAAAAAAGAGGAATAACTCTAATAAGCATATTTTTTTCGTTTTTTACATTTCTAGTGATATACTGACTTAAATACTTCTTGTTTATACTTAATTCCATATAATTTTGTATGTTTCTAATTAGTTCTTCCCTACTATATTTACCTAGTCTAAGATCAATAGATGGAGTAATGCTTATAAAAAAATTCTTCATTGTATTAGATGGAAATATATTTCTTAAATTAACAGGTAAATTAATCACTATTCTTTTTAATATTTTTTTTCTTTCATCAGGAGCTTTTGTATATACAAAATCCTGAATCGACTCAAAATATAATGCTAAAAGAAGTTCAGTAATTGTACATCCATAATTTTTAGATTGAATCTTCAAATCACTAGTATCTAATATACCCGTAATAATACTATATTCTCCTTTTTTAGTTAATTTAAAAGGAAAATGCATTGCTTTTTTAGGAGCATCAGGAGTAGGGATACCTTTTTGATAATATTTATGCGTAGCATCCTCATATTCTTCTCTTCTAACAGAATTATTAATATTAAAAATACCTTCTTGTTCTCCACATTTAATACCTTGTAGTCTATAATATTCCACTAATAAAGTTCTCAAAAAAATAATTACCCCTGTCCCATCAGTAATACTATGAGAGAATTCACAACTAATTCTTTTCTTATAATAAAGAACTCTAAAAGGAAATGTTTTTTTCTTTTTAAAAAACATAAACATACATGGATAAAACGTTTCCTTTTCAACTTTTGGATTGTGATTTGCATATTCAAAATAATACCAAAAAAGACCTCTTTTTAAATTAACTTTATAGTAAGGAAATCTCTTAATTATATTATCTAATGCTTTTTGTAATAAATCATGATTAACTTCTTCTAATAGAGTTGCTGATATTCTAAAAACAGTTGATACTCTAGTTGAAGTAATGGAAGGATATAATTTTCCTGTATTGTCTAGCTTGTACCACTTTTTAACATAACTTGCCATATAATCACCAATATTTTCTAATTAGGCTACTAAAAGTGTCCTAATTTTTAATCTATAAGTATTTGTATAACCCTTTCGCCACTACTTCATATCCTAGTGGTGATATGTGTAGTCCTTCCAATGTATATTTATATTTAAGTTCTCCGTCTTCATCTTGTAATAATGAATTTATATCTATATAAGTAATATCACGTTTTTTTGATAAGCTAATCAAATTTTGATTTATACTATTTATTTGTTCATTATTTCTTACCCCTACTACTGCTTTTCTTATTTTATTTTGTCCTTCTTTACGTATTGGATAAAGAGATTGTAAATATATTTTAGTTTGCGGTAATTTTTCTTTAATATTTATAATAATTCTATCTATATTATTTATTATATATTCTCTCTCTTTTTTATTTCCTAAATCATTTGTTCCAATAAGCAAAAAAACTTTTTCTGGTTTTACGTTGTATACACTCTCTTGTAGTCTATTTAATACTCCATCTGTTGTATCTCCAGAAATACCTCTATTTATTACATAATGTTCTGGAAAAAATTCTGAAGTAATGAAGTGTTCTGTAAGAGAGTCGCCCAGAAATACAATTCCCCCAGGCTTTAATCCTTTATTCAACTTTTTAAAATAAGCAATTCTATGTTTATAATGATAAGGCTGCAAATGAATTGGCATATTTTTCTTTTTTACATATATATCTAAAAGTAGTATAGATATTATAAATAGTAGATATTTAGATTTTCTCATAATGTGGTCTCCTTAGTTTTGCAATTACCTATGTTTATAAGTTTTGAGTTTCCCATATCTTGAATTATCAATAGTATTTTTCAGTAGCCTAAATCCATTTCCTGCTAATATAAATATTATACCCATCATTTCATATTTGTATCTAGAACTAATTTCAATAAAGAAATGAATTCCTGTATATACAGTCAAACTATAGTATAGATAATATAAATATTTATCTTTGTCTTCTTTATATTCTTTAATTAATCCATATAAACATATAGAAATAATTAATATATATATCATCTTTTCAAGCTCTTTTATATTCTTAATTATAATATCAAAATTAAATCCATATTTAATAATATTTTTACCGGTTAGCTGTGGAAAAGAATAGTAAAAGAATTCATAATCACCCCACATGTACTTTATTTTACGTATCATTAATTTTCCAAGTCTACTAGGTGGTATAGATAATCTTTCTATAATTAAGTCTTTTTCTTTATTTAATAAATTTTCATCAAGAGGTGCATGATACATATTAAGTTTTGCAATATCTTCTTGTGAATATCTACCAGATGAAGCCTCATTTAATCCTGCTACAAATTTCCAATAAGGATTATTATTTTTTAATCCTGTATCAGTAATTCCTGTTACAATTAATAAGTTTGAAATACTATAAAAAATAACTAAATAAACTATAAGACAAGCACCAAATTGTTTAAAACTTTTAAGTGTTTTAAACTTATTAAAATCTACTCCAATATTTAAAAATGCTAATATAAATACAGCTAGTAAAAATACAATTGCCATAGGTCTAAATACATTACCTATTGCAAAAAATAATCCTGCAAATATCAAATTCTTATAATTATTATTTTTATTTTTTACTATATAGTAAATACCAAGATAATAAAACATAGTAGCTATATGTTGATTAGTTAAAACAGGAGTATATAATAATAATGTTATATATGTAGCATGTATTAATCCTGCAACTCTACCAGCAAAATCATTAAATAGTATTCTTCCTATTTTGTAAACTAATAAAGTGGTAATAGCAATATATAAACAGTTTAATATTTTTAACGTATTAATATTAATGCCAAATAATTTCATTACTATTCCTTGATAAACTGCAAAGCCACTTTGATAAGCCCAAGTAGAAAAATACTGAAATTCCTTAAATGAATAATCCCCTGCAGCAAACATTTTCCCAGCCTTAAATAATAAGTTAAAATCAGAAACTGGAGTAGTTTGTATTAACAAACCCACAATTATCTTGCTGATAAAAGTACCTAAAAATAATATATACGCAAAATATTTATCTTTTATTTTTAAACTAAAAAAATAAATCAAACCAAATAGTATTATGCCTGGAATAATATATAGTATATTAGCTTTTTTATAATATGCTATATTAATACTCTCAAATAAAACAAGTCCCAAAAATAATATAATGTATATCTCAAATAATTTACTAATTTTTTTCATTGTCTAATATCCTTTCTAGAAAATAATTGAAAAGCATACTTATTTTATCATATTTACATACATAAACACAATATTGGTTTATTCTTTATTCAGACAAATTCATTACCAGATAACAACGAATTTTACCTATAACAAAAAAAGTAGCCTATATAGGCTACTCAAGAAAATGTCAAAACTCTAATCTTCATATCCATTAGGATTATTATTTTGCCAACGCCATGAATCTCTACACATATCTTCTATGTCTTTTTCTGCCTTCCATCCTAACTCTCTAAGAGCTTTTGAAGCGTCAGCATAGCATGTACCAATATCTCCAGGTCTTCTTTCCACAATTTTGTAAGGAACTTTTGCATCTGTAGCTTTTTCAAAATTAGTAACAACATCAAGTACACTATACCCTGTTCCTGTACCTAAATTATAAGCTTCTACACCTTTCATATCCATTACTTTTTTTATTGCTTTTAAATGTCCATTTGCTAAATCTACTACATGAATATAATCTCTTACTCCAGTTCCATCATGAGTATCATAATCATTACCAAATACACTTAGTTCTTTTCTCTTGCCAATAGCTACTTGAGTAATATATGGCATAAGGTTATTTGGTATTCCGTTAGGATCTTCTCCTATTCTTCCACTTTCATGAGCTCCAATTGGATTGAAATAACGAAGAAGTGCAATACTCCAACTAGCATCAGAAACATAGATATCTTGTAATATTTGTTCTATCATTAGTTTTGTGCTTCCATATGGGTTAGTCGTGCTTAATGGTAAATCTTCAGTTAATGGTGAAATGTTATTCATACCGTATACTGTAGCGGAAGAACTAAATACCATTTTTTTAACATCATGTTTTTTCATTAACTCGCATAAAATAAGTGTCCCTGTAATATTATTGTGATAATATTTCATTGGAATTGATACAGATTCTCCAACGGCTTTTAATCCTGCAAAATGAATAACCCCATCAATTTTATTTTCTATGAAAACTTTTTCCAAAGCATCTTTATCTAATAAATCTACTTCATAAAATTTAAAATCTTTTCCCGTTATTTCTTTTATTCTTTTAAGAGATTCAGGTTTACTATTAGAAAAATTATCAACAATTATTACTTCATATCCATCTTCTAATAACTGAACAACAGTATGACTACCTATATATCCAGCTCCACCAGTTACCAATATATTCATCTATTCTCCTCCTTCAATTATTGAATTAAAACAAAATAGTCTCTATCATAGTATATATTTTTTATATAACTTGTACAATATAGATATTTATATATTTAAAAACTCTTTCATCTCATTACATACTTTTTCTGCTTTTTCAATAGAATCCATCTCTGCAAATACACGTAGTAATGGTTCTGTTCCAGAGAATCTAGCAATAATCCAACCGCCATTTTTAAAGAATACCTTAACACCATCCATATAACTTACTCTATCTACTTCAAAGCTAAATTCAGGTACTTGTTTTTCAGTGTATAATATGTTTAACAATCTTTCTTTTTCTTCTATATCGAAGCCAAAACCATGCTCAGCCATTTCAAAATTACCAAATTGTTCATGTATTTCATCAAGTAATTTAGATAAGTGTTTATTTGTAACACATATCATTTCAACAAGTAAAGATGCTGCAAATACTCCATCTTTTCCTTTAATGTGACCTCTAATTGTTAAACCACCACTACTTTCGCCACCAATCAGAGCGTCTGTTTCTTCCATTTTTGAACTTATATGTTTAAATCCAACTGGTACTTCATAGCATTTTTCACCAAAACCTTCAGCAATTCTATCTAATAAGTGAGTTGTAGCTAAATTTCTTACAACTGGTCCACTCCATTTTTTATATTTAAGTAAATAATAGTATAGTAAAGCCATAATATCATTTGGATGAATAAAATTACCTTTTTCATCAATAATACCTAGTCTATCTGCATCACCATCTGTACCTATTCCAAGATCATAGCCTTTCTCAACAACATCATTTGTAAGCCTTCCTAATGTTTGAGCACTAGGGGATGGTAATCTTCCACCAAAAAGTGTATCATGACGATCATGAATTAATTCTACTTCACATCTTGCTGTCATTAATATTGTTTGTAAGGATGTTTTGGACACTCCATACATAGGGTCTAGTAAAATCTTTAATTGCTTATTTTTAATTGCTTCAATATCAACTAAATTAATAATAGTATCGATATAATCATTAAATGGATTATGAATTACAATAGTTCCGTTATTAATTGCTTTGTCAAAATCAAGCACTTTAATATCTTTTACTTTTTCAAGTTCTTTTTCTATTTCATTTGTTACTTCAGCTGATGCATCACGGCCACCTTCAGTAAATATCTTAACTCCATTATAATCTGCTGGATTATGACTTGCTGTAATAGCCGCACCATATTTTAATTTCATTTCTTTAGCACTAAACATAATCATTGGTGTAGGAGCAATTCTATTAATAAAATAAACTTTTATTCCATTACCTGCTATTACTTCTGCCATCCACTTTGCACTTTTTTCAGATAAAAATCTTCTATCATATCCAATAATAAATTCATTTGTATTCTCAGCAATCATTTTATTAGCTAACCCTTGAGATAATAATTGCAAATTACTTTTAATAAAATCTTCTCCGATAATTGCTCTCCAACCACCTGTACCAAATTTAACCATTTTTTTCATTCCTTTCGTCCCTCTTTAGTTGTCTTCTTCTTCTAAAACTTTTTCACAAAACTCTAGCTCTTCTACCGTATTCACACCATATACCTCATTTGTGTTATATATTGTGTGTGTTACTAATTTTTCGCCTTTTTCAATAACTAATTTAGGTATATCAGTTAAGTAATATTCATTTTGTATATTATCATTTTTAAGTAATTTAAGATTTTCAAATAAGAATTTACTATCAAACACGTATACACCTACATTTAACTCTTTTATTTCTAACTGTTCTTTAGTACAATCCTTTGCTTCTACTACACCTTCCATTTGACCTTGTTCATTTCTAACAATTCTTCCATATGCTGGTGGATCATCAATAACTGCTGTTAATACAGTACATGTTGCATTTTCTTTTTGATGAATTTCAAACATTTTTTCATAAGTACTTCTTTTATATAAAGGCATATCACCATATGCTACTAATATAGGTCCATCATAATCTTTAAACTCATCTTCTGTAACTAAAACAGCATGACCTGTTCCTAATTGCTGATCTTGACTAGCAAATTTATAATTTCCCTTTATTTCATCATAAATCATTTCCTTTTTATATCCAACAACAATTGTAGTATCTTCTTCTTTTATAAATGATAATGCATTTAATACATATTCAATTAATGGTTTGCCATGAGCTTTTCTTAGAACTTTTGGCATATTATATTTTTCTGATTGTAATCTTGTTCCTTTTCCTGCACCTAATACTATCGCTTTCATTATAATCATCCTCTCTTTTCTATTAAAGGTAATTTCATAAATTAAAAATGCTAATTATTATCTACTCTTACGCCTGTATCTTGCTTTAAAATAACTCCCCAATAACCTTTAGCACATACTTTATCTAGTATTTGTTTACTGTCTTTTTCATGTGCATATACGTAACAGCAGCCACCGCCACCAGAACCGTTTATTTTGCCTCCAAGAGCTCCATTTTCATAGGCTGTTTCAAGAATTTCCTCAATCTTTGGTGTAGATATTTCTAGCCCATCTCTAAGATTTGCGTGGTGTCTTTTTAATAATGTTCCAAGCTTTTCAGAATCAATATTATCACTCTTGAACATTTTTTCTGCTTCTTTTAGTATTTTATAATTATCAATATTGGCTTTAACTTTTTCTAATTTTGCTAAAGACAATTTATCTAAATGCACAAGATTTTCTTCATCATATACAAAATCTCTTATGCTACTTATTCCATATTCTTTTAACTCATCAAGCGCTTCAAGAACTGGATACTTTGCACTTGCTAATACTTTAGTTGTTTGTTTATCTTCAAGAGAATCAAATAAAATAAAACATCCTGGTATTTTTGTGTCTAAAGGCTCTACTAATGTTTCCTCTTTATTAAATGTTAAATGTAATAAATTACCATAAGCTGATGCATATTGATCCATAAGCCCTCCTGGCTCATTAAATTCTGTTACTTCTGCATCAAAACCTAAAAGAGCTATTTTTTCTGGATCATCTTTGTCTGGATGATTGATTAGTTCAAGAAGTACTTTTATAAATACTACTGTCATTGTAGTCGATGAACACATTCCTTTACCGATAGGAATATCAGAATTCATATAGATATCAAAACCTGATTCGATAGAATAACCTTTACGACGAAGTACATTAACAGCGCTTTTTATGTAATCTCTGTTGTTTTCATATACAATATCTTCATCTAAATTAATTATTTCTTCTCTTTCAATTCCTTCTCCTTTTAAACGAACATGAATAATTTTATCATCTCTTTTTGTTCCTTCAGCTCTAAATCTAAGATTAATAGCTGATGCAATTACCTCTAAATTTAAATAATCTTGATGTTCTCCGAATAAGCATATTCGGCTTGGAGTTGATACAGAAATCTTCATTTTAAATTTTTCTCCTTTTCATTTTGATTAGCTTACCCACATTAATAACTTAATATTTATATAAAGTTTTAATAGTTTCTTAACTTATACGCTTATTGTAATCTACAATATACTAATTGTATTTGTATAATACTGAATTATATTTGTACAATCCTGCTTTTTAGTGTAAAATAAAGTATATAAAGTAATTGCAAAACTACATTCAGTTGATTATTTAATACAATATGTTGGATTCCGGCATGTTATAAGAACTACATATTGTATGTAAAGAATTAAAATCCTTAGTTTTGCAATTACCTAAGTATATAAAGTAATAAGAGGAGAGTTTATTATGATTAAAAATATTACCAATTTATCTTTTAAAGATTATGGGGCTATTTCAACTGACCTATTTTATGATATTAAAATAGAAAGTTCTTATACAAAATTAATTAAATTAATAACTTCTCTTGATCTTAATACCTTTTATATTGATCGTATTAATCCCACTATTATAGATGTTGAAGATGGCACAGCTATTTTATATACTTATACCTCTGAAAACCATTCAAAGACATTTTTTCTAGATAAATGTGTTATATTAAACCCCAATGTTTTTTATAAAGTTGTTCCTATGTATAATGAATGTACTATTAATGTAATTTTTAATGATAATACTACAGATATGAAGAAAATAAATTCAAGATTAGATTTTTCGCCAATTAAAAGCAAACTTAAGATTGATAAAATATATACTTTATTTTATCAAGAATTTGATAAATCATTTTATTTTCCTGGAGAAAAACATGATTTTTGGGAAATAACCTACGTAGATCAAGGCGAACTTTTAACCGTAATTGATGGCGAAAAATATATACTAAACCAAGGTAATTTTATTTTTTATGCACCCAATCAATACCATACTCAAAAAAACAATACCTCTAATCCTGTTTCTTTTTTAACTATTAGCTTTAAAATGTTTTTTGAACATGGTAGTATTTTTAAAGATGAAATATTTTATTGTAATTACGACTTAAAACTATTATTAGAAAATATTTTACATGAAAAAAATTACAATGAAGAGTATAGTCCTGATTTAATTATTTGTTATTTAAAAGAATTTATGATTAAATTATTACGTGTTGTTACTAAAAAAAATCCGTTAAGTCAACTACATTCATCTATGCAAGTTAATACAAATAATGCTTTAGTTAATGTAGCTCTTGAATATATCTACAACCATATTAATGAAAAGCTAACAATTAATACTCTTGCTGATAAAGTATCCATAAGTCCTTCTTATCTATCTAGAATTTTCAAAGACATTCTGGGTGTTACAATTATGGATTATATTAATAACTATCGTTTAGAAAAAAGTAAAGAATATATTAAGTCTACAGAATTAAACTTAACACAAATTGCTGAAATTCTAGGATTTAATTCTATCCATTATTTTTCAAAGCAATTTAAGAAGAAATACCAAGTAAGTCCGTTGGTTTATAGCAAGTCATTAAAAAAATAGCTTTCGTAAAAATTATTAATTATAAAAAATATTCCATACTGTAATAATATACAAGACGGTCGTAGTCAAATGGATATTAAAAATTCGTTCTAGTTAAATTATCCTAAGAAAAACTAAGTTCATTCCAGAATAGTTTCCTAAAACTTAAAAACTCCTTATCAGTCACACATTTAAGTTTTTTAACGGAAACTATTCTTCCATTCACTAAGATTTTCTAAGAATAATTTAAAGTCACTACTTTTTAATATCCATTTGACTACTAGGCTAGTAAGAACTAATCATAGGCTAGGAAGAATGCCATAAATCCCATCTAATAACCTATAAACTATTACTGTTAATTTTTTAGAGCACGAGTAGAATTTAATATTGCAATAATTGCAACTCCTACATCAGCAAAAATTGCCATCCACATTTCAGCAAATCCTAATGGAGCTAATGCCATAATTAAAAATTTAATTCCAAGAGCAAATATTATATTTTCCCAAACTATTTTATTAGTATGTCTAGATATTTTCATAACTTTTGGTATCCTAGTTAATTCATCTGTCATAAGCACAACATCAGCTGCTTCTATTGCTGCATCAGAGCCAACTCCACCCATTGCTATCCCTACATCAGCCCTTGCTAGTACAGGTGCATCATTTATACCATCCCCAACAAAAACTACTTTATCATTTTTATCCGTTTCATTCATTATTTGTTCTAATTTTGTTACTTTTTCATGTGGTAATAACTCACTATAATATTTTGTTATACCTATTTTTTTTGCAATATCTTTTGCTACTTCTTCATGATCTCCTGTAAGCATTACTATATCTTTCACACCACATTTTTTTAATTGTCTTATAGCATCAAATGTTTCTTTTTTAATTTCATCAGCTATTATAATAATTCCTATTAATTTATTATTTAAGGCAACGTATACTTTTGTACCAATTTTATCTTTATCATTTATATTTATTTTCTCTTCAGTTATTAGTTTTTTATTACCTACTATAACTTTCTTACCATCAAATTCAGCCTTAATTCCTTTACCTGCAATTTCTTTGATATTTGTAACTCTATTTTCATTTATAGATTTGTTATACTCATTCACAATTGATACAGCTATAGGATGGTTAGAATAATGTTCAATATGAGCGGCTATTTCTAAAACCTTTTCTTCTTTAATATCACTAGTCGTTATAACATCTGTAACCTTAAATATACCTTTTGTTAATGTTCCTGTTTTATCAAATACAATTTTTTTTGTGTTTCTAAGTGATTCTAAATAATTACCACCTTTTACTAAAATACCATTACTAGATGCACTACCTATTCCACCAAAATATCCAAGTGGTATTGATATTACAAGTGCACAAGGACAAGAAACTACTAAGAATATCGCAGCTCTATATACCCAAGCTCCAAAATCTCCAACTATTAGAGGTGGGATTAATGCTAATAATACTGCTAAACCTACAACAATAGGAGTATAATACCTAGCAAATTTTGTAATGAATTTTTCTGTTTTCGCTTTTTGTTCATTAGACTCTTTCACTAAATTTAATATTTTTGCAACAGTTGACTCGCTAAACTCTTTTGTTACTTTAACTAATATTACACCAGAAATATTAATTGAACCACTATATATTTCTATTCCTTTTTCTACTTCTCTAGGTAATGATTCCCCCGTAATAACTGAAGTATCCATTGTTGATGTACCTTCTATTACTATCCCATCAATTGGAACTTTTTCCCCAGGTTTAACCATTATTATATCATTTATTTTTACATTCTCTGGATTAACCTTCTTGTATGTATCTCCAACTTTTACATTTGCAGTATCAGGTTTAATGTTTAATAGTTTTTCAATTGAATTTTTAGATTTATTAACTGCTATTCCCTCAAATAGTTCTCCCACTCTATAAAATAACATAACTGCAACTGCTTCTGGATATTCTCCAATTATAAATGCAGTAATTGATGCAATAGTCATTAAAAAGTTCTCATCTAATAAATGTCCAGAGAAAACTCCTCTAAAAGCATTAAACACAACTTCTCTTCCTACTACAATATATGCTATAATAAATAAACCTATTTTAATAGTATTATCAATGGGTAATACTAATGTAACTATAAATATTCCTAAAGCAATTACAAAATCAATAATATCTCTTTTAGTAAATTCATGATTATGGTCATGATTATGTCCGTGACTATGATGGTGGTCGTGATTGTGATGGTCGTGATTGTGATAGTCATAATGGTGATTGTGATCATGATTATGGTCGTTTTCATGATTTGAACAACTTTTACATCCACATGTAGGTATTGAATCCGTTATTCTTTCCGACATTTAAATGACACCTCTCTTATTATTTTATGTTAATTTATTGAAATAGTAATAGTACTTAATTTATTATTCCAATATATGTTCAATTCCCATTTTGTAAATCATTTTAATATGATCATCATTTAAAGAATAGAATACTAATTTGCCTTCTTTTCTTGCCTTAACTAATCTAGAAGCTTTTAATACTCTTAATTGATGTGAAACGGCTGAACCAGTCATATCAAGAACATCAGCTATTGTTCCAACACACATTTCTCCATTAAACAATGCTCCCATTATTCTTAACCTAGTACTATCTCCAAAATTTTTAAAAAAATCAGATAGTAAAAAAATAGTTTCTTCATCTTCCATTATAGATTGAACTTCTGATATAAATTTATCATCTTTACAACAACCTTTTCGTTCTTCTTTATTACGCATTTTTATCACTCCTGTATATGTACATATGAACGATTGCTCATATGTTTATTTATTAATATTATACCACTTATAATAATTAAAGCAAGTGTTATTTATAAATTCAAAGAATTTTTATATAACTTCCTAAAACTATGAATTTCATAAATATTTACTAGAAATAAAAAAACTTATACCAATGAAATAAAACATTAGTATAAGTCTCTATATTATAATGCATAGCACATATCCAATTCTTGAACTATTCAAATTCAATTATTTATTTTGCTTCATACCTAAATAAATAAGGCCATCCATCTTCTCCACTCATAGATATTCCCCATCTACCATTAGTCTCTTTTCCTGAAATAAAATGATCCTCTCTATAAGGTCCTGGAGCTTTTGGTGGTATTATACTTTCTATTTTTTTAAAATTGTATCCATCTTGACTAAACTGAAGTGTATTACCTTGAGGTCCTACGTCACAAACTAGAGAATAAACACCTCCACTATTAGGCCATACACATACCTCATGTCCACTATCTAATACAGGATTATTATCATATCGTATATAAGGACCCTCTGGTTTATTAGCTATTGCAACTCCCATCTTTGTTTCTTTTGGAGTATGATCTATTTGTCGACCTTTATAATACATGTAATACTTATCTTCTCGGTGAATAAAACAAGTATCATCAATTCTTAAACTATCAAATTCATTAGGATCATTACTAGTTCTAAGTATTGGTTGACATAACTTTTCCCATGGTCCATGTGGCGACTGAGCTATAGCCATTCCAATCACTGTCTTGGTAATATTAGGTCCTTCATTTATAAATGGTTTTGGCACTGCTGTATAAGACATATAATATTTTCCATTGGATATAAGTATTGATGGAGTAAATACAGCCTGTTCATCAAAACTTCCTTTATAACCTTTTGAAATCGCTTCTTTTTGTTCTTCCCATTTAATCCCATCTTTTGAAGTAGCATACCATATTGACCCTGTGTAACCATCAAAGGTTTCAGTAGTTCTAGTATACCATACAAAGAAAGTATCATTTACCTTGATTACAGGACTAGGATCTCGTCGCGTTATACCGTCTGTTCTGCCACCAAGTATTGGTGTGTATTCAAACTTCTCCATTATGTTATACTTTTTCATTATCTTTTCTTTCCCTTCTCCCTTGTAATTTAATTCATTATTTTATTTATAGCACAGCTTCATCTAAATGAAAAGATGGCATTCAGCCATCTTTTTTATAATATATTACTTTCACATCATTATTGATATTCAAATCTATCCACATGAACAAAATAATTTATAGCACTGCTTGATTTATCTCTCTTACATACCACTTTAATTGTATGCTCTCCACTGCTTAATGAAGTATCTTCATAGAGAAGTTGTTGTTCCAAAGTATAGTAACTATAGGTATCAACTGTATCTACTAATATATCATCAATGTAAATATCCATTATGCCACACCATCTAGCTTTTCTTCCATATAGCTTGACAGAAGTTCCATTAAAAACCATGCTTGAAGAAGAACCTTGTGTAGCACTAGCATGTATTGTACCCCCATACCAGATTGGATTATCTGAATGTTTATTCCAAGTACCTGTATAAACAACAGACTCATCATAATCATCAATACTTGTCCAAGCTGGAGAATTATTTTTCCATACTCTAAGGTAATCCACCTGCATTGTTGTAGGGAAGCCACTAGCAGTTGGTGAAGTATGTAATGAACCTCTTAATCCCATTGATAACCATACATTATAAGGCTTATCCCCATACTCATATTTAGCGGCATCTATTGTTGCAACCTTTATGCCATCTAGGTAAAAATTAATGAATGTATCTGTTATTTCACATCCATATACATGATAATCATTTCTTGGATCAAACGAAACAACTTTATTTGCATGTCCTGGGTGTATCCAATTAGTTACTTGAGGATTAAGTGTCTTAGAATATGCAAGATGTAATACATAATCTAAGGTCTTAATACCTGATTGTTGTAATTCAAGAAAATCGATTTCACGATGATCTAAATTACTATAATGAGTAGCCCAAAAAGCAGGGCAAATACCTGATTCACGTGAAGCTGCTTTTATTCTAGCTTCATAATAAGCGTGACCAGTTACGTGCTCTTTAGATACTACTGCTGCTGATTTATAAGCTACTGTCTTAACCTGTTCATCAAAGCTTCCATTAACAACTCGATTAGTGGATTCTCCTTGCATGATTAACGAAACGTCATCAACGTCTAGATACTTATCAATACCTTCTGACTCACACGCAATTTCAATACGCACACTACCTGTAGTTACATTAACAGTTTGTTGATATAGCGTGTAATCTGATGACGCATTAATATTCATAACAATATCATTTCCACCATAGTTTTTAATACGAAATGCAGCTTGTTGTTGACCACCACTTGATTTCGCATAAGCTTTGAACTGGTATACACCATTAGGAACAGTAATATCTTGATAAGTAATTATATCTTGTAATCCATAGCAATCTTGAATAATATTTCTTAGATGCATATCACCTGTTCTTGGTGATTCGTTAATACGAAAACTCCAAGGTATTCCCCATGTTGTAGTTGATTTGTTCCAACCATAAACTGAGATGTTCCCATTACTATGTGGTTCATAGCTCATCTTTAAATTAAGAATACCGTCAGAAACTGACACATTGTTCGGTTCCCAAGACCATGAGTCACTCCAAGATAGACAGTTCTTGTCCCATTTAGTTTCATCTAATATTGGGCTATTAAACTCATCTGATACCGTAGATAAATAATCCCAACTACCATTTATTCCAAGAGGTTGTGGATCTTCATTTGCTAAAGATGATACCCCCATAAACATTGTTAAAACCATAATACTTACTAATAAAACGCATAAGTCCTTTACTCTTAATTTTTCCATTTGTAAGTCCTCCATAATGTTTTAATATGTATATCAATTTATCTGAAGTAATAATCTTTTAACAAAAACTTATTAAATTTATTCCTTAACCTTTTAAACCACTTCCTACAATTCCTCTAACAAAATACTTCTGCGTACAAGCAAACATAATAACACATGGAATTACTGCTAACGAAGCAGCTGCCATTTGCAGAGTAACCTTAGGTCCAATTTCACCTTGGAAGTACTGCAAACCTACAGATAACAATTGCTTATGTCTTGATGTAATAAAAACATAAGGTGAAATAAAATCATTCCAAGACCAAATAAAACTAAATAGAACCATTGTAACAAGAGCTGGCTTTACTAATGGTAATACTATCTTGTAATATACTTTAAAATGTGAACACCCATCAATAATTGCTGCTTCGCTAATATCTTTTGGTAGCGTTAAGAAAAACTGTCTAACTAAAAACACAAAAAATACATCAAATAACTGGGATGCTATGATAGCCCACATAGAATCCATTAGTCCAAGATATTTAAATAATAAATATCTTGGTACAACAGTCGTATCAGGTGTAATCATCATAGTTGTTAACAAAAAGAAGAATATTGCATCTCTTCCTTTGAATTCTAACCTAGCAAATGCATAGGCGGCAGTTGTAACCAAAACAAACCTTAATCCAATTATTATAAATACTACCCATATCGTGTTAAGATACCATCTATAAAACATATCATGCTCAAAAAGGTGACGAAAATTTTTGAAAGTTGGGTTGCTAGGTATTAATTGAAGCGGATTAGTAAACATTTGCGAATCATATTTAAATGCTGATGATATCATAAATACAAAAGGCATAATAGTCATAATGGCTATGAACAATATAAATATTGTAAGTATAACTTTCTTCGATTTAGGATTTAATAATGTACCCATTTCTTCTGTCCTTTCCATTGAATGATAGTTATAATTAATATAATACCAAACAGTAATAATGCTTGAGTAGAGGCATAACTATATTTATTATACATAAAAGCTTCCTCATATATATTCAATGCGATTACTCTAGATGCTGTACCAGGCCCACCATTTGTCAAGCCTAATACAATAGCATAGTTTTTAAAAGAACTAATTATGGATACAATAACTACTAAGAATGTTGTTGGTGATATCATTGGTAAAGTAATGCTAATAAATTTCCTTATTTTACTTGCTCCATCAATTTCTGCTGCTTCATATAATAATTTTGGTACACCTTGTAAAGCAGCTAGAAAAATAATAGTTTGAAAGGCCATAATAGTCCAAATATTAATAACTGCTATAGTTGGCAATGCCATATCCGTGCTATCTAGCCACATAGGTAAGTTATTAACACCAAGTAGTTTTAAAAAGGTATTAACAGGTCCTTTTGCTGGATCCAAAATAATACGCCACGCCATAGAAATAGCTATAACGTTAGATACATATGGTAAGTATATCATAGTTCTTAAAGTTTTTCTAAAATAGAATTGTTTATTAATAAGCAATGCCATTAATAAAGATGCAACTACCATAATTATAACAAAGACAATTGCAAAACGGAAAGAACGTATGAATGACTGTATTGCTATATCATCACTAAAGACTTTTTTATAGTTACTAAATCCAACAAATTTTAAATTTTTCACTGCTTTTAAGCTATTAAAATTAATAAAACTTAAAACAAGGCTCATAACTATAGGAATAAATTGAAAAACTAAAAACCCTAATATAAAAGGCGCCATAAACAAATATCCAGTTATAGCTTCTTTTTTCTTCAAACTTTTTTGTTTTTTTAACATATTTATCTCTCACTTTTCTTTATGACAGAATCTATCTTAAACTCATCTTCATTAGTAATATTTTTATATTACTCCTTATACTAAATGAATTATAAAGGTAATTGCAAAACTAGGAATTATAATTCTTTACATACAATATGTAGATTTTATAAGAAGTGGAACCCAACATATTGTATTAAAGAATCAACTGAATGTAGTTTTGCAATTACTTAAATGAATTTAGATAGATCCTATGCAATACCTGCTATTAATTAGTTCTGCTCTTAATTAGTCCTGCTCTTGTGCACTTTTAATTGCTTCGTCTGCTTTTTCTTTTATATTTTTTATAGCTTGTTCAAGGTCAATTTCACCAACTAGATAACGTTCTGCTTCTGACTTAATTATTTCTTTGTACTGAGCTGCTGCTACCCCTACAATTTTCTCATATGTTGCTCCCAAATTCTCTGCAAACATAGCTTCACGGATCTCACTTAAACTAACAGATCCATTAGATTTGTCTGCCATTTCCTGTAATATAACATCTATCTTATCATCCATATCAACTCTTGCTGGAATAACATTAGCAAATTCATAATATCTTTCTGATACGAATTTTAAGTATTCATAAGCCTCATCAACATTTTTTGCGTTTGCATTAATCCCTATACCTCCTGTAGTAACAATATTATTCTGTCCTTCTGGATTAGCAGGTGGTTGAACAACACCGTACTCAAAGTCTCTAGGATATGTATCTGTATCATTTAAGATATTAAAGAACCATGTTCCAAAATACTGCATACCAATTTTTCCATTTACAAATTCATTCCATGCTATTTTTTGATTAGCATAGTCTAACCAACTAGGCTGTACTTTGTGAACGCTTGTTAATTCTTTAAAAAACTTCAATGATTCTGCAAACTCAGGTGCATCGAAATTAGATGTTCCATCTTCCTTGTAAGCAGATATTTCCTTTTGACGTGCAAGCATATAGAGGAAATAATCCCAATTCATCATGTTCGACCCGTATATACCTTCATCAACTTTAGCTATTTTCTTTGCAGTTTCAACATATTCATCCCATGTCCAAGAACCTTTTGGATATTCTACTCCTGCTTCATCAAATAACTTTTTGTTATAGAAAACAGCCCACGTACCAAAACCATTTGGTAAATAATACAACTCGTTATTATACTTAGTTAAGTACTTACCATATATACTCTCTGCATCATATCCTTTTTTCTCTAACAATTCATTAAGTGGCATAAGCAATCCGCTAGTAGCATACTTTTGTTGTACTACTGCATTATTTAAAAATACAATATCTGTATTATCTCCACTCATTAAAATAATATCTAATTTTTTATAAGCTTCTTGACCCACCCCTGGTAGAATGTTCAACTTTACTTTTATCCCTGTTTCTTTTTCAAATGCTTCTCTTATTTTTTGTTGTGTTCCATCTTCGGCATCTTTGCTGTCTACAAATACTGTTACTTCACGGTTTTTATTTGACTCTTTTTGCTTGTCATCCTTTTTATTATCTGTTTCTGCTTCTTTCTTTGTATTGCTTGAATCTGTTTCATTGCTGTTATTATTTTTCCCACATCCAACTACCATAAGACTTAATAACAATACAATAATAATCAAATTTTTTGTAATTACATTACCTTTCATGCAATACCTCCCTATTATTTGTTAATTCATGACTAATTGTTGAACCGGCATCAACTATTTATAATAATATCAGATATCCCCTCCATTAAAAAGGGGGGGAACTTTTTGATTATCCTGTTATTTTTTAGTATTTTATACCTTTTGTTATCTTAAATTGACACATCTTTTTTATTGATTTACAATAATAGTACTATAAAAATCTAACTAAAGAGGTGTTCTTATGTCACATATATATAATCTAATTGTTGTTGATGATGAGTTTTTTATACGTGATGGGTTACTTTCTTATCATTGGGATCAATTTGGTTTTAATATCATTGGTAGTGCATCTAATGGCAAAGAAGCTCTTCAATTAATAGAAAATAATACTATTGACCTTGTTATAACAGATATAAGAATGCCTGTTATGGATGGCTTAGCTCTATGCAAAATTATTCAAGAAAAATACCCCAGATGTAAAACCCTATTACTGACAGGCTATAAAGATTTTGATTATGCCCAAGAAGCTATTCGTGCAGGTGTTAGTGATTATATCCTTAAGCCTGTTAACATGCGTAAGTTAGATGAGATTCTTCAAGCTTTAAAAGAAGATTTGGATAAAATGAATGATAATCTTAGTATTATTGAAGCCTATAAGAAGCAACTAACAATAAGCTTACCTTTAGCTCGTGAAAACTTTATCCAAGCATTAATTGAAGGTGTTATTCTTGAGCAAGATGAACTTAATGATATTCTGGAACTCTTAGAACTTCCATTTTCCAACCAATATTATGCTAGCTTCATTATTAAAATAAATTGTTCCGACTTTTCCTATATTACTCAAAACAAAGAAATTATTGAACAGAAAATATATCACTCACCCAACGTCTTTGTATTTGACATAATTAAATACGAGAATTCATACTGTCATATTATTTGTGTTATTAATTTTCAACGCCCATATTCAGGAGTTTCTACTCATAGTTTTTTACATCATTATCTAAACACAATATACTTTGAGTTATTTGGATTATTGAAAGAGAATGTTACTTCAATAAACATAGGTATAGGTAATATATACAAGAACCTTCAATCTATTGAAAAATCATATAAGGAAGCTTTACATTGTTTAGAACAAACGTTATTTTATCCTAGTGAACATATCTTATATATATGGCATAATAGTATGAAGTTATATATAGAAACAATGGAATATCCTTATGATTGCGAAGAACGTCTTATGTATTCTCTCTTTGAAAAATCTATTAAAGATGTTTATATAAACTTAGACGATTTTGTTGAAAAGGCTATTAAATTTGCTAATAAAAATTCTACAAAGGCTTTTCATCATGCAATAAGTCAATTGTTACATATGTTAATAAGAAAACTAACTAAATTTGGTATTACGGAAGACAAGGTAATAACTCTTATCAAACAAAGTATGGATACTCTTCAAAATCAACAACATATTGAAGACATAAAAAATCTTCTTAAAAATATATTTTTACAAAGTTATAATTCCATACAAAACATCATTAATAAAGATATTCATGTTGATAATGTTATTATTAATAAAGCAATTGATTATATTAAAAAGAACTATAATAACAAAATAACCTTAAAAGATATCTCTGATTCCGTATATCTAACGCCCAGTTACTTTAGTTTGCAATTCAAAAAATATACAGGTATGAATTATATTGAATACTTAACAAATTATCGTTTAAAAAAAGCGCAAGAACTCCTAAAAAATAGTGATTTGAAAGTATATGAAATAGGTCACATGATAGGTTATGATGATTCAAAATACTTTACTGAAAATTTCAAAAAACATTTTAGTCAAACGCCAACACAATATCGAAATCAATTACTACATGAGTCCTGAGAAAGAAGTTGATAATCTATGTTAGCAAAAACAAGATTAATAAATATTGTAAAAAAAACAAAAAATGTATTTTGTCGTGGTACAATCAAAAACAAACTAATTGCTTGGTCTATAGTAATAACTATCGTATCTATATATGCACTTTATTTTGCTTTTCAAATATTATTTCATAAATATATGATAAAAAACTTTGTAACCTTTAATCACAATACCCATAATCAGGCCGAAAAATATTTTGACAACTATATAGAAAAACTAGATAGTTATTTCAATAAAATTATTCTAGATTCTGATATAGTATCATGTTTTACAGAACCTTTTGATAAGCAAGATTCTAAGAAGATAAATGATAATATTGGCTATCTAGATGAGAAACTTAATAATATTTTATTTAACAAAAACTATGTGGATCATGTTGTTATACTAGGTAAAAATAATTTTCCATACATCTATTCCTGGGGAACATCAGGTAAATATCCTAGTGATGATTTTTCACTAGATCTCTTTCTGTCTAAAAATGATTCTATGTCCTTGCAAAATACTAAATTCAAATTAATTTATAATGGTATATCCAATAGTAATGTAATTGATATGGAACAACTTAACTTTAATAGATATATGCATAATAAGTTTCTCTATATACGTCCAATCTATAGCGCTAACACTGAGATTGAATGCATTGTCATCTTATGCATTAATCCAGAGTTATTAAATGATATTCTAACTAATTCAGTAACCGAAACAACTCTATTATTAGATGATAAGCAACAAATTATTTATACTTCCAATAAATTATACTCTGACAAGTCATTGCACAAACATATTAATACAAATGAATCTTATAATATTATTAACTATGAAAACCAATCATATATTCTGACCGCATCTAATATGGATTATTATGATTTTATGCTTATGAGTGTAACCCCTATTAAAAAAATCCTTTCATACGAAAAATCTTTTTGGCATATTTCTATTCTTTATGCTGTTATTTGCTTAGTATTTGTTTACATAATAGCTTATTGGTTCTCTAAAAAAATTACTGCTCCTTTACACCAATTAAGTAATCATTTAAACTCTGCTGACTCAATACCTGATAAGATTGAACATGTAAATAAAATCAAAAAAAGTTTTAGTTTAAAAGTTAAACTATTACTTTACTTTGTTATTTCAACTCTACTACCAATACTTATTTTTGGTGTACTACAATTTTTTGCTCATTATAACGCGTATAATAACTATATAACTCAATTAGCTACCAACAACATGCATCAAGCTGAAAAGAATCTTGATAACCTTCTTGAATCGTTTGATGAGTTTACCATTGGAATTACTTATAATGATATTATTCAAGATGCCCTCCATAATAAACATATATCCGAAAGAAAGACAAGAAGTAACTTGACCATTGATAAACTAATTGCTGATATCAAATATACTAATCGAGAGTTTGTTTCTTTGAAGCTATATGATATAAATGGTCATATGGCATATTCAAGCATGTTTTTTGATTATTCAGCTAATAATATATTAAGTTCTTCATTACTAAATACAGCTAATAATACCAAAGGCCAATTGATTTTTGTAAGTTCTAACGAAAAGGATAACAAAAATGCAACTATGTCCTTTCTACGCCAAGTTAAAAGTAAAAAGGAGCACTCCTTTTCTCAAGTAATTGGGTATCTTGCATTTTATGCAGAGCATAATATGCTCAATAATATTATTCAAGATATTCGTTTTGAGAAATCAGGTTATGTTTATCTAATGGATAAGAATAATCATATACTAGATCATTATTACCGTTCTTTAAGTGAGCAAATAATGGCTTCTGACAAACAGTTTGGTATTCTAAAAAACAAGAAGTCAGGTCGTTTTACTACTGTTTATGATAATGAAAAATTCCTTATTCTCTTCAATACAACTAAAGTTCATGATTTAAAAGTTATTGCTGTTGTCCCCTACCGCGAATTAAATAAAAAAATGATTCCAGTACTACAACTATGTGCATTGATTTTTATAGCCTGTATTATTGTTGTTTTTCTAATATCATCACTTATAGCTTACCAAATTATACATCCTCTACATCACTTACAACAGCTAATGCTAAAAGTATCTGACAATCAACTAGATATACATATGACGTACACAAAAAATGATGAAATTGGTATTCTAACTACTCAATTTAATAATATGATAGATCGTCTAAACAAACTAATATATGAAAATTATCAAACAAAGTTAAAACAACAAGAATTAATGTTTTTGGAAAAGGAAGCTCAACTAAACGCTCTGCAACAACAGATTAATCCCCACTTTTTATATAATACTCTTGAATCTATTAATTGGATGGCATATAAATGTAAAGCATTCAATATCTGTGATATGGTCACAGCTTTGGGCGATTTTTTTAGAGGTAGTATTACAAAAAGCAAGGATTTTATTACATTTGAAGAAGAGATTGAACACTTAAAGAATTATATTTATATCCAACAAATTCGTTATCAAGGACGATTTACCATTGAATGGGATATAAATCAAGAAGTTACTGTTTATAAAACTGTTAAGCTTATTCTCCAACCAATTGTAGAAAATGCTATCGTTCACGGTATAGATAACCTTCAAAGTGGTGGGTATATCAAGATACAAGGTTATATGGACAATAGTAAGATACACTTTAACATTATTGATAATGGAACTGGTATATTAAAGCAAGATCTTGAACGGCTAAGAAATGGTCTTACAAATCCTAGTGCAAATGAGGCAAGCGTCGGTATTTTTAATGTCTATAGAAGGTTACAATTATATTTTGACAAGGATTTTGTTTTTAATATAAACAGTGAAGTTAATAAAGGAACAACTGTATCTTTTTCTATTCCAGCATTAAAATAGTATCAATTTTTAAATAAGAATTGACAGTAAGTAAATAAAAGGTTAACATCAATAATGTTATACTAAATATTTGACTAAAAATAATTAAGATAAAGGAAGATAATGATGGCAGATAACAATTTAAGTTTTATAGAGCAAGTTCAAAGAAGAAGAACATTTGCAATTATTTCTCACCCAGATGCTGGGAAAACTACACTGACAGAAAAATTTCTTTTATATGGGGGAGCTATACGTTCAGCTGGATCAGTTAAATCTAGACGTTCCCAAAAGCACGCTGTCTCTGATTGGATGGAGATAGAAAAACAAAGAGGAATCTCTGTAACTTCTAGTGTCCTTCAATTTGAATATAATAACTTTTGTATTAATATACTAGATACCCCTGGACATCAAGATTTCAGTGAGGATACTTATAGAACGCTAATGGCTGCAGATAGTGCAGTAATGGTTATTGACTGTTCAAAAGGTGTTGAAGATCAAACAAAAAAACTATTCCAAGTATGTAAAATGAGAGGTATCCCTATTTTTACGTTTATTAATAAAATGGATCGTATGGGTAGAGATCCTTTTGAATTACTTGAGGATATAGAAAAAGTATTAGGTATCAGATCATGTCCAATGAATTGGCCTATCGGATCAGGCAAAAACTTTAGAGGTGTTTATAATCGTCATAAAAATCATATTGAGCTTTTTGACGATGGTAACCATGGTCAATCTATTGCAAAAACAACTACTGGTGATCTTTCCGATGAAAAGATTCGTAATTTATTAGGTGATGCGCTACATGAGAAATTGATTGAAGATATTGAACTATTAGATGTGGCAGGAGATAATTATAACTTGGATGAAATATTAAATGGAAATTTAACTCCTGTATTCTTTGGAAGTGCTCTAACTAACTTTGGTGTAGAACCTTTCTTAGAATCTTTTTTGGATATCACAACCCCTCCAAAATCACGACCTAGTAATCTAGGGGATATAAATCCAGAATCAACAAATTTTTCAGGTTTTATATTCAAAATTCAAGCAAATATGAATCCTGCTCATAGAGATAGAATTGCTTTTTTACGTATTTGTTCTGGTAAGTTTGAAAAAGGTATGTCTGTTAATCATGTACAAAGAAATAAAAAGGTTAAACTAGCACAACCACAACAGTTCGTAGCTCAAGATAGAGTAATCGTTGACACGGCATATCCTGGTGATATTATAGGTATACACGATCCTGGAATATTTAATATTGGTGATACCCTATGTCAAGATCAATCAAAACTTGAATATGCAGGTATACCACAATTTGCTCCTGAGCATTTTGCAAGAATATCCACTACTAATTCTTTAAAAAGAAAACAATTTCTAAAAGGGGTAACTCAATTGGCTGAAGAAGGTGCCATTCAAGTTTATAAACGTCCTAATATTGGATTAGAAGAATTAATTATTGGTGTTGTTGGAATTCTTCAATTTGAAGTATTAGAGTACAGATTAAAAAATGAGTACAGTGTTGAAATATCAAAAAATCAACTGCCATATCGTTTTATTCGTTGGATAGATAATGATAATTTTGATGTATCTAACTTATCATTACCTATGGATGCTATGTTAGTAGAAGACAAAAATAAACAGCCAGTAATACTATTTCAAAATGAATGGTCTATTCGTCATATTATAGAACGAAATGAAGGAATTGTATTAAAAGATCATTCATAATTTGTTAAATGTATATTACGCTATAAAAAAGGTCACTTAAATATTCAGTGACCTTTTTTTATACTATATGAAAGTTCTACTAACTTGTTCAAGTCAGTCTATTAATTTCATACTAAAATAAAATACAACTCCATCATCTTTATTCATCACACCATAATCACTGCTATGTGCTTCAAGAATTGCTTTGACAATCGCTAAACCTAGTCCTGTTCCTCCACTTTCTCTATGATGAGACTTATCAATTTTGTAAAATCTAAGCCAAATACTTTCCATTTCTTGTTTTGATAATTGGTTCCCTTCATTGTATATGTAGATGTAGTTATAACCATCTTTAATTTCACCAGTTATTATAATATCTGTTTTATCATTACAATATTTAACAGCATTAGAAACTAGATTAATAATAACTTGATCTATCTGAAATTTTGTACCAATTACTTTCCCAAAATCTCCATTTATTACTATGTTAAGGCTTTTATTATTAATTGGTATTTCCAACACACTAACTGCTCTATTAATTAATTTTTTAATATTAAATTCTTCTTTACCCTCTATCTTCTTAGCTTCAATTTTAGATAATTCTAACATATCATAAATAAGTGTATTCATTTTTTGGGTCTCATCTAATATTACATCTAAATAATAATCAGTTTTTTCCTTCTTAATTCCATCTTTTATTCCTTCAGCAAATCCTTTTATTATGCCTAAAGGTGTTTTTAATTCATGCGATATATTTGCAACAAATTCTTTTCTAATTTTTTCTTGTTTTTTTTCTTTCTGCATATCAATTACAAGCTGTTTATTAGCTTCTTTTAAACTACTAAGTGCTTCATCAAGATTAGTAGATAATATATTCAAACTATTAGATAGCGTACCTAATTCATCGTTTCGTTTAATAGTTGACTTGATAGAAAAATCCATGTTAGCCATTTTATCCGCTACACTAGATAATTTTAATAATGGATAAGAAATTAATCTTGAATATATTAATGCAATAAGTAGAGACACTATAATCGCTAATAAATAAAAAATGATATAATAGTCACTTAGTATGCTAATTACTTCTCCAACTGGTTGTAATGACGCATGTACTTCTATAAAATGTTTTTTACCATCTTGCTCAAATAATTTTATAAAACTAACTTCTTTAATATTTATAAATGGCATATCGCTAATAGAATAATATACATCATTTTGCTTTGTATAATGATTATATGGACCATTTATATCTATTACATCTCCTTGTATTTGTGTTCCAATAATATTTGATTCAATTTCTTCTATTACTGTTGCATTAATATCTGATTCAGTTTCTTGTTTTCCTGTTGCATTAATATCTGATTCAGTTTCTTGTTTTCCTGTTGCATTAATATTTGATTGAGTTCCTTGTAGTTCTGGTACATAAATAATTGATTCCGTTCCTTGTAGTTCAATATTTGAACTTGACTGCTTAAGTATACTTTCCATTACGTTATCAATATTTATTATAATAGCATTTCCACTATAGTTACTATATAAATTTTCTTCAATTAAATTATCTAATTGGTAATTGTTTATCTTAGTAGCATATATTATTTCTGAATGATCCATTACAGCTTCTATATATAATATTTGTTTTTCTTTTGGCATATCACCATTAAATATTTTTAGAAGTTCTTGCTTAGATAAATAAATATCATAATAGCTGTTATTATCCAATAGTAGTGTAATAATATAATCTTCACGTTGTATATCTGTTAGTCCTATTCCATTAATTTTTAACGTAACATTGTTTCTTCCTTCAAACTTCTTTATTTGTCTTGCTAATTCTTCATATGACCAATTTTCATTATTATATTGTGAACTAAAATTATTTATATTTTTTATAATATTATCGATTTTTCTTATTTTATAATAACGCGTAATATATACGCTTTGCACAACAAAAATTATCGTGATGAGACTTATAATGGAAATAAATGTTATAGTAAACATTTTCAATACAATTGATTTAGTTCTTTTAATTTTGCCCATTTAGTTCACCTCAAATTTATACCCAACTCCAACAACAGTATTAATATATTTTGAACATTGTCCAATTTTTTTCCTAATCATCTTAATATTTGTATCAACAACTCTACCGTCACCACAATAATCATATCCCCAAATTTTACTTATAATTTGTTCTCTGTTTAAAACAATGCCTTCATTCTCAACTAATAATAATAATAAATCATATTCTTTTCTAGTAAAAACAATTTCTTTACCACTAATTTTAATTGAATATGCATCTTTATCTATTGATAATTCATTTTTAATTATTACATTACTCTTTATTTTTTCAATACTGGAATCATTAAATCTATTGATTAGTTTTTTAACTCTTGCTACTAATACTTTTGGACTAAATGGTTTTGTAACATATTCATCTGCTCCTAGTTCAAACCCTAATAATTTATCATCTTCATCACTTCTTGCACTTAAAATTATAATTAAAACATTGGATTTTTTTCGTATTCTTCTACAAACAGACCACCCATCAATTCCTGGCATCATTATATCTAATAATACTAAATCAATTGGATTAGTTTCAAATATCTTCATTGCTTCTATACCATTTTCTGCTTGAAAAACAGTAAATCCATCAATTTCTAAATAATCACATATAATTTCTCTCATTCTCTGCTCATCTTCAACGACTAAAATTTTTTTGTTCATATTGTCCATTACTTAACTCCTCATATTAGATTATTTATGGTAATAGCGAAACTAAGATTTATTCTTTACGTATTAACAAAATGGTATACTCATTTAAGTATACCATTTGTTATATAATTTTTGTTATCTAATTTTTGCTTTATATATATCCATTTTATTAAGTTTATCCCATATTTTTATTGCTTCTTCTTCTGCTTTCATATATTTTTCAAATAAATCTTTAGCTTCTTCTATAACTTTAGGTTTAATACCTTTTTTAAATTCTTTTGAGAACTCTTCAAATGTAAAAACTAAAGCACTTGATGAATTATCTGTAAGATTAATAGTAGTTACGTTTTCTAAATCCATAATATTATCATCTATATTTTTAATATCTCCCTCAAAATCAAAAATATCCATATTAAAAAGTTTATCCCAAAGTTTACTTGCTTCTTCATATTTTTTACTTTCTTCAAGCTCTATAGCTTTCTCATATAACTTTTTAGCTTCTTTATATTCAACATCTTTAATATCTTTTTTAAAATCTTTAGCAAAATCTTCAAATGTAAATGGTATAGCTTCTGTTATATTTTCAATAGTATTTGCATTTTCATTTACTTGAATACTTTCTGTAACTGTTACATTAGCATTATTTACTTCATCTATATTAATAATATCTGCAAAATCAAAAATATCCATCTTGAAAAGATTATCCCATAGTTTATTTGCTTCTTCATATTTATTTTCTTTTTCAAGTTTCATTATTTTTTCAAATAATTCTTTAGCCTTTTTATAATCTATATCTTTAATATCTTTTTTTAATCCTTTTGCAAACTCTTTAAAAGACATTTCTTCACAAATCGTACTACAGGTTTCATCAATTGAAATAGCTTCTGTTATCATTTCATCATCAAATAAATCTAATTTGTATAATTGATCATAATATTTATTTGCTTCATCTGTTAAATTCATAGCTTCCTTATAATAACTTTCAGCTTTTTTATAATCCTCCTTTGAAATATTCGTTTTAAATTCTTGACTAAATTCTTTAAAATATTCGTTATTTGTTTGTTTTGTACTAGCATTAACTCCTGTTAATGATGTCATGCTTATTGTAGCAATTAAAGCTCCTGTAATTATTCCTTTTTTAATATTCATACTAAATTCCTCCAATTAAATATTTTTTGTATTTGTTTCATGAACTTAGTATAGTACTATCATGTGATAAACGTGTGAAACCTATTTGAAAATTTTGTGTTATATTCCTTTAAGCCTAATAACAAAATATTGCAATCAAAAAAATGTAAATTATAAAATTACACAAAATAAAGAAAGAAATAAAGCTATAGCTAATTTCTATTTTAACTTAACTTTATTTCTTCCATTATTTTTTGCTTCATACATTGCTTCATCAGCTCTTTTTAAAATATCATGAAATTGCATATCGTTTTTTTTCAAAGAAGTTAATCCTATACTAACATTTATACTAATGTTTCCCTTTTCTGTAATAACATACATACCAGAAATTGCTTCTCTTAGTTTATTACAAGATAATAACGCTTCTTCCTCATCTACATCTAGTATTATGGCTGCAAACTCTTCTCCACCAAGTCTTCCAAATATAGCATTCTCTCCTAATGATTGCACACTAACTTTAGCCATATTTTCTAATACAATATCTCCTATATGATGTCCATAATTATCATTAATACTTTTAAAGTAATCAATATCTATAATAAGAACATTGAATTTCCGATTTTGTCTTTTTGCTAAAGAAAATTCATCCATAGCTTGTTCCATAAAATAACTTCTATTATTTGTTCCTGTAACAATATCAATTCTTGCTTGCTCTTTCAACACATTTTCCCTTAGTTTATAAGTAATACGTTCATAAATAATTATTACTAAAAGTAAGATAGATGTAACACTAAATATTACTAATATGACCAGAAAAAAACTATTTTGTTCTTTTTTTATTTCTTCTTCGTTAATTAATTGTATATTTCCCCAATTATTTACATTTAATTTATTATAGTAAACATTGTAAAACTTTTCATTATGTTTTATTTTTGTATGGCTCTTACTATTATCTTTTAATAAACCTATGCGATTTAACAATAAGTTTCTAAATATATCGTCATCATTATCATTAGCTAAATGGGAATAAATATATTTATTTTGATTGTCAACTAAAAAATTCATTCCATCTTTTCCAGCATTATTTTTTTTCATAATATTTTCTAAATTATTATATGTAATATTTACGCCTATATATCCTATTATTTTATTATTATCTCGTATTGCTTTTACTATTGAGATCACTTTTTGAGTAGTACCATATTCTATATAAGGACTTGTTAAAACAGCAGTCTGAGAATCAACTGCTAACTGTCTCCACGGTCTTTTATAAATATCATAATCTGTCATATCTATATCATGATTTGCATTAATAATAAAATTTGCTTGTTCATTAGCAATCCAAATACTATGAATATTATTTGATTGAATAGTATACTCGAAGTTATTACTTAATTTTGAATATAAATCATTTGTTTTAATATCTTGTCTATTCTTAACTTCCTTTAGATAAATTTTAATATCTTTATTTTCTGAGATGGCATCAACTAATTTCATATTATTTTCATATATATTAGTAATTTCTTTATTTACAATTTGAGATTTAAGGTATATTTGTTTTGCAAAATTATTATATATTTTTTTATTTATACTTCTATGAGCAATAAATAAAGATATACTAAATACACCCAAAACTATTATAATACTTTTTATAATTATCTTTATAGCATACTTTTCTATTTTCCCTTTCATATAATCTCCCCTAGCTAGTCTTTATATCCTACTCAAAAATAGGTATAATTGATTATAACTTTATAATATTTTAACATAATTTTACAGTACATTCAACCCAATCGCTTAATATGTAGTGGTAAATTATTACCTAAATTATCATTATTGCATAATTTTTGTTGAATAATGTCAAAAAACAAATTATCTTAATATTCTCCTAACCTAGCCAGTTGAATAAATTTTTAAATATTAATTTCTAATTGTATTGGACAGTGATCAGATCCTAATACATTACATAAAATAGTGGCACCAAGTAAATTATCCTGTAACCTCTTAGAAACGTTAAAATAGTCTAAACGCCATCCTATATTATTTTGACGAGCATTATACATATAAGACCACCAACTATAAGCACCTTCTTTATCTGGATAAAAATATCTGTATGAATCTATGAACCCTGCTTCTAATAACTGTGTTAATTTAGTACGCTCTTCTATAGAAAATCCTGCGTTTTTCATATTAGCTTTGGGATTTTTTAGATCAATTTCTTTATGAGCTACATTTAAATCTCCACAAATAATAACAGGTTTAATTTTATCTAACTTTTTTACATATTTTCTAAAATCATCTTCCCACTTTAGTCTATAACTAAGTCTAAGAAGTCCTCTTTTAGAATTGGGGGTATATACATTAACAAGATAAAATTTTTCAAACTCAGCAGTAATAACTCTTCCTTCACAATCATGTTCCTCTATATCTATTCCATTTTTTACTGATATTGCTTTATATTTTGAAAATATTGCTGTCCCTGAATAACCTTTCTTGTCTGCATAATTAAAATATTGATAGTATCCATCTAAATCGAATTGGATTTGCCCTTCAGTAATTTTTGTTTCCTGCAAACACATAATATCTGCGTCAACTTCATTAAAAAAACCCAAAAATCCTTTTTTAACACAAGCCCTTATACCATTAACATTCCAAGAAATAAGTTTCATTATATTCTCCTTTGACTTCTTTAAGTTTCTTTCCTATATATTATATACTATTATAAGACTAATTCACAAGAAAAGTGAAAAAGCAAAAAAATTAGCAAATGAGAATATTATTATCTCTTTTGCTAATTTAATAAACTATCTTTATATTTTCGGAGAGGATGTTAATAAAATATAAATCTTAAAGGTTATGTATATCTTTTAAATATTTTCTACTTATAGCTAAACTCTCAAAAGCATCGATTTCTCCACTATCTCTCTCAACAGCTGCGTATTTTACTCCTGCATTCTTACATGCCTCTATTATACGACACCAATCAAGATTTCCTGAACCTACTTCTGCAAAGTATTGCCCATCATTTTTCACGCCATAATCTTTAAAATGTACAATATCTAATTTACCTGATAATTTATTTATCCAAGCTACTGGATCACATCCACCTGCTTGAATCCAGAAAGTATCTAACAATACTTGAACATTATCGCTAAATCCTTCTACTAATGTTTCCATTCCAGTTTTTCCATCATATTTTTCAAATTCAAATCTATGGTTATGATAAACGAATTTAAGTCCTTCTTTTGCTACTTCTTCACCAATTTTATTTGCCCATTCAATAAATTTGCTATATCCATCTTTATTACGAAATTCATTTGGCATTGAACCTATTCCTATATACTTACAATTCCACATTTTATGATATTTAATTAAAGAACTAAGCTCGTTATTTAATTGATCATAGCTCATATGAGTAACGCATATATCTAAATCATATTCTTTTTGAAATTCTGAAATATATTCAGCTTTTTCATCATCTACATAACCTACTCCTGATACTTGAATCGTATCATATCCCATTTGTTTTACTTTTTTAAATGTTTCCTTTATATCTTGTTTTGTTGATAAAAAATCATGAACTGTATAAAGCTGCGCTGCTATTTTCATTTATATTACCTTCTTTCTTTTATCTTATCGTAGTAATTACAAAAACTCACTTAAAATGTACCATCTACATCTAGTGTAACTTCATTAGTTACTTTATTAAATTTTGAGTTTTTAATTTTATCTTGTAACATATTATAATATAATTCTTCATCAAGTGGTAAATCTACCCAATTATCTGTCCAAGATGATAAATGCATAGCATTTGAAATAGTTAAACCTCTAATTCCTTCTACTGCTGGTGCTATTAATTCTTTATCATTTAATATTGCCTCAACAAAATTAGTCATAATTGCTTCATGTTCTTGAAGTGGATTAGGTTTAACTTCTATCTCACATTTCCAACACTCTGGACTTCCGAATCCACCAGTGAAAGTATCATTGAATTCTCTTTCTGATACTCTTAATCTATGGAAAACAATTTTATTATCTTCTACAACTATCTTACCTCTATCTCCACTTATTTCAAGGCGATTAGTTCCTGGTGAATCACTAGTTGACGTTACAAAAACACCTGTTGCTCCATTAGGATATTCTACATATGCTGTAACATCATCTTCTACTTCTATATCATGCATTTTTCCATAATGACAAAATGCTCTAACTCTTGTTGGCATGCCACATATCCATTGCCATATATCTAGTTGGTGAGGATCTTGATTAAGTAAAACTCCTCCTCCTTCTCCTGCCCAAGTAGCTCTCCATCCACCTGAATTATAATAACTTTGAGGTCTATACCAATTAGTAATAATCCAGTTAACACGTCTTATTTCCCCTAATTCGCCGCTATCAACTAGGTCTTTTACTTTTTTATAATATGAATTTGTTCTTTGATTATACATTATAGCAAACACTTTATCAGTTTTATTACCTACTTCATTCATCTCTCTTACTGCTTTTGTAAATACACCAGCTGGTTTTTCAATTAATACATGTTTATTTGCGTTTAATGCATCAATAGCAATAGATGGATGATCATAATGTGGAGTTGCTACAATAACTGCGTCAATATTTTCATCATTTAACATATCTTCATGTGTTTTATATAACTTAATATCTGGATAAGACTTTTCACATTTTTCTAACTTTTCTTCATTTATATCACATACACCATATAAAATTCCATTTTTTACTTTTCCTCTAGCAATAGATCTTGCATGATTTGTACCCATGTTACCAAAACCTATAATACCTATTCTTACTTGTTCCATCATAATCCTCCTATAATTTTAGTTTAGTTTTCTATCTCATTTAATAAATCATTTAAAGCTTCAACAGCTATTTTAAATTTACCTGGACCACTCTCTTCTAATTCTTCATTAACATCTCCATTTTCAAGATCTGCAAATCCCTTAAAATTACCTAAGTGAGGTTCTAATGATAAAAATCCATTATATCCTGCTTGTTTAACTTCTTTAAGAATCTCAAGAATCTTTCCATCACCATGTCCTGCTGGAACTACTTTATGTCCTTTAGAAAGCGCATCTTTAATATGGAAATAAACAACTTCATCTTTTAACAATTCAAATGCTGTTTGAGTATCTATACCACATTGTACAAAGTTGGCAAAGTCAAATATAAGTTTAAACTGTGAATTATTAAGTTCTTTTACTAGATCCATACATCTTCTTGGTATATCTCCATAAATGTCTTTTTCGTTTTCATGAAGTAGAATTACATCATAGTCTTTAGCCACATCTAAAAACGCTTTCCAACGTCTAATAGTTTCTTCTTTATATTCATCTGGATTATCTCCTTCTGGCATAAAAAAGCTGAACATCCTTATGTACTTTGAATCTAAAATTTTAGCTATTTCTAAAACATGTTTGAACTTTTCAAGATGGGCTTCAAATGGGTCCGTAATTTTTATTTTACCGATAGGTGAACCAATAGATGATACGAATGCACCTCTTTTATCTAATTCTTTTTTCACTTGTTTTGCCTCTTCTAAAGATAAATCAGCGATATTTTTATCGTTTACGCCTCTTATTTCCATATACTTAATGCCATGCTCTTCTAAGACATTTAGTTGAGTTTTTAAATCCATATCAATTTCATCTGAAAAAGCAGATAATACAAAATTACTCATGTTATACCTCCGTTTATGATATCCAAAACATTACATTGCATATGTTGTTTTAATATCTCATATTATAATATTTATTTTCTTTACTAGAAGAATATATACCTTGAACTAGTTCAAGAGTTTTTAATCCTTCTTCTATATTTATATCAACAGTTTCTGACCTACATAATTTTTTATACACTTTATCAATATATATTTTATGGCAACTACCCCAATAATCTTTTCCTCCTAGACCTTTTGTATCTTCAATAATCTTTTGTATTTGATTATTACTTTCTTGCCATAGTGCATAATCTCTTATGATTAATTTCCCTTTTTCACAAATTATTTCTATTTCAATTGATGAGTTATCAATATAATTATTAGTTCCATAAAAAATACCAATTGCACCATTTTTATATTTAATTGTTGCATCTGCTGTATCTTCAACTTCTATAACACTATCAAGTAATCTTGTATCTACATGTCCTTTTAACGAAACTATATCCCCTCCAAACCATCTCATTAAATCTAACGTGTGAATAGCTTGATTAATTAATAATCCACCACCTTCAGTATCCCATTTTCCTCTCCAGTATGCTTGATTATAATAATCTTCATCTCTTTTCCATGTAATAAAAGCTTTCATACCCTTTACTTTTCCAAGTTCATTTGATTCAATTATTTTTTTAGCCTCAATAGATGAAGGATTGTATCTATTTTGAAATACTACAGCAATTTGTTTATTTTTTTGTTTTGATAACTTCATAAGTTTATTTGCATCTTCAAGATTAATTGTGGCTGGTTTTTCTAGCACAACATTTTTTGAAGCCATAATAGTCTTTTTCGTCATTTCATAATGAAGATAATGTGGTGTTAATATATGTACAACATCAACTCTTTCATCTTTTAGAACATCATCAATAGTTACACTATAGTTACAACTGTACTTATTAGCTAATCTTTTTACTTTCTCCTCATCAATATCAACCAAATATAACAAGTCAACATTCTTATTATCAATAATTGGTGTTATATGGTTTTGAAAAATTGCACCACATCCTACAATGGCCACCCCTATTTTTCTAACTTCCATTTTAGCTCTTCCTTTCAGTGTTATATAGCTTACATCTATTATTATAGAATTGATATTTACTATAATCATTTTATTATAGCATCCTAAAAAAAACTATGAAGTTTTTGCTTTATATATTGCATATATTGCTATATAATTAAATTAATAAGTATGGTCCTACTCATTACTAAATTAGATATCTTTTCTATATGCTAAAAACATATTAAATTATTTACTATAACAAAGAAAGTAGGTATTATTATGGCTATTCATCCTATGATTTCTCAAGAAAGAGATATAAGGTATTTTCATTCTGTATCACCTGGTACTTTTAACATACCTATTCATTCACACAATGTTAATGAGATTTTTCTTTGCATTTCGGATAATATTAATTATTATGTAGAAGGAAATATTTATGAATTAGAAAAACACGATATAATTATTACCAATACAGAAGAGTTACATAGACCTATTCTAAGAACAACAGATATTTATGAAAGAAAAATTATTCAATTTAAGCCAGAATATCTTGCTTTACTTCCAATGGAAGATATTAATCCTATGCATACATATGAATTACGTGAAACTGGAAAAAATAATATTATTCATGCATCCGAAACATTAGAGAATAACTTAATTTATTATTTCTATGAAATTAATAAGTATTACAACAAAGAATCTAGTGATATTATGTTAAAAACGTTATTATTGCAACTTGTTATAAAAATAAATGATATCCTAAATAAACCTAAGATTTCTAAGAAAACATCAAAATCTGACCCAAAAGTCATAGCTGTACAAAATTATATTGATAACCATATTGATACTTTAATAACCTTAGATTTATTATCCAATAAATTTTTTATAGATAAATACTATTTATGTCATTTATTTAAAAAACATAAAGGAATAACAATTATGGAATACATCCATATAAAGCGAATAGAAAAAGCAAAATCTCTTCTATTAGAAGGTATTCCAGTTATACAAGTTTGTTATTTAATAGGATTTAATGATTATTCTAATTTCTATAAAAAGTTCAAAAAAATAGTAGGTATGGCACCAAAAAAATATATAGAAAAATACACCCATATATCAAAATCTTCATTATAATAATTTATTATTATATATTGCAAATAAAACCTTAGGATACTTAGAACGGGGCTAACAGCTATATACTGATATTAGCTATTAACCCCTTTTTTACCTTTTTCTGAAATACACTATATTGAAATTAAATATCAAGCCATTTACTTTCCATAGGTTGTAAAATAACATTAAAATAATTATTTTCATCTTTATAAACAACAGTTTCTTGTATAATATTTGTATTATTAATAATAACAAACTCACCTATTTCTTCATATGAAGTACATTCAGTATTAACATTTGTTGTATACCATTTTTTTATTTCATTTTCCTTACCTACTGCCCAATAAATAGACCTTAATAATAACCTAGAATTTTCAGGACTATAAGGCAATCCAGCCATATATACAGATCGTCCTTTCCCATAAGTATTAACTGCAAGAACTGTATCTCCATCTTGCATGGCTAAAATTTGAGTGCTATCACTAACTCCGTAAATAGATTTCATGCTTTCTCCAAAATCTAACTCTTCTGTTTGATCTTCTAATATAAAGTGATCTTTAGTAATAAAACCATATTTATCCGTACTTAAACTGTATCCTAATTCTTTATCTACACCAAGTACATCAGCTAATTGGAAATAGCGGCCCTGATTTTGGTATGCAGTTGGCTCACCTATTCCAATAAATCCTCCACCATTATTTACCCAATTACGTATCTTAGTTACAACTACTTCATCTAGCCAATTATTTCCACCACTCCATGCAGTCCCTTCATCTCCTGCATTAATAATTACCCCTATATCTTCCTTAATACCATCTTTTTTAATATCTTCAAAGCTAATGAACTCTACATCGACAGCCATTCCGCTTAAAGCTTCTATTAATCCAACATATGAATATATTTTTTTATACCACAATGCATGAGCCACTTGATTTGTCATCCAAGTTCTAAGTTTCCCCCATGAATTTAATACTGCAACTTTAAATGTTGGAGTATATGCTTTTGTTCCTTTAATATGGCTATGTATTTCTCTAAATTCATTACATATCTCTTCCACTCTCTCAACAAATTCTGGAAACTCAAGTGCAAGGTTTAAATATCCACCATACCCCATTCTATCAATAGGTTTTCTTAGAATTGCTCTTCTTGCTTGTAACCAGTTTGTATTTGCTTCTCCTACTGGATCTCCATCTTTACAAAATACATCAGGGAAAAAATATGGTAAAAATCTTCCTTCTGTATATTTAACCCCTGGAATATCAGATATCATTCTCATTGTTGTTCCATTACCTACTGACCCAACGACAGCATCAATCCCTATATTCTGAAAATATTTTCCATATGGCTCTGTACCTATCCAATTATCACCTAGAAACATCATTGCTTCTTTATTATGTTTATGTACTATTTCTACACATTCTTTTGCTGTATCACTTACGAATTTTTGTTGAAAATCTAGCCAATCAAGAAACTCTTTCTTAGGAATTCGAAAAGGTGAGTTATAGTATCCTTCATCAATTATATCTTCTGGAGTCAACTTATATCCTTTTTCCTTTTCAAATTCTTCTAATGCTAATGGGCTAACACTTCCACTATAACCAAACCAATCAACAAATTTTTCTTTTGCATAATTATTAAATACTAATGTAAAATGGTAAAAGAAAGTAGTAAATCTTACTACGTCAACATCTTTACTTTCCTTACACCAATTATCTAGAGCACTAAGTATATGTTCTTTAGTTTCTGGATGTCTTACATCATAAGGCATTTCATGAGGTTTATCTCCCCAATCATTTGTTATATGATTATACATCTGTGTTGCATCCCAAATCTGGTATACTAAAAAACTTACAGTATAGCTATGATATTTTTTAACTTCATTAATAATTACTTTTCCAGTATTTTTATTAAACTCCCAATTATCTTTATAGATAATTTCTCCTGAAGTTCTATCAACTACTTCCCACCACTCTTTTGGATCATGGTTAGTATCAATTGTTACCTGCTCTGTAAAATATCCGTCCATAATATCAATTTCTAGCACATTCTCTTTTGCTATACTAGGGTTTGACATTAAGTACATTTGTTGAAGCTGATCAGGATGTTCTTTTGCCCACTCTTGATCAGAACGTGTTAAAAAATATGTAGCATAAACTTTTTCAGCTAATTTTTTTACCCCATCTGATAACTGAGTCCCATCACTATTTCTTATTGCATCTGCTCCCCATTTTTCAATAATCTTTTCAATTTCTTTATCCATACCTTCTTGTGTAGGAAGTGTTACTCTACCTTTTTTTCCCATATATATATTACCTCCAAAACTAATAAAGTATAATTTTTAAATAAGTTCTTTTTATTATATTTTAAATATACATAATATCCTATAGACATTTATTAGTTTTTAATGTAAATTAATTATATATTGAATAGATTAATCCGTAAAAAGCACTTTATTATTACTTCTACACAAGATTTATTCTCTATTAAAATGTTTTTCCAACATTTCAACTACTTTATCATATTTTTTTGCTCTTCCACAAGTGATAGTTTTTTCTTTACCATCTATATTTACAATTACCTGATACCCAAAATCATCTTTAAAACTCTCTATCCTATTATAATAGTACTTAGTACCTGAACAAATAAAATATTCTTTTGTTTCAAATATTGCACTATAATTACTTGTAGGAACAATGAATAAACTCATACTAAGTATAAGCATAGCAATAATATTATTAAGTCCCCAATATGTAATAACCCAAAAGATAATATGACACAATAATATTAAAGGAATTCTTATAATCAATTTCTTACTCCTAGGATAATATAATTTTTCAACCTTTTCTTTATCAATACGTCTATCAAGTAAAACTTCATTCATAGTAATTAAGATATAACCTAACCAAATCAAAAAATAATATAAATATGTTACATTTCCATCTGTGTTAAAATCACAATATATAACATAGCCAAAAAATATTATATAACCAATAGCACTCTCCCAATTTTTAACTATTCTTTCCAAAAATATTCCCCCCATTATACTTAATTTAAATCACTAACTTATTTATATTAATGCCCATTAACGTTAAAATAATTTCACTAATATAAGAAGTTACATCTAATAAAAATAAATAAACTTATAATTATTGTTATTAATAAATATATTTTTTAATATATTATTATATAAATTAAATTTATTATAACACTTAATTTTTATATTATTATTTGTTATCAAATTACAACTATATTTTAAACAAAATTATATATTATGTCAAAACATTAAGATATATTTTAAGTTTAAATTTTTCTTGACTTCTACTACCTTTAATGTTAATCTTATTTTGCAGGTATCTTTAATCTAGTCCAAGAGAGGCTAGGAAGGTAATAATGTAATAATAATCATTAAGTTAGATATCCTTAATATTTAGGATATATTTTAAAATATGCTTATTTTATAACTTATGATTTATACTCCTTCCTACATGGGAAGTTTTTTTTTACGAAAATATTTTGTGGGAACATTCTAGAACATCTCTTGAAACTTGAATTATCTTACCCTTTAAACTAGTACCGTGATGCTAAAAAGGAGGAAGTAAAATATGTTAAAAGGAAGACATTTAATTGAACCAAATGATTTTTCACTTGAAGAATTAGAAGAAATATTTACGTTAGCAGATGATATTATTAAACAACCAACAAAATATCTAGACATCTGTAAAGGAAAATTATTAGCTACACTTTTCTATGAACCATCTACTCGTACAAGATTTAGTTTTGAAGCTGCCATGTTAAGACTTGGTGGGCAAGTAATTGGTTTTTCTGAGCCCTCTTCATCTTCTGTTTCAAAAGGTGAAAGTATCGCAGATACAATAAGAACAGTAGGTTGCTATTCAGATATTGCTGTTATGAGACATCCCAAAGAAGGTGCCCCAAAACTAGCATCAAAATACTCTAATATTCCTGTTATTAATGCAGGAGATGGTGGACATCAACATCCAACTCAAACTCTTACGGACTTACTTACAATCCGTTCTTATAAAAAAAGTTTTTCAAATAATGTCATTGGTCTTTGTGGTGATTTAAAATTTGGAAGAACTGTTCACTCTTTAGTCAAAGCGTTATCAAGATATGAAAATATCAAATTTGTTTTTATCTCTCCACCAGAACTAAAAATCCCAAGCTATATAACTGAAGAACTTGGTAATCATGAATTCTATCAAACATCTAGTTTAGAAGAAGCTATTCCTGAACTTGATATTCTATATATGACTCGTATTCAAAGAGAACGTTTCTTTAATGAAGAAGAATACCTTAGATTAAAAGGCTACTATATACTAGACCATGATAAATTAAAACAAGCAAAAAAAGATATGATTATACTTCATCCTCTACCAAGAGTAGATGAAATCAATAGTGAAATTGATGATGATCCTAGATCTGTTTATTTTAAACAAGCAAGGTATGGTATGTTTGTGAGAATGGCACTAATAGTAAAACTGTTAGGAGGAGATATAGATGTTAAAAATTAATGGTATAAAAAAAGGAATTGTGATTGATCATATAAAGGCTGGTTTAGGCTATAAAATATTTAGAGAATTAAAATTAGATCAAGCTGATTGTACAACTGCACTTATTAGAAATGTACCCTCAAAAAAATTAGGAAAAAAAGATTTAATAAAGATAGATAATAAAATTGATTTAAACCTTGATATTCTTGGATTAATTGACCCTGGTCTTACAATTACAATAATAGATAACGAACAAATTGTAGATAAAATAAAATTATCTCTTCCAAAAAAAGTTGTAGGAATTTTATCTTGTAAAAATCCAAGATGTGTTACTACTATAGAGCAGAAAGAAGATATTACTTTTACATTAGTAGATGCTGATAAAAAAGAGTATAAGTGTGAATACTGCGATACAAGAACTTCCCTATAAAAAACGGAAAACCACATCATTCTGCAGTAATATTTTGCATTAAAAATTTACTTAACTTTCCCACATCAATATTCTGTGCAGATAAGCTAATTATAAGGCTTTGCAGAATAAAAATATAGGTGTTTCTTCTATATATTTATTCTGCAAACCAAACCTATAACGCTTAATTTATCTGTATTAAATTAACAGGTGAGAAAGTTGAGTATTATATAAAATTACATTTACCAATCTATCAAATTTATTTTTTACGAACTAGCTCAGTAATCTCAAGCCCAGTACTATAATCTAATTGTGTTGCCTCTTCTTCTCTAGTATATCGTTGACGTGTCATACCATGACAGCCCCATGTAGCTTCACTTACATCTGTCCTCCATGGTCTTCTTTCCCAATAATATCCTCTATATGGATCTCTAGTATCATCCATCCACTTTAATAAATCATCATGTAACTTATTACGTATCTTTATATAATCTGAATTATTTATTAAGTTGTTCATTTCTTGAGGGTCGTTTTCCATATCATATAATTCATCTTGGGTCATTAAATTAATTACAAGTTTATACTGATTATCTACCACACAACGGATAGGTTGATATCCTCCAAATCCATCATGATCAATTTCATAGCGAGTAAATTCTATAAATGCTTTAGGTTTTTTTTCACTATCACATCCCTTTAATACTGGTATTAAACTATTTCCTGTTAAATAACCAGGTTTTTTAATATCAAAATAATCTAAGATGGTAGGTACAATATCTATATGAGAAGTTGGGTCATTAATAACACTATTCTCCTTAATATTATTATTCCATTTCATAATAAGAGGTATATTAGTGATTTCATCATACATTGCAGGTCCTTTCATAATAATATTATGAGAACCCAAAGAATCTCCATGATCAGAAGTATAGATTATCAAAGCATCTTTAACATTATCATTTATATGATCTAGTAATTTTCCCATTTCATAATCAACATATGAATTACATCCTAATAATCCAAATGGATTACCATCATTACCTTCACACTGTTTTGCCCATACTTTAATATGATCAGGTAAATTAGAAATATCCATATTTTTATTATCCCTATTTAAATGACTTCCATCTTTAAATGCTTCAAAGAACTCTTTTGGCGCTAAAAAAGGATCGTGTGGTTCATCATAAGATACAACTAATAAAAAATCTTCATCTTTTTTCTTAGTAATAAAATCAATAGCCTTTTGAGTACATTTATTAGCATAAGTAAAAGTTTCTTCTATCCCTTCATCTTCAAAACATGTTTCAAACTTTCTTGATCTAAAACGATCAGCTTCGCTCATTTCATCAAGATAATTTTTCATATCATACCAATAATTTTTATCCCATCCATCTGGACAAATACCATTTCCAAAATAGTCTCCTCCATCTAAGTGCCATTTTCCTATGTATGCACTATGAACATTAGTATTATTAAGTTGTTGTCCTAGTGTTCTTGCATGTTCATTTAATGCCATTGAATTAGCTACCATTCCATTTGTATGAGGATACATTCCAGTAAATAATGCAGATCTTGCTGGACCACAAACAGGTTGACATGTATACGCTTTATTAAATCTTATTCCATCTTTAGCCAATGAATCAAGATTAGGAGTATGCATATCATCTTTCCCGTTGTAAATACTAATCATATCTCTTCTTTGAGTATCTGTCATAATTAATATAACTTGTTTTTTTGCCATAATTCATCACTCTTTCTTATATTCTTTACTAGCTTAACTTATAATTAGCATATCAAAAAATCAATCTATTTAATACTAATAATATCGATACAAATGTGCAATTATACGATATAATAATATATATCTATTTAAATAATTTCTATTAATAAAAAGGAGTATAACCATGAAACATATTATTTCCATAGAAGATATTAATCCTGTTATTAGAAAAGCTGGTGTGCAAGAAGATTTTGAATATATGCCTTTTAGAATTGTACTTGATTATGAGTTCATATATTGTCATAAAGGAAGTTTTATTATTGAATATAAAGATACTTGTATAGAAGTTAAACAAGGACAAATTGCTATTATCCCTCCTGATAAAATTCACCGATTTAAATGTTCAACTTATCAAACTTCTTATTGGGTACATTTTGACTTTGTACAATATCCTTATCAGCAACAAATAGATTCTATTGTACAAGAGTTTAATCCACTAGATATAATCAGTAATCTTAATCTTTATTCTATCCCAAGACCAACAATTGAAATTATTCCTAATTTGCAACTTCCTTTATTATTTTACGTTAAAGACAAGAATAAAACATTAGATAGTTTTCTATCAATAATAAACTTTTATGAATCAAAAACATATGGCTGGCAAATTAAATGCAAACAAATTTTGCTTGAACTCATTTTAATCCTATTACCTGAATTACAAAAAACACATACAAATATAACAAATTATGAACATTTGATGTCTAATATTGATAAATATATTAATACAAATATTTATAGGCCTATAACAGTAAAAGAACTTGCAAATTATTTTCATTATCATCCCGATACATTAACACGTATTTTTAAGTCAAAAAGGAATCAAACCTTACGTTCTTATATAACTAATTGTAAGATTGACTCCTCAAAAATACTACTTGATTCAACTGATTATTCCATAGAAACAATTGCTGAAATTTATGGTTTTACAGATAGAACTTATTATTCAAAAGTATTCAAAAAAATTGTAGGTATATCCCCAAGTAAGTATAGACACTAATTATTTTTTTATCTTCTCAATTATTTCATTAGTTCTACCTACAAAATTATGCATACTATTAACAAGTAAGTTATCTAATCCATAGTCGGCTCCTTTTTCCATAAAAAACATGGATAAACCTCCAAGTCCTACATGAGTACCTACAGCTACACCCATTTCCATAATATATATATCACCATTAAAACTACTTTCTCTATTAATTTTTTCTTTTAGGTTCTCTGCATATTTAATATCTGATGTATATCCAATTATAATAAAATCAGTTAGATTTTCATCTATTCTTTTATTAAACTCATCTACATAATGCTTCAGAACTTTTTTTCTTCCTCTTGCTTTTGCAACAATAGCTCCTCTTCCTTTTTTCATTGTCATAATTGGCTTTAGTCTTAATATTTTGCCAATAAATGCACTTGCATTTGTAAGTCTTCCACTTCTAATTAAATGATCCAGATCATCTACAGATAAAAAATGTTTTACCCTCTTTTTATATTTTTCATTAAATGCTATTATTTCTTCAAAATTAGCACCTTTTTCTCTTAACATAGCACTTTTTAATATTAACCATCCACTACCATGACTCATACACTTAGAATCTATTACTTGTATCTTAACATCTGAGTTGTTATTATCCTCATAAAAATAAGTTTTCGCTAATTCTGCTGCCTGATAAGACCCGCTTGTTCCACTTGACATACATATACATAATATCTCTTTATACCCATCATCTATCGCTTTATTAATAATATTAAGATATTCTGTTGGATTAGGCATTGATGTAGTCGGCTCTTTTTCCAATTCTTCAATTATTGTATAAAATTTATCTGCTGTAATATCAACTTTATCCTTATATACTTTACCATCAATATTTATTGTTAATGGCGCAATACCTATATCATATTTCTCTATTATATCTGAAGATAAATCACAAGTTGAGTCTGCCATTATTTTTATCATGTCTTTCCTCCTGTCAAATATGTGCCAATTAAATAATTTTTTGCAATTAGATTTAAGTAATTAAACTTAGTATACTCTATTTAAAGGGAAAATAAAAGCAAAAGAGCTGTCTCAAATACAAAATATATCTAAGTCAACTCTTTTTTATTTTATTAAGAAATGTTTATATAGCCTAGCGGATATAGTATAGGGTAACTATAATAAATTAATTCCTGCTTGCTCACATTCTTTTATCATTTCATCTGACCAAATACTTGCTTGAACTTCACCAATATGTGCTTTTTTTAATAAGTACATACAAATCCTTGATTGTCCTATTCCTCCGCCAATAGTATAAGGTAAAGTTTGATTTAAAATCATTTTGTGATATTTTAATTCTTTTCTTTCTTGTGCATCTGCTATATCTAATTGCTTTTCTAAAGAATTCTCATCTACACGAATACCCATGGATGATAATTCAAAAGCTCTATTAAGCACAGGATTCCAAAATACTAAGTCACCATTCAATTCCCAATCATCATAATCGGGGGCTCTACCATCATGTTTTTGCCCTGATTCTAAAGCACCACCAATTTTCATAATAAAAACAGCATAGTGCTCTTTTGCTGCTTTATTTTCTCTCTCAGATGGCTCAATATCTGGATACATATCTTCCAACTCTTGGGTTGTAATAAATTTAATTTTTTCAGGTAAATTTTTCCCTAGAAAAGGATATTTATTAAATAAATACTCTTCCGTTTCTTTAAATGCATTGTATAGCTTATTAACAATTTCTTTTAAAAATTCTTCATTACGTTGATTTTTTGTAATAACTCTTTCCCAATCCCATTGATCAACATAAATTGAGTGAAGATTATCCATTTCTTCATCTCTTCTAATAGCATTCATATCCGTATAAATACCTTTTCCTGCTTCAACATTATATCTATGAAGCGCCATTCTTTTCCATTTAGCTAAAGAATGAACAATTTCTGCAACTTTACCTGTTTCTTTTATATCAAAACTTACAGGTCTTTCATATCCATTTAAATTATCATTCAATCCCGTTTCTGGTAATACAAATAGTGGTGCTGAGACTCTTGTAAGATTTAAAGCTTTTGCTAAAGCTTTTTCAAAATAATCTTTTGTTTCTTTTACAGCAATCTCTGTTTCCATTAAGCTCATTTTTGATTCATATTCATCAACAATTATTAATTTCTTCATGTTTCCTCCTTAATATTCAGTACTTCATTAAATAAATATATTATTATTTTATGTAAACTTTTTTACTCTACTTATTTATTATATTAAACCATGTTTTATTATAATTGTAAATATAATGACATTAACTTTCTTGATTATAACAAGAAAAAACAAAATATTCTATTGTAATCGACATTTATCTACTATATAATTTACATAAGGTTATACCATTATATACCAATAACATTAAACAATCAACAAAGTATAATTGAGGAGGAAAATTAAAATGGGAAAAAAATTATTATTAATTAGTGTGTTACTATTATCTCTTATTGTGGCTGGATGTTCATCCAAAGATACTAATAAAGTAGATAATCCATCTAACCAAGAAGAAGCTACTAATAACCAAGAAACAACAGAACCTACTATTGATCAAGAAAGTAAGGATAAAATTAATGAGCTAGAATCTGCTTTAGAAAACCAAGACAAAAAAGTTAACGAACTCGAAAATAAAATTAATGATTTAACTAGTAGTTTAAAAGAAAAAGAGGAAGTTAAAGAAGATAAGCAAACTGTTACAACTTCTTCAAACTCTAGTTCAAAAACTAATACAAAAAAACTATATAGAGTTATATCCGGTTCATATTCAACAATTACAAATGCAAATAAGCAAAAAGAAGCGCTTAAAGTAAAAGGCTTTGATGCCTATGTTGCTACTTATAACAAAAAATATCGTGTAGTAGTAGGGGCTTATTCCATACCTAAAAACGCTAATATCAAAAAAGATATGCTTGCAAAAGCTGGTTTTGATAGTTTTGTATCATCAAATTAAACGACTAAATATTTTGGGCAAACTAATGTATTAAATATACTTTTTGTAAATTCAAACAAATGGTTTGCCCATTATTATATATCATCTTATTTTAGTATTTTATTTCCCTTTGTTACAATCCCTTCAAGATTTAAAAGCTTTTCCTTAACATCTAATCCACCAGCATATCCAGTAAGTCTACCATTACTACCTATTACTCTATGACATGGTATTATAATAGGTATTGGATTTTTGGAGTTTGCCATTCCTACTGCCCTACATGCTTTTATATTACCTATTGAATTTGCAATATCTTTATAAGAACATACCTGTCCATATGGTATTTCAACTAATTTATTCCATACTTTTTTTTGAAAGTCTGTTCCAATAGGATTTAATTTTAAATCAAATTTATATAGTTTGCCATGAAAATAATCATCTAATTGATTTATTACTTTTTCAAAAAACTTATCGTTTCTTATATATTTATTAAAACTTTCTTTAAATACTTTATTTAAATAAATATTAGTTATACCTATTTCATCTCCTACAATTATCATTGGACTTATAGGAGATTCATATATACTATAATACATATATTTCCTCCTAACTGAATATCTATATTTACATTTTTTTCTTCTTTTTATACTTCTTTTTCCTTTGCCCCGTACAATCATCATTATCCCATGATTGTGATTGAAAAGCTAGAAAAATACCTATCCATTGTTCTTTTTTAGGGAAATTAATGAAAAGACATCCATCTTGCCAAACTCCATTATCTTTTTGCCATTGTTTAGCATTCCCTTGATTCATATGTACATCGTGCATACCCATAGATGGATAAAAACCGAATATTCTATCAGGTTTACAATAATTACCTGTTTTCCATTTAGAACCATATATATATAAGTCCGCTTCTTCTGACTGTACAGTTTTATTAATGTAAAAATTTAATTTTTCATTAAGATCATTATTTGGACCAACTTTATTATGAGGTATTTTTATCATATCATCTTTACTAAAACCCATATTACCTCTTATGTAATCAATACTACACTCTTTATTAAAATAAAATCCATATGGTAATTTACTTATATTTTCTATTACATTATTTTTGAAGTTTTCATCTGTATAAAATAGTACTTCTGAAAACAAATCTTGTGATTTTATATTAATAGATACTCTATAATCCTCTTTATTAGCTCTTACATGAATATGGTAATGCGGTTTATTATTATCTCTTTCCTCAACACTTTTTACTGCTTTACATTTTAATAGTCCATATGCTTGTAAGCTCATGCCTTGTTCTCCCTTCTATTAGACCTGTAAAAAATGCTTAAATATCTATTCCTATTTCTTTCATTAGATAAACGGCATTAAATGTATTGGATACTCCTGAATGTAATTTATAATCGAAATATATTTTATTATTTTTATAGTATTCTTGAAAATGATAATTCTTTAATCTAGAATTAGTTTCTGATGCTATATCAGCTAATTCCAGGTCATGCGTAGAAACAAGTCCTAAAGTATTATCTTTGTATAATTTTTTAATTAATGTTTTAGCTCCTATGTGTCTATCTCTAGAATTAGTACCTCTAAAAATTTCATCTAATAGATAAAATACTTTTTTACCTTCATTAGTCGCTTCAATAATTTTTTTAATTCTTAATAATTCTGCATAAAATGAAGATATCTTATTATCTATATCATCTTTTATTCTCATAGAAGTATATATATCCATAATAGGACAGTAGAATTCTTTTGCACAAACTGGTGCTCCTGCATAAGCTAATACTAAATTAATGCCAATTGTTCTAAGAAATGTACTTTTACCAGACATATTAGAACCTGTGATAAGAAGAGATGTATATCTACCCCCGAAATTAAAATTATTACATACTCTGTCTTGAGCATTAATTAGTGGATGCCCAATTTCACATGCAGATATTTTATAATCTTTAACAATAGCAGGCATAACCCAATCAGGATTCTCATAAGCAATAGTTGACAAACTAACTAGAGCTTCCATTTCACCCAAAGAGTCTAACCATCTTTCTAAATTTTTTCCATACTTATTTTTCCAGCTTTCCAAAGAAATGGTACATTGATAATCCCATAATGTAAGTAAATTAAATAGTATATATACCTGCATATGCCTAAGAGTAATCATATCAATTATTTTATCTAATTTTTTTATTTGAACAGATGCTAACTCCTCTTTATTATAATACATTTCTTTTTGTAGTGTTTTTAATAACTCAGATTGAAATTCTTGTTTTTCTATTACATTAATCATTTGCTCATAAATCTTTATTTGTTTTCTATAACTATCAATTGATTCTAATCTATCATTCATTTTAGCAAAATTAATAAATGCAATAATAATTTGTATACTAATAAATATTATTCCATATATAAAAGAAAAAGAATCTATAAAAAACGGCATTATTAAAGTTACTATTGATATAACAGGTAATATTTTCACTAGTATATTTAATCCACCATTCAAAAAATATGGAATAACATTTTTACTCCACTTAATTAAATCTTTTTCATCGTTATTAGTTTTATTTTTAATCATTCCTGAAGCTATAAACTCTTGTACCCATTCTAAATTACTTGATAATTCTTTTATTGCTTTTTGACGATTTTCTATATTATTAATATTTTTAATTGGTCTTATTAAAGAATCTCTTAACTTTTTTTTGCCCATTGGTGTATTAGTTTGATTAATCCATTGAAATAAAGAATTCCTTCCAAATACATCTAAATCCCATGAATAATTATGCTTTTCATCAATGAATTCGTCGCCTGTTATATCAAATTCGTTCCATTCTCCTTTTAACCTTTTGATACCATTTTCATTTATTTTATATAGCGCTTGAATTTTGGGTTTAAGATTAATAAATTTCTGATGAATTATTATAAGACTTATAAATAATACTAATGTAATTACTAAACTAAATAAAGTAGTTAAATAAGTTTGTTTAGAATAGGACCAGAGTATTATTGCTATACCAATAATCATTACTATAAGCCTTATATTACTAAAAGTATTAATCTTTTTATTAATATCATCTAATTGTTTTTTATAATTATCTTTATTTTTTTTATAATTTCTTCTTGGGTTCATATATATTCACACTCCAACATCTTGAATTTTAACTTTTTTATTTAATATGAGTAATCCATATATAATGTATATTTTTTGTTTTTTAAAATAATTCAATATAACAATATCATAAAAAGCAACTATTGTGAAGTATATCACAAAACATAATTTTATAAAAATACAATCAATTAATTTAATCATTAACCGAAAGTAAAATCTGTGACGTAACTATAGCAGTTATTGGTATAATAAGTATAATACCTATTCCACTACACAATATCTGAAAAACTTCTGAGCAAAATACTTTATTATTTATAATATCAGCTACTGAATAGTTAAGCGAACTAAAATATATTATAAGCGCCATAAATCCACTTATATATGCAAAAAACATTGTATTTGTCATTGTTCCGAGTATGTCTCTACCTATATTCATTCCAGAATCAAACAAATTTTTCTTAGTTATACTTGGATTATTAATATATATTTCATTCATAGATGATGATATTGAAATGGATACATCAATAACTGCTCCTATCAAACCTATTAATATTTCACAAATAACAATCTTAGAAAAATTTAATTTTATATATATTGATAGAGAAGCAATAGAATCGAATTGCTCTTTTCCGAACCCTTGTATCTTTGCACCCATTCCCATCTTATAGGTTAAAAGAATTGTAACTATTACAACTGTCGTAACAGAAATTAAAGAAGAAATAGTTTTTTTATTCCATCCATTTATATAAAATAGCGTTATAGAACTAATAATTATACACACCATAATTGTTACTGTAATTGGATTAAGTTTATTGGCAATTAATATTACCATAATAAAAAATACTATAAAGTTAAAACACAATGTAAAAAATGATTTTGTTCCCCTTTCTCCACCAATAAATTTCATTAATAAAAAAAGAATAATTAATAGTACAGGAATAACACTCATTATTTAACCCCCCCTAACTTATACTTACCTAGAAGTAATACAGAAATGTATAGTGTTATTGGAATGCTTATTACTACTCCAATACTTCCAATAAGAGCTCGAATTATTTCGAGAGAAATCCCTATATTTAATATGTAAGAAAAAGAAACTCCATTTAGTAGCCAAAACAAAATAATAGGTATACTTCCACTAATATATACAAAAACTAGTGTGTTAGCATTAGTCGCCATTATATCTTTTCCTACTTCCATACTTGATTTAATTAGTGCTTCTCTTTTAATGTTCGGATTTTGAACAAGCAATTCAGATATACAAGAAGCCATAGTAATTGCAATATCAATTATTGCCCCAATAGTACCTATCATAATACCAACAAAAAAGATTTCTTCTGGTGAAGTCATTAAAAACTCCATTTCTTCATAATGAATACCTTCTGAATGAGTAATCCATACAACAATAAATGTAATTAACATAGTGATAATCATACTCACTATCGTTCCAATAATAGCACAAAATGATTTTTTATTGTATCCACTTACAATAAAAATAGAAATAACAATAAATAGTATATTCATTATAGAAGTAACCAAGAATAGATTATACCCATATAAATATAATCTAATAACACAACAAAATAATAAAATATTAACGATAACACTAGCTAAAGATCTAAATCCCTTAGCCCTACCAACTAACAATATTAACAATACAAATAAAATCACTACATAAGCTAAATACTTATCCCTTTTATATCCATCTATCCTAGAAGAAATAATCATTCCATTTTCATTTTCCTTAATAGAAACAAAAATCTCATCATTCAAATTATACTCTTGATCAAATAAACCTGCAAAAGATGTACTATTTTCAAGTATTATTTTTTCTCCTTTATGATTTCCATTCATAATTACGGCTGTTATATTTTGATTATTAATATCTTGTAAATGAGTACTTTCTTTATCAATATATGTAATTTTTACAATTGTTTTTTTATAGTATTCTTCATTATTACTTACAAAATAGTAACTAAGAATACCTATTATTATCAATAAAATTCCAATTATTAAAATAGCTTTTTTATTTTTACTTTTGTTCCATAATTTTATCATTTCCCAATAACGTCTCCTTAACTAAATCTAACTACTTGATTATATTTTAATTATTACTTATACAGAATATATTTCAAGCCATCAAATATCATATTATCACAATAATTTATATATATCAATAAACTAAAATAACACTAATATGTCCATTTCTACGAAACAATAGAGTAGAGAAATAATAGCTAGTATTACTTCCCTCTCATTGAACCGTACATACGGGTCTCGTATACGGCTCTACAACTTATATTCCAACACTTCTTAGATAATATTGTAAAGGATTGAGCAAACATGCTCCGTC
>JAOASG010000044.1 GCA_025210235.1 Vallitalea sp.
CTTTCCCACATCAATATTCTATGCAGCTAAGCTAATTATAAGGCTTTGCAGAATAAAAATATAGGTGTTTCTTCTATATATTTATTCTGCAAACCAAACCTATAACGCTTAATTTATCTGCATTAAATTAAAGGTGGGAAAGTTGAGTAATAAACGAAACTTAAATAAGCTTACTTCATTTAGCGAAGTAAGCTTATTCTAATATTTGTGTAATATAATACGACTTCCTATTTTGTTAAATGTATTTTTTATTTCCCCACATGTTGCATTTTTTTAAGTCTAAATAATCATTATAAGCTTGTTCAAGTATTTGTTTTTCATTACTAAATTTTAATAAATGATAAGCTTCATGATATTTGTAATAACCTGAATCTGTAAAAAATTCTTCTCTTTGTGGCCTGCTATAATAGCTATAGGCCTTCATTAGATACCAGTGTACGTCTTTGACAACTGTATCATTGGCAATCATAAAGGAATATTGACTCTTCCCAACGTACTTAATAATATTTGCTTTAACTCCTGCTTCTTCTCTTACTTCTCTAATAGCTGTATCATTATATTGTTCATCTTCTTCTACAGTACCTTTAGGTAATACCCAACCTTCGTATTTATATTGATACAGTAACAATATCTTACCCTTATGAATTACCACCCCGCCACAACTAACTGCTTCAATCATAAAAATGCCTCCTAGCAAAGGATAGTGAATAATAATTTAAATAAAATTATATTTTACATATCCTATATGGGTGATTATCTCAACATTTTTCAAATAAATGCCTCGTCTTAAAAAGTATACAATTTTTTTTTGGATTTTTCAACTGTATATTTTTAACTTCTATAGTTATATGGAACTATTTAATATAAAGTTTAAATAACTCCCTAGCAATTGGAGCTGCATACCTAGTACTTGTACCAGAATTTTCTACTATAATGGATAGTGCAATTTGAGGGTTATCAGCAGGAGCAAATCCTACATACCATGCATGAGGCTTTTCTCCACTATTTTCTGCTGAACCTGTCTTACCCGCAACTTCTATTCCTTCTACGGAAGATGTCCCCCCAGTCCCTTCTGTAACAACTTTTTTCATAAAATTTTTTAAGATACTAGCCTCTTCTACACTCATTAATTCCTCATAAAACTCTGGCAAGTATTTTGTAATTATTTTTCCATTAACATTTTCCACTCGATCAATTATATAAGGTTTCATTAAGTTACCCCCATTAGCAATTGATGTAGTTATTAAAGCATTATGATATGGAGTTACTAATGTTTTACCTTGTCCAATGGCTGTTTCAGCAATATCATTTGTTTCAGAGTTACTATTAAGTATAAAACTACTAATACTATCTTTTGATAACGTTAATGGATAAGGTGGAGAAGAATTAAATAATAGACTATCCGCAACTTCTCTATATCTATATAAATCTAAATTAGTTCCAATATTTGCAAAAGCAGTATTACATGACATTTTAAATGCATGTTCAAGATTTTCTTGGCCATGAGCAGTATGAGCATAGCAATGAATTGTACTTTCTCCAAAAAAATCTTTACCTGTACAATTATATATATATTGATTCCAATTTGGATTCTCTCTTATATATGCAAGAGCTGTTACAATTTTAAAAGTTGACCCAGGTGGATACTTACCGTGAGTTGCTCTATTAAAAAGCGGCTTATTTTCTTTATCGTTATTCCAAATTTTATAATTACTTTCAATATAATTAGGATCAAAGTCAGGCTTAGAGACCATACATAGTATTTTCCCTGTAGAAGGCTCAATTGCAACTATAGAACCTTGTCTATCACCTAACAATTCACAAGCTTTATCTTGTAATTCTGCATCCAATGTAGTAATTACATTATTTCCTATACTTTTTTTATTAGAAATAACTTGAAAAGCTTTTTCTAATATGCCAACATTAGTTTTTAGTAAATCATAATTGGCTAAAGATTCAATACCCGATTTGTCTAAAACAGAATATCCAACTACATGAGAAAAAACATTTTCATAAGGATAAACACGATACTCTTTTTTGCTATCTACTTTAGTTTCTGCTAAAACCTTTCCTTTTCTGTCTAATATTTTTCCTCTCTTAATACTTTGCTCTAATTTTTCAATCCTAGGGTTAACTGGATTAATAATAACATTAGAACTATCAATAGATATAAATTTAATTAGATGAATAATTAATATTACAAAAAGTCCTACAAATATATATGAAATATTATTTAAACTTTTATTATCTTTTCTATTTATTTCCTCTTTTTTTCTTTTCATTTGTTTCACCTTTTTGATTCTTAATATTAATGCCTTCTAAAATTCCTAACATAACAATTGACATTATTAATGATGTACCTCCAGAGCTTACAAATGGTAATGTTACACCTGTTAGCGGTATTAGCTTAGTAACACCACCTAAAATTAAAAACATTTGAAACCCTATAGTACAACTTATACCACTAGCCAATAATAAATAAAAATTATTAGTGCTGTCTTTTGCAATTTGTATCCCAGTTAGAAAAAACAAAACCATAATAATAATCATTAGTATGGAAAAAATATTTCCAAATTCTTCGCAAATAACCGCAAAAATTATATCCGTCTTAACAGCTGGAATTCTGTATGGCATGCCTTTGGTTAAACCATTACCTAACCAACCACCTGCCCCTATAGCGAATAAAGAATGTGCGATTTGATAGCCTTTCTTATGAATATCTGCCCAAGGATTCATCCAAGCTTCAACTCTAACTCTCACATGAGGATAAAATCTATAAGCTATTAATGAACCCATAATACCACCACTTAAACCTCCTAAAAAGTAAAATGGTTTATTAGTAGAAATATAGATTACTGAAATAAATATTATAAAAAATATTAAAGCTGTTCCAAGATCTCTTTGATATACTAATAATATAATAAGTATTAATGATGGTATTGCTGCTATAATAACATGAACAAACTTTTCTCTTTTTCTCATATAAGCAGCTAAAAATAATATATACAGAATTTTTATAAGTTCTGATGGTTGAAAAGTGAAATCACCAACCATAATCCAATTAGTAGCACCTTTTTTTTCAACACCTATAAAAGTAACCGTTACTAATAAAACAATCGAAATACCAATATATATCCACTCTAATTTCTCTAAAAAATTAAACCTTCCAATGAAAATAGGTATTAACAATGCAACTAAATAACCTAGTGCAGCTAATAAAAATTGTCTATGACCACTATAATAATCAATTCTTGCTAAAATAAGAAATGAGATACATATTAAATATAAAGTTATATTCCATAATAAAACATCACTGTGTTTATATATTTTTTTTATTAAATACCAAAATAGCATGAAAAATAATACTTCTTCTACATAAAGTATTAATAAATTTAATTTATGTTTATCTGATGCACCAACTAATAGCATAAATCCTAAAAAATGTGTTATTAGTAAAGTGACTCTTTGATTTCTCAAATAGTATTCTACTTTAAAATCATCTAGAATATGATTAGATATATATTTTTTGTTATTGTATTTATATCTATATAATTTGTAACAAATATAAGTATAATAGATTGCTAATAGTATAAATATAAATCGTGTAATATTAATGATAACTTCTAACATATGTTTTCACCTACTCAATACCTCTTAAAAAATGACCCCGATTAAACTCATCTATATCAAGAATTCTAAGAATATTATCGGTACTCATATCAATATTATCAAATATAATATTATTAATTGTCTTCATAATATTTACTATATCTTTATTTTTTTCTGTAGTAAATTCTAGTCTAAGATTATTAATACCTAATTCGCTAATTCTTTTTGACTGATCAAATAGTATTAGGGGACTTGAATTATAAATTACATTATGACAATTTATGCATCTTCTATCTATATAAAAGTTTTTACCATATCTATCCTTCAAATAATATTTTTTATTATTATAACATAAGTTACTATTTTTTGTAGCATTTGTAACAACACATTGTTTAGATACCATTAATGGAAGATATCCATAAATAAGAATTTCAGAACTTATATTATTAAGCTTATAAATATCTTTATTATGGAGTTCAGGTGATAATGTTATTCTAGAAGCACCTTTTTGTTTCCATGTATTTATTGTTTGATTATTAATTACATTTAAATTATAGTCAATAACAATTTCTTTATTAGTATTTTCTACTAAATTCATCTCACCATATGTCCTAACTAGGTAACCATTCACGTTAAGCTCTTGTATTTTCTTATATTTATTGATAAATTTATCTTGTGTTTTTTTATTAAAAATTCTTGGTAATGCTACATAACTTTTTATATTTTTATTATTACAAATATCCACTATTTCTTTAATTTCTTCAATTGCAATTAATTCACTTTCAATATATACACCTTCTACATTAAACTGTATAACTGCATTTAATTGCTGTATATTTCTAATTAAAACAAATATATTATTTTCTATATTATCTACATGCTTATCAATTGTTAATGAGTTTGGCGTTATTTTTAGAGGTTCTTTTTTATAAAAACCTATGATAGCATTACTTAGCTTTTCTAAAGCATTTCTTCTTAACTTATTAATTTCACTTATTGGAATAAAAACATCCTCTTCAATACTTGCCTCAATAATATCCATTTCAAAAGGATACTCACCTGTTTTTTTAAATTGTTTTATTATTCTCTCAGTAGACAAAGATTGATTTTTTGCTTTTTCTACAATAGAACCTACTTCAGTAATATGATAGTTATAAAAAAATAAATCTATAGTAATCGGTTTATTTATCTCTAACTTAATTTTACATTTTACGTCTTTTTTCAACTTATTTGTTTTAATATTGGCTGAAATATTATCAAGTATTTCTTTATTTTTTATTCTATATACTTTATTCCCAGGAACTATATTGTTATTATATTCTTTTAGTGTAATAATCAGTGTATCTGAAGTATTTTTGATACTTATACATGGAAAAGGTTCATTGCCTGTCCATATTTCTAATTTATCCCCTTTATTAACTTTCTTATCTAACTTAATATTTATAGTCTTATTATTCTTATTAACTTTTGTCACTTTACCAATATATACACCTTGATTATTTGGCTTTATCATTGACATTAATTGGTTATTTTTATCTGTATAATATCCTTTTGAAAAACCACCTCTATTATAAATTTGAAGTAATAAATCTTTATCCTCTTTTTCTACTTTATAATCTTCTGGATTATTTAAATATTTATCAATGTATTTTCTATATATAGATGTTACAGAATAAACATATTCAGGACTTTTCATTCTTCCTTCAATTTTGAATGAATGTATTCCACTATCAATTAATTCGGGTAATATATCAATAGTAGCTATATCTTTAGGACTTAATAAATACTTACCACTTGTAGTATTAATTTTTTGGTTCTCATCTATTAATGTATAAGGTAATCTACATGTTCCTGCACATCTACCTCTATTACCACTTCTTCCACCCAAAATACTACTCATTAGACATTGTCCTGAATACGAATAGCATAAAGCTCCATGTATAAAACATTCAATCTCAGTATCTGTATTATTTATAATATATTTTATTTCATCTAAATTAGATTCTCTACTAAGTACAACACGACTAAATCCAAAATTTTTAAGGTATTCTACACCATGTAAATTATGAATAGTCATTTGAGTACTAGCATGTATTTCTAGATTTTTAAATGTTTGTTTGATAAGTTTAGCTACTCCAAGATCCTGAATAATTAATGCATCAATCCCAGCATTGTATACAATATTAATATATTCTATAAGAGAATTTAATTCTTGCTCCTTAAATAGAGTATTAACCGTTAAATATATCTTTACACCTCTAAGGTGGCAATAATCTATAGCTTTTATTAATTCTTCAGTATCAAAATTAGATGCATATGCCCTTGCACTAAATTGTTTACCACCAACATAAACAGCATCACATCCACCATTAATAGCTGCAATCAAGGAGTCAAAAGACCCTGCTGGTGATAATAATTCTGGTTTTATTTTCATGAAACTTCACCTTTCTATTTATAAGTTCTTTTATTAGGTAATTGCAAAACAAAATTTTATTCTATATAAAACACTACCATTGACGGAAGTAACTTTAAGAAAATAAAAGTAGTAATATATATTATATTACTACTCATTCTCTAAATCAAATGTTTCAATATATTCGTCTAATTCAGCTTTATAATTCTCTAAATCTTCTTCCAATTTTTCAGCTTTATAGATTAACTGTTTCTTTTCTGCCTCAAGATTATGTATTGTTTCTTGTAATTTAATAATTTCACGTTCTTTATCAAGTATAAGTTCATCCTTTAATTTAAATGACTCATTTAATTTATCAGTACCTTCTTTTGCCTTAAAATAGTCATCTGCAATATTAATTGCTAATAATATTGACATTAATCTAGTATTAAGAAATTGTCCATTTTCGGAAGCCTTTAATTCATCAAGTTTATTATTAATATAAAGTGCAACTCTTTGAATGTATTCTTCGCTTTCGTTACCTGATAATGTATATACATTACCTCCAATTATTACTTTTGTATCGTTCTTGGACGACATTATTAGGACCTCCTTTACTAAGTTATTTCAAAGCATATATAAGTTAATATTTAGTTAATTTTTATCTTATAATCATATAAGCCCTAATAGAATTAATAATATTATAACATAAAGAAACAATAATTGACAATTATGAATTATTGTTTCTTCACGACATCTTTTTATAGTTATTTATATATTATCGTTTTTCTAGATAACACAACTTAATATGTTAAGTACTAGATTATTTTTGGGGTTTATCTCCTCTTTATTTTTATTCCACGTAAGTATAATTCCTTCTTGATTAGTTATTTCTACAATGTTATCAATTTCAAAATATTCTATGTTGTATATTCGTTTAGCCTCTATAATACTCATTTTCACAAGTTTATACAATTCATCATGATTACCATACAAATAAAATTTATTATATCCTTTACTTACTTGTTCTCTAATAATCTTTTTAGTTATTTGTCTAACTCTACTAACCATTTGATAACTAACTACCACCTCATCATAGGTTTTTTTATCTTTAGCTTTTTTCCCAAGAGGTGTTAGCGTATACTTTAATGATCTTGAATTAATTTGCTGTGCATTAACATATCCTTTAATAATCATATTCTGTAAAATAGCATTAATTGAACCAAGGGATAGTCCTAAGTCTTTTGCTAAATTTCTTTGGGTCACATGTTTGTTATTATTAATATTACATAATAATTGTAATTCTTTATCCATAATGTTCACCCTTACATATAATTTTTATATTAAGTAATTGTAAAACTACATTAAGTTGATTCTTTAATATAATATGTTGGATTACGAATTGTAATAAGAATTACATATTGTATGTAAAGAATTTAAATCCTTAGCTTTGCAATTACCTATATTATTATATATAGTTTAATATTATTGGAAATAATTGTCAATAAAATATGTAAATATTTAGGACAAACTATAAAAAGTTACGTAGTTTTGATAATTGTATTTTGAGTTACTCATACATAATCCCAAAATGTTTATAACATAAAGGTGTGACTACTCTTCCTCTAGGAGTTCTATTTATATATCCTAGCTGGATAAGGTAAGGTTCATAAACATCCTCAACAGTACCAGATTCTTCACCAATAGTTGCAGCTAAGGTGTCAAGTCCAACTGGCCCTCCATTATATTTTTCTATCATAGCTAGTAGCATTTTTCTATCACTTTTATCTAGTCCACTTTTATCTACATCTAGTAAATCAAGCGCATAATCAGCTACTTCTTTAGTTATTTCACCATTATATTTCACTTGAGCAAAATCTCTTACACGTTTTAATAATCTATTTGCAAGTCTAGGAGTTCCTCTTGAACGCCTAGCTATCTCAACAGCACCTTTTTCATCAATATGTATATCAAGTACATTAGATGATCGCTTAACAATTGTTGTTAATTCTTCTAATGTATAAAATTCTAATTTATTTATAACTCCAAATCTATCTCTTAAAGGTGAAGTTAATAAACCTATACGTGTTGTTGCGCCAACAAGAGTAAATTTTGGTAAATCTAGTCTTATCGATCTAGCCGATGGCCCTTTTCCAATAACTATATCAATAACAAAATCCTCCATAGCAGGATACATTACTTCTTCCACCTGCCTATTTAATCTATGAATTTCATCGATAAAAAGAATATCTCCTTCTTGAAGATTATTTAGTATAGCTGCCATATCCCCTGGTTTTTCTATAGCTGGTCCAGAAGTAATTTTCATGTTTACGTTCATTTCATTAGCAATAATATTGGATAATGTAGTTTTTCCAAGTCCTGGAGGTCCATATAAAAGCACATGATCTAGAGGTTCATTTCTAAGTTTAGCTGCTTCTATAAAAACTTTCATATTTTCTTTAGCTTTTTCTTGTCCGATGTAATCAGATAATAACTTTGGACGAAGGTTATGTTCAATTTTTAGATCTTCATCTATTAATTCTGTAGTAATAATTCTATTATCCATTATAAATTGCTCCCTATCTTACTTAATGCGCCTTTAATAATATCTTCTACTGTTGTAGTATCTTTTATATCTACTAACCTTACTGCTTTCACTGCCTCTGTACTTGAATATCCAAGTGCAACCAAAGCTGAAATAGCATCATTTTTTGAATCCGAAAGTTGAGATACTTGGGTCCTATCCATTAATTCAGATGATATACTATCTTCATAATCTTTTATTGTTAACTTATCCTTCAACTCAAGTATAAGTTTTTGTGCTGTTTTTTTCCCTATTCCAGGCGCTTTTGAAATTGTCTTAACATCATCCGCTATTATAGCAAATCTTAACTCATCAGGTGTTATAGTAGATAAAACACCTAAAGCACCTTTTGGTCCAATACCATTAACGGTTATTAACTTCTTAAACACATCTAGATCATCTCTAGTAATAAATCCGTATAGAAGCATAGCATCTTCACGAACATATAAATATGTATACATTTTAACAACATCACCTATATTAGGTAAAGATTCAATTGTTGACGTAGAAATTCTTATTTCATAACCAATACCACTTACATCAACAATAATATAATCATTATCAATAAATTCTAGAGTTCCTTTTATATACGATATCATTTAACCACCTACTTTTCAACAATGTACTTAATAATTTAGGAACATTTGTTCTTATTATACTTTATTTTGACATTTAATACAAGTTATACTAATACTTTCAAAAAAAGTTGTCTAATAAATAATAAATTTGGTAATAACTATTATTATCTAGAGTAATAAATCTTTCCTATTAGAGAAGAAATAATAAAAAAATCTTAAGATTTTCTTTTAATCCAATTGCTTATGTAATATAATAAGTAAGAAATACTTATATTTAATAAATAGGTAATTTCAAAACTAAGGATTTTAATTCTTTACATACATTATGTAGTTCTTATTATAAGCCGGAATTAAACATATTATATTAAAGAATCAACTGAATGTAGTTTTGCAATTACTCATTAATAAAATGTGAAAGGAATATAATTCTAATGAATAACGAAAAAAACTGTAATTGTAATGATTCAAATGAACAAAATAATAATTGTCAATGCCATGAACATGATCACGAACATGATCATGATTGTTGCAACCATGATCATAATCATGAACATGAAACAATAACCCTTACTTTAGACAATGACGAAACTCTTGAATGTTTAGTATTAGGTATATTTGACGTTGAGGATAATGAATATATTGCATTACTTCCTGAAGAAGAAGATGATGTTCTTTTATATAAATATATTTCATCTGATGATCAAGATATAGAACTAACAAACATTGAAGATGATGAAGAATTCGAAAAAGTATCCAAAACTTTTATGCGTATAATTGAAGATGAAGAAGAACTTGAAGAAGAAGATAATAATTAATCTTTCTTCTATTATATTAGAATGATTCTATCTTATTTGATACATTATGATTGAAATAAAAAAAGAGTGACTTCGTTTATTAATTCAAAGAAGTCACTTTTCTTGCATTATAGGCCTATCTAATCTCTAATTTGTCCATTCCCATATATAACATATTTTGTTGTTGTTAATTCATTAAGACCCATAGGACCTCTAGCATGAAGTTTTTGAGTACTAATGCCTATTTCCGCACCAAAACCAAATTCAAATCCATCAGTAAATCTTGTAGACGCATTAACATATACTGCTGCTGCATCAATTTTATCTAAAAACAGTCTTGCATTTGAGTAATTTTCTGTAATAATTGATTCAGAATGCTTTGTATTATACTTATTAATATGATTAATTGCTTCATCAATATCAGAAACGACTTTAACAGATATTTTATAATCTAAGTACTCTTTACCATAATCATCTTCAGATGCTGGTTTAATTTTAGGTACAATAGATTTAGCAATTTTATCACCAACTATATCTACATTATATTTTAATAACCCTTCACAAGCCATTGGCAAAAATTCTTCTGCTACGTCAGCATGTATAACTAGGCTTTCACAAGCATTACAAACACCAGGTCTTTGAGTCTTTGCATTAATTAGTATATCTTTTGCCATAACTAAGTTGGCTTCTTTATCAACATATATATGACAATTACCTACTCCTGTTTCAATTACAGGAACAGTACTATTATTAACTACAGCTTGAATAAGTCCTGAACCACCTCTTGGTATAAGAACATCTAAATATTCATTAAGCTTCATCATTTTTGTAGCTACTTCTCTACTTGTGTCCTCTATTAGAGAAACAGCATCACTTGGCATACTTACGCTAAGTAAAGCTTTCTTAATAATCTCAACAATTTTAAGATTAGAATGAATAGCTTCTTTTCCACCTCTAAGAATTACAGCATTTCCTGTTTTAAAGCATAATGCAAATGCATCAACAGTAACATTTGGTCTAGCTTCATAAATTATTCCTATAACTCCTAAAGGCACTACTTTTTTACCAATTTCTAAGCCATTAGGACGCTTTTTCATCCACTTAACTTCACCAATAGGATCATCTAACTGAATAATCTTAATAATACCTTCAGCCATTGATTTAATTCGGTCAGTATTAAGAGTAAGTCTATCCACTAAAGAACCTTTAATTCCATTTTCCTCAGCTCTTAGAACATCCATCTTGTTTGCTTCAATTATATCTTTTTCATTATCTAGCAATGCCTTTGCAACAGCTTTTAAACCTTTATTTTTATCATTTGATGATAATTGTGATACTATAAAACTAGCTTGTTTTGCTTTTTGACCTTTAATAATTAATTCATCCATCTATGTCACCTCACTAAAATTTATATTTCTTAATATTGTAAAACTACATTAATTTACTTAACTTATTATTTGAGATTCTGTAAATATATAATCTGGTCTCACATCATGAATATCTGTTGGTATTTTATCAATTAATTGATAATCATAACAAATAGCAACTTTTTTAAATATATTTGGATATGAAAATAAGTATTTATCATAATACCCTCCACCAAAACCAATTCTATTTCTATTTTTATCAAATACGATTCCAGGCATTATAAAAAGTGAATTATCTGTTGGAATCCCTTCAATTAATGTTGTGGGCTCAAGTATATTAAACTTACCTTTTTTCAAATCTTGCATTGAGTTAATATAATAAAATTTAATTAAATTGTTGCACACTTTTGGAACTGCTACTCTCTTTTTATCATCCCAAGCTTTATTAATAATACTACTTGTGTCAACTTCATTAAAATTACTTACATATATGAATATTTCATTACAATTAATGTACAGTTTATTTGTTATTAATTTATTATATATATTAATACTCTTATTAAAAACATCTATCTCAGACATATTATTTCTTATATTTATATATTTTTTTCTTAATGTTGTTTTCATTTCTTTTTATATCTAGATTTTAATGGAGTAATATTCCCCTTGTCATCTTTTAATTTGATTGTATTCATAGTACTTTTAAAATTTTTTCTAACTGAGTTTAAATATTCTTCCCTAAGTAATGATTGCTCTATTTTTTCTTCATCACTTAATCCCTCAATTTTATTTTTTTTATATAACTCATTTATTCTATCAATTTTTTTCTTATCCATAATTTCCTCCTTAGTCTATTAGTTCATATATATTATAATAATATTTTAGTATTTTAAACTGACGCATCAATATATTATATTTATTCTAATATCTAAAGGCAAACTAATCAAGTAATTTTTTTATTATTATTTTTATTTTTTCAATAAGGTTAGTATTTTTTAACTTAATATATCAAATAATAAGTAAATAATAGTTGTTCTACATGTATATATCTACTAAAATATTTATACGGAGTGAATATAATGTTAAAAAAAATATTAATACCTTTAATAATAGCAACACTAATTTTGACAAATTGTTCTAGTGGTGAAAAAAAAGAAGAAAAAACCAACTCATCTTTAGTTAGTAAATCACTTAAATATCAATTAGTTAATATTACCGATGAAATAATTGAGCTTTTAGAAAAAAAAGATTATATTAAATGTTATGATGAACTAATAAATTTTCATGAAAAAGCTAATGAAGTAGGTATATATAGTATTACCGATAATGATGAAAATGCTGTAGATTTTAAATCACTAATAAATGAATTAAGTAAAAATATCTCTGATGAAGCTGATAAACAAAAAATTGAAAAAGTTGCTATTGACGTAGAAAAAAGCCAAATAAAAATATTAACTCAAATGGCATCTAAAGGTAGTGGAGATGGCAAGTCACAGGAATCAGAAAATGAAGGAAATAAATCAAGTGGTTCAAAGGAAAATGGTGGAAGTTCTCAAGAGTCGGGCGGCGAATCTAAAGAAAAAGGTGAAGATGGTGGTGAAAAAAAAGATGATGAAAGCTCAGATATTGTACTACCTAAAGAAGAATTGTTAAAAAAATACCCTGAATTAGTAACTACAGATAATGATTTAGCCATTCAAAATAAGGCATCTGATCTATATAAATATTGTAGCTATATATTATCATTAGAAGATAATGATAAAAAATCAGGTTTAATAAATCTTAAATATTATTTATATAAAATTAAATATTTAGCTAAGCTAAAGAAGTTTGATGATATAGGTAAGTACTATACAAAACTTGAAAATCAATGGCAAGTAGAGTTTGTTAATGCACAGAAAGTTAGTGAGAAAGATGCCAAAATTATTAATTCAATTATTGATAATTTAATGAGTCAAGTTCAAGAAAAAAATATTCCCGTAATAGATATTACAAATGAAATTGCTATTAAGGCCATTAATAGTTTAATTGATAAAACAATTTAGAACATATAGCGTAAATTTAAATAATAATTTTGGGTTTCCGCGTAGATGGTATAGGGTAATATTCCGTCAGCAGATTAAACGTCCGTGTTTAATAAGGTCACTGAAAAACATCCTTTAGTTGATTCTTTAATACAATATGTTGGGTTCCCCTATAAATTAAGACATACATATTGTATTTTAAGAATTTAATTCTAAGTTTTTCAGTGACCACCTAGCTGAGCTCGCCGTCCGTGACTCGCTGCTCCATATTACCCTATACCATCTACGCTCGGCTCATAATTTTATTGTAGCATGTGTAATAAAATCAAACCATTCTTGGTGTATAATATTCTAGAATAAAAGTTAGTTATCTTATTATTTTAGTATTTAGATACAAATAACGTGCCTATCTCTTCACCATATATAATCTTTTCAATGACATTATCAATATTAGCATTAGAGATTATCATATCCATAGAGTTACTAGTTGCAATTTTAGCAGCTGATATCTTGGTTGCCATACCCCCTGTTCCACAAGAGGAGCCTGCACCACCAGCCATATGTTCTATATAATCAGTTATTTCCGAAACCTCTGATATAAGTTTTGCATTTTTATTTTTTCTAGGGTCTTCATTATACAGTCCATCAATGTCGGATAATAAAATTAATAAGTCTGCCCCTACTAATTTTCCAACTATTGCTGATAATGTATCATTATCTCCATATACTATTTCTTCTGTTGCTACAGTATCATTTTCATTTACAATTGGTATTGCTCCCATTTTCAATAACGTATTTAAAGTGTTTTGTGCGTTTGTTCTTCTAGTTGGTTGATCTATTAGATCTTTTGTAATAAGTATTTGTGCAACTTTTTGATTATATTCACTAAATATTTTTTGATATATCATCATAAGATTTGCTTGTCCTACAGCTGCTGCAGCCTGTTTTTCTTCTAATAATTCTGGCCTTGTTGACAAATTTAAAGTATTAATGCCTACTGCAATAGCTCCAGATGAAACTAATATTACCTCTTTCCCCATATTTTTTAAATCAGTTAATTCTCTAATTAGTTTTTCTAACCTATAATAATTAATCTCCCCTGTTGACTCATGGGTTAAAGAAGATGAACCAATCTTTACAATAATTCTATTTTTATTTTTTAATTTTTCACGTATAGTCATTATTCTCCACCTTATTTTTATATGTCCAAATTTGTATTATAATTAAATTCTACAAAAAGTATTCTAATGGGTACTTTCTATTTTTTTATTCTACATATCTTTCCTATGTCCTTTATTATGAATAGATTATATTAAAGGTGGGAAAGTTAAGTAACTTATTTTATTTTACATTACACATTTAAAATAATCAAGAAAAATAAGTTCCATTTCATTTATTTTATTGCTATAATATATTTATGGAAAAATTAGGATTCTAAATATAAAATGAGAGGTGAAATATCAATGGATATGAAAAATGCTATTGCTAAATTAAAAGAAGTAGATGACAAATCACATGCTATTACACATGCAAGTGCTTTAATTCAATGGGATGCTGCTACTCGTGCCCCTAAAAACAGCGTGGAAGGAAGAGCTAGAACTCTATCAACATTAACTGGAGAATACTACATGACACTTGTTAATGATGAATTTAATAAAATATTATCTTACTTAGAAGAAAATAAAAAGGAACTAGATTATATTACAACTAGAAAAGTGGAAGAATATCGTATAGAATATGATAAAATTGCAAAAATTCCTGTTAATGTAGTAAAAGAATATAGTGAAGCACAAGCAAAAGCTAGTGCTGCATGGGAAGAAGCAAAAAATAAAAGAGATTTTTCTATATTTGCACCACATCTAGAAAAAGTAATTGATTATAACAAGAAATTTATTAGTTATAGAGGATATACAAAACACCCTTATAATACTTTATTAGGTGATTATGAAAGAGGTTTAACTACTGAAGATTTAGATGAATTCTTTAGTGAATTAAAAAATACAATAGTTCCATTAGTAAATAGGATTAATAAGTCAAATGTCAAAATTAATACTGAATTCACTAAAAAACATTACCCATCTAAAGAACAAGATAAGCTTAGTAAACAACTCTTACATATAATTGGATTTAACATGGATTCAGGACTAATTGCTGAAAGCGAACATCCTTTCACTACTAATTTTAATAGAAATGATGTAAGAATTACAACTCATTATTTTGAAAATGATCTTTTACCAGCACTATATAGTACATTACATGAAGGTGGTCATGCTATATATGAGCAAAATATTGATGAAGAATTAGAATTCACACAACTTTGTGGTGGTACTTCTATGGGTATACATGAATCTCAATCAAGATTTTTTGAGAATATTGTAGGAAGGTCTTATCCATTTATAGAATACATATTTCCTATAATACAAAAAGCATTTCCTGAAAACTTACAAGATGTAACAAGTGAAGATTTGTATCTAGCAGCTAATAAATCTGAATTATCCTTAATAAGAATTGATGCAGATGAGCTTACTTATTCTCTTCATATAATGATAAGATATGAAATTGAAAAATTATTATTTGAAAATAAAATCTTAGTTGAAGATTTACCTGAAATATGGAATCAAAAATATAAAGAATATATGGGACTTACACCTAAAAATGATGCTGAAGGTATTCTTCAAGATGTTCATTGGTCAGAAGGACTATTTGGTTATTTCCCTTCATATGCACTTGGTAATGCATACGCATCTCAATTTAAAAATACTATGGAAAAATCAATTAATATTGATGAAGATTTAAGAAATGGTAACTTAGAAAATATTAGAAAATGGTTATATGAAAATGTTCATAAATACGGAAAACTTCTTACTCCAAAAGAAATTATTAAAAAAGCAACAAATGAGCCTCTTAATGCTAAATATTATACTGCATATTTAGAAGAAAAATATAGTAAAATCTATGATTTATAAAAAGTTTTCTTAGCTAATATTAATTAGAAAGTTTAATAAGACTATAATAGAGTAGTATAAACTTTTGCAAACCTACTAGCAGTAGGTGATTGCATTGGAATTTATACTACTCTTATTTTTACTTTTATTTAAGTAACCCACTAACTAAATGATATCAACGAGCCTAGCAGATATGGTATAGGATAATTTATAATTTAATTACTAGCAACAGCTTCTGCAACCTTAATTCCATCCATAGCAGCAGACATTATTCCTCCAGCATATCCTGCTCCTTCACCACATGGGTATAAGCCTTTAATATTACTTTGGAATCCTTTATCACGTATTATTCTAATAGGAGAAGAAGATCTTGTTTCTACTCCTGATAATATTGCATCCTCTCTTGCAAAACCTCTAATTTTCTTATCAAAAGCAAGAATACCTTCTTTTATAGATTCAGAAACATAAGTAGGCAAACAATCATTTAAATTAGCTAAAGTTACCCGATCTTTAAGGGAAGGATTTACTTGTCCAATACCTTTTGATATTCTATTGTTAATAAAATCAGATGATAGTTGTATGGGTATATTATAGTTACTTCCTCCAGCAACATAAGCTAACTCTTCCCATTTTCTTTGAAAAGCTACACCAGCTAATACATCTTCTTCTGGAAAATCATCTGGAGTTACATTAACAAGAAGAGCACTATTAGCATTTTCTTCATCCCTTTGATAGTTACTCATGCCATTTGTAACCACTCTTCCTTCTTCAGAACTTGCATTAACAATAAAACCACCTGGGCACATACAAAATGAATACACACCTCTTCCGTTTTTACAGTGATGTGATAATTTATAGTCAGCAACTGGCAAATCTTTATGATGACCATTTCCATACTGAGATGTATTAATTAAACTTTGAGGATGTTCAATTCTTAACCCTATAGAAAATGGTTTTTTTTCAATAAGTAAATTATGATTTTTAAGCATCAAAAATGTATTTCTAGCACTGTGTCCTATTGCAAGTATTACTTTAGTAGCTCTTAACTCTTTTTTATTATTTATTATTAATCCAGATATAGATCCATTTTCAATTATTAATGAGGTTACTTCTTCATTAAATCTTACTTCTCCTCCTAAGCTAATTATTTTATTTCTAATATTCTTAACTACGATGCGAAGATAATCTGTACCAATGTGTGGTTTATTATAATATAAGATTTCTTTTGGTGCACCACATTCTACAAATTCGTCTAATACTTTTTTATTTCTAAGAAATTTATCTTTTACTAAAGTATTTAATTTACCATCAGAGAAAGTACCCGCTCCACCTTCACCAAATTGTATATTTGATTTAGTAGATAATATATTAGATGCCATAAATTGTTCAACGTCTTTTACTCTACTATCAATATCTTGCCCTCTTTCTAAAACGATTGGACAATACCCATTTTCAGCTAATATGAGGGCACAAAAAAGTCCAGCTGGTCCAGAACCTATTATAACTGGTCTATCTTTTATATCATTATTTTGATATGGAAATTTGTATTTTTTTTGCTCTATATAACTTAAATAATTAACTTTTTTTCTTTCTAATATTTTATGTTCATCTTTTATATCAATATCAAATGTATAAACTATTTTAATATCATTCTTTTTTCTAGCATCAATTGACTTCTTCACAATTGTATAAGAAAAAGGGATATTATTGTTTATTTTTAGATCTTTAATAATTCTCTTACGTATATCATTTTCTGTATGATCTATATTAAACTTTAATTGTTGTAATCGTAACATAGTATTATTCCTTTCAGTCCTTTTATAAGTAACTCAACTTTCCCAAATTAAGCGTTATAGGTTTGGTTTAATTATTACTTACTTGCTTTTAATCCTGCAATAGCTCCAGTACTCCAAGACCATTGTAAGTTATATCCTCCACAATCACCATCTACATCTATTATTTCACCTGTTAAATATATATTTTTCATTTGTTTTGATTCTAGGTCATAATTTATTTCATTAGTAATAACTCCTCCTGCTGTAACTTGGGATTGATTCCATTGGTTTGTTCCAGTAATTTTTAGTCTAAACTGTTTAAGTATATTAACTAATTTATGTCTTTCTTCTTTTTTTATATCAGAAGATTTTTTATTCAATGAAATTCCCGTTTCTTTAATAATAATATTTATTAAGCGTTTATTAATTAATCCTATAAAATTATCTTGTATTATTTTATAAGGCATAGAAGTAAATCTATTTACTAATAATTGATCCAATTCTTCATAAGATAATTGATTAAAAAAATCTATATCTACAAATACGGTTTTATTTTTATAAATATATTCAGACGCAATTCTACTAATTTGTAAAATAGGTGGACCAGAAATACCATAATCAGTAAACAAAATTTCACCATATTCTTCACGCATTAAATTATTATTTTCATCCACAATCTTCGCCAATCCATTAATTTTAACACCCTTTAATTGCTTTAGAAATGCTGCATTTGATTTAAGTTGAACTAGCGAAGGAATGGGATTTTTTATAGTATGTCCCAATGATTTTGCAATGTTAAATCCACTACCATTAGAACCTAAATCTGGTGATGATTTTCCTCCAGTAGCAAGTATAATTTTATTTCCATAATATTTTTTATTATCTTTTGTATAAACAATAAAGTTTTTATTTTTTTCTATTGAAACTACCTCAGTGTTACAATCAATTATAACTTTTAATCTCTCCAATTCAAACCTTATAACATCTAATACTGAGTTTGCCTGTAATGAATTTGGATATACCTTTCCATTTAAATTAACAGGATATATTCCTAATTCAGTGAAAAATTTTAAAGTTTTATTCACATTAAACTGATCTAATATACTTTTTATGAATTCATTATTACCTCCATGAAAATTATCAGGTAAACAATTCATATTTGTAAGATTACATCTACCATTACCAGTTGCTAAAATTTTTTTTCCTATTCTATCTTTTCTCTCCAGAATTGTAACCTTTGCTCCATTTCGAGCAGCAACAATTCCAGCAACTAAACCTGAAGCTCCTCCACCTATTATAATAATTTTATTTTTAGCCATAAAAAAAAACCTCGCATTATATTATAAATTTATTTTTACTTAGTTATGATAATTGCTTAATTAACTATTGTTGATTCTTTAATACAATATATTGAATGTGACGGCATATAAAATCTATATATTGTATTTAAGAATTATATTTCTTAATTATGCACTTATCTAAGTTAACAAGCTTATTTTAATTTATTTATATAATTAATGCAAGGATTTATATAAAATTTAAACATTTATAATTCCTAGTATATGTGGATAGATTAGCTTGTATAATTTTCCAACAATCTAATTAATTCTTCTTCCCCATTAACTGTAATACCTTCTTTTAATTGATTCATTAATTCTTCCTCTAATCCCAAAACAGGCGTCTCAATTACTTTTCTTAAATACTTTTCAAGCAAATTATTTAACTCTTGTTCATTTAAGTTAGCAGAATAATTTTCATCTTTTGTATAATCATAGAAGATACCTAGTAAATCATTATATTGTTTTACAATATAAATACCACTTTCATTTAATTTATATAATTTACGAAGTTTCTTTAGTATTTCTGTAAGTTCTTCTTCACCATATACAATAATACCATCATCTAATTTTTGTTGTTCTTCCATAACTAAACCACTTACTTGCATATCAATAGTATCTCTAAGATAGTCTTCAATATTAATATTTGGTTCTTCGTTTCTATAATCATAAAAAACTCCTACATTATCATTAAATTCTTTAATAATATAATATTTATGAGACCTTTCATTAAATACTTTTCTTAAAATTACTCTTTCAGATGAAAAAGACATCAATTGATATTCAGGATAAAACTCTTCAACTTGTTCTCTTGTTAAGTTAATCATATAATAAGGTGGTTCAACTTCTTCTGCAACTTCTAGCTTATCATCCTCAGTATAATAGTTTTGATACTCTATACGTGTTGAGGACATTATTTTTGGTTCTTTAATAGTGTCAACAGGAACTATCTTCTTATTATTTTTACTACTTGCTATTGGTTCTATTTCAGATATATCAACTTTATCTGTAGGTTTGTTATTTTTATCTTCGTTATTAATATCTTTATTATCTTTAATAATTTTTTCATTATTTTGTTCTAGAATAGTTTCATCCTTATCTAAAGAACTATCAATAGCTATCTTATTATTATCTTTTTCTACATAATTTTCTTTATATATATATGCATATAATCTATTAATAGTAATTGCAGATATAGCTATAATACAACATATGATTGTAATATTTAATACATTTCTTTTCCTCACCAAAATCACTCCTAACGAGTATTTTTGGTATAAGTATTAACAATAAAAACTAAAATTATACATTTTAAGAAAATAATATATTAAATTTCAAATTATTGTATTAATCTAATCTTCATCAATAAAGAAACTATCTTATCTCCTTTTGGCATAGAATACATTTCCTCTTTTTCAACACCTTTTAATTTAACCAACACTATAATATAAATACATATTCCAGCTAAAATAGATATTATAGTTGAAATAGCATTTCCTACAGCGATAACTTCTAATAAGGAATATACTCCATAACATGATAATCCCATTATAAGAGCCGATAATGTAGGAATAACGTATGTTTTCTTAATATCAAATCTAATATTAATATATTTTTTAATAGATCTGATATTAAAAAATGCCGAACAAAAAGCAAATATTATATTAGTTATAACAGCCCCGTATAAATTTGTATTAAAAACATATAAAAGTATTACATTAAAAACTACTTTTATCAGTAACGATTTAACTGCATTAATCACAGGAACTCTTAATTTGTCCATTCCTTGTAAAATTCCAATAGTAATTGTTGATAATGCAAAAAACACAACTGATATAGAACCAATTCTTAGTATCATTGATGTAACATCAAGATTCTTATTCATAAATAACAATTTAATAATTGGTTTTGATAATACAAATATTCCAACACAAGATGGTATAGCTATAAACATAGTAAATCTAATAGCCATATTAATTTTTTTGTATATTTGTTTTTTATCTTTTAAAACTAAAGATGTTGTAATACTAGGCATAGTTGCTATTGAAAAAGCGGATGCTATTGAAATAGGAATAGTTATAATAATTTTATATTTACCATTTAAAATACCATATAAAGTATCTGCCATTTCTTCAGTATAACTATGAAAACGTAGCGCATCATTAAACATGACCATATCCACTAAATTAGTAAAATGAAAAGTAGCACTTCCAATAACTATTGGTAGAGAAGTCATAATAACTAACTTAGAAAATGAAAAACAAGAAGTATTTTCGTTAGAATATTTATCTCTTAGAACTCTTTTTCTAAATACTTTCCTAGACATTAAATAGATTCCTATTAATGTAAGTAAACCTGCTAAAGCTCCAATCCAAGTTCCATGTGTTCCTCCTGCTGCTCCCCATTCATAACCTTTTACCATTAGCATCCCTGCTAAAACAATACTAAATATTGCATTAAATATTTGTTCTATAATCTGAGAAATAGCTGTAGGGACCATTGTATTCATCCCTTGGAAATATCCTCTAAAAACTCCCATTATTGAAAATATAAGCAACGTTGGTGATAGTGCCCTGATTGCATGAGCAGATTTTTCACTATAAACCATTTTTGCTAATAAATTTGAACCAAAAAACATAATACTAGATGATATTAATCCAATAACTACTGCTATACATAAAGCAGAAATGAAAATCTGATGTGCTTCTTTATATTTTTTCTTTGCTATTCTTGCTGATACTAATTTTGATACTGCCGCTGGAAGACCATAAGATGAAATGACTAAGGTAAATGAATATATATCAAATGCCTTACTATAACATCCTATACCTGTTTCCCCAATTATATTAATTAATGGTATTCGATAAGCAAGTCCAATAAACCTTACAATTATTCCTGCAAATGCTAAAATTGCTCCCTGTACAGCTAAATTACTACTATGTTTTCTTTTTTGCTCCATCTTTACACCTCATAATTTATAAGTCAATAATATTAAACCATGTTATATTTTATACTATAATTTTACATTTTTCAAATTAAACTTTAATAAGAAAATAAAAACTATAGTATCAGCTTATATTTTTGACTAATACTATAGCTTTTAATTATAATAGATCAAATTTTATAGGTAATAACTCACTAGTTGAGTATTTTCTTATTTCTCCTTTATCATTTGCTAAAATAACAATACCATTCGGCATAAATTCAGCAATCACCTGTCTACATATTCCACAAGGAGGTGTAAAATTACCACTTGAACTTACTATAGCAATTGCTTCAAAATCTCTATTTCCTTCAGATATAGCTTTATATATTGCAGTTCTCTCTGCACAATTAGTTGCACCATATGATGCATTTTCAATATTACACCCTGTAAAGATTTTACCATCTTTTGTAATGATTGCTGCACCTACTTTAAAGTTGGAATAAGGTACATATGCAAACTCTTTTGCTTTAATAGCACTATCTATTAACTCATTATAATTCATTAAATACCATATCCTTTCAAATTTGATATTTCCCTAAGCAACCCTTTTTATTCCACTTTTAGTACAAAAATCTATAAAAAATCTTATTTAGTGAACTTAATCTTGTCTTTCCTACTCTTAGGATTGACACAAATCCATGTTTTTCCTTTGTTAAGCTTTATTTCTTCTCCATCTTCATTAAAGTAAAGTGTTGGTTTATAATGAGAAGGTTTTTTCCATGTAATTTTTTGAGCTTTCCCATTAGTTATATAATATCCATTACCTGATGTAATTAATGACATATCCCTACAGCCAAGTTTGTCGCCTTTTATTTGCCATATACTTGCAAATTGTATAATAATATTTTTAAATTTTAATTGTTCTCCAGTTTCTCTATCTATTTGTTTATCTCCAAACTGAAATCTATAATATAATTTATCATCTTTATTATATTCAAACCAAGGATTTTTATTTCTACTAAAATATGACAATTGAACTAAAGGAGCATCTAGGTTAGAATCTATATCAAATTCTTCATCAGCAAATTTTAATTTTGCATTGAAATTTTCTTTATTTGTCTTTCTATAACCAACTTTATCCCATGTTTTCATTAGTTTTTCATAACTTGTATATGTACTATGTGGTCTTTCTCGTGAAGGATCTTGATATGTCATTATAGTATCTAACCATGATAACCCATTTATATGAGGTGAATTCCATTCAGTAAACTTTCTTCTTGCATATTCACTTTGGCCATAATGAGCATATATCGAATCATGGTCAAATGCAAAATCTAAATAGTAATGACGAGCACTTCTAACTGGACCAATTTTTTTAGCATCAAAATCTCTATAAATAGCAAATAATCGTGTTATTTCTCCTTCTACAAGGGTTTCATATATTATATCTGCTTGAGCAACTCCACTCTGAGGCATAGCGTCTCTTAAATTATTAATCATAATTCCAACAGGTCTTCTATTAGCAGCTTCTTCGCTAATCCATAACCCAGTAAGTGAATTAATAGTCTCTCCTTCGTGATCATCTTCTTTTTTTTCTTCCATATTATCTTTATTTGAAATATCTTTTTCAGTATCTTGAGTATCATTTGTTTGTTTGTCAGAAGTCTTTTCTTTAGGTATGTTAGATTCTTTATCCCCACTTAATGTATTATTAGTTTCTGGCTCTTTAACAAAAGTTGAAGTCGTACTAGCAAACTTATCTTTATCTTTACAACCAGTTATTGTCAAGATTAATACAACAATTACTAAAATGTTTAAAAGTTTTTTATTAAATAATTTGTTCATTTTTTTATCCCTTCTCTTTATGTAATATTTAGCTAATTTCAAAACTAAGTACTTTAATTCTTTACATATTAATACATGATTTTATTATATTAGGTATAGAGATACTTCATTAAAGTATAATATACCTTTAATTACTTAAATAAAATAGTCAATTAATCAGATAGTTTTTAGTATTAATATTTAAGTTTTAATCTTATGTTAAAACATTTAATATTTTTGGAACAAATAATATACACCCAATAATTACAGCACCTATTGCAGCTAATAATGTTGCTCCTGCTGCAATGTCTTTTGCGTATTTCCCTAATTGATTATATTTTTTGCCACAAACTAAATCTACTGTATATTCAATTGCTGTATTTAATAATTCAGTAATTATAACAATAGTAATAGTTATAGTTAATATTATATAATCAAGCTTATCACATTTTAGGTACCCTGCAAGCATTAGAACAATAACCATTGCAAGTATATGTAATTTAATATTTCTTTCAGTTTTAAATGCTTGAAATATTCCTCTAAATGCACATCTAAAACTATCTGACAAGTGCCTATTTTTCATCTTCTTAGACCTACTTTATTTAGAATTTGTTGTTGTTTTTCTATCATTATTTGCTCTTCTTCATTTAATATATGATCATAACCCATTAAATGTAACATACTGTGAGCTGTTAAAAAACCAATTTCTCTTTCTAATGAGTGTCCATATTCTTCTGCCTGTTCCTTTGCCCTATCTAATGATATTATTATATCACCTAACATTAATTCTCCAGTATCAAGATCAAAATATTCATCTTGTTCCTCATCAATTTCATCAAAGCCACTAGGAATATTAAAATCAATTAATGGAAAAGATAGTACATCTGTTGGCTTGTCCATATCTCTGTATTCTTTATTTATTTTATGTATTTCTTCATTATCTGTAATTGTCACACTTACTTCTACTTCATATGGGCATTTTTCAGCATCTAAAGATATCTCAATAATCTTATTAATAATCTCTAGATATTTACTATCAAGTTCTTGGTCTAAATTATTATTTATTATTATTGACAACTTCATCTTCCCCTTTATCATTTGGATATTCAACTCTTTCATGATATAACCCATTATATACTTTCATAAATGAATAGCCTATAATTGGTAATTCTTTTATTTTAAGATTACATTCATTAAGTTGACCTTCTTGAAACTTATTATTTATTATTTCATCAATGCAAACTTCAATATTAGTGAGTGTACGCTTAGATTCAGGTAATGCTCTAACATATGCTTCCACACAATCAGCAAGCATAATTATTGCTGCCTCATTTGTCTGTGGTTTTGGTCCATTATATTTAAACTCATTTTCATCAACAACAAAACCATCACTATTTTCTTTCGCTTCATGATAAAAATATTTTACTAAAGTATTTCCATGATGTTGTTTAATAATACTTCTTATAGGTTTTGGCAAGTGATTTTCTGTTGCTAGCTTTACTCCATAATCTACATGATTGATTATAATTTTCGCACTAGAAATAGGGTCTAAATCGTCATGTGGATTAACGCCATTTTGATTTTCAGTAAAATAAATTGGATTTTTTAGTTTACCAATATCATGATATAATGCACCAGTCTTTGCTAATAAAGCATTGCATCCAATATCATTTGCTGCCGTTTGAGCTAAATTAGATACCATTTGGCTATGATGATATGTACCTGGTGCTTCAATAAGTAACCTTTGCATTAATTTATGATCAGAATTAGTTAACTCCAATAATTTAACAGGAGTAGCAACATCAAACAACGTCTCCCATAATGGTAAACTACCAATGGTAATAATCACTGAAAAAATAGAATTTAATATACCATAAAAAATATCGGTCAATTGTAAATTTGTTAAACTTCCATACTTATAAAGGTTAATTAACAATACAAGAATTACATTGATGATAACTAAAAAAGCTGAAATAAAAACAATTTTATTTCTTTTTTTAGCTTGTGATATAACTAAACATGCTAAACTTCCTGATATTACATAAAAAATAAAAAATTCAATTCCATTTCCACTTACTAATAAACCAACTATTGTTAGAACTAAATTTGTTATAATACCTAACCTATTATCTATCATCATAGCAATAAGCATACCTGCAATTGGTATAGGTATTAGTAAATAAGGTAATTTATTCATAAAAACTACTGGAACCATTACAATTATATATATACATGTGTATAGCAACGTTTTATTTTTGTATTTAAAGAAAGTTCTATTATAATAATATATATAAATGTATAATAGTACAAAAAGCAAAACAATAAAACCTGCTATACCAATATTCTTATATGTATTATTACTATTAAGAGCTACTAGTACAGATATAATTGTAGCTAACCCTGTAATAATCGCTATAAATATAGTCAGCAAATTTACCTTTGAACCCTTCTTTTTTGTTGGCATATTATCCCCCCTATTTATCGTTTGTTTTTCTTATTTTCATAGTCTTCATAAGCATTAATAATTTTTTGTACTAGTGGGTGTCTAACTACATCCTTACTAGTTAAATTTGCTATACCAATATCATCGATATTTTTAAGGATTTTAGATGAAACTTCTAAACCAGATTTTGTTCCGCTTGGTAAATCTTTTTGTGTTATATCTCCAGTAATAACCGCTTTTGAATTAAAGCCAATCCTTGTTAAAAACATTTTCATTTGTGCTGGTGTTGTATTTTGTGCTTCATCTAATACAATAAAAGAATTATCTAATGTTCTACCTCTCATATATGCAAGAGGAGCAACTTCTATTAAACCTTTCTCCATATTTTTCAGAAATGTTTCTGCACCCATAATTTCATAAAGAGCATCGTATAATGGACGTAAATATGGGTCAATTTTACTTTGTAAATCACCTGGTAAAAATCCTAATTTTTCACCTGCCTCAATTGCTGGTCTTGTTAAAATAATTCTATTTACTTCATTATTTTTAAAAGCTGTAATTGCTTTAGCCATAGCAAGATATGTTTTTCCTGTTCCTGCTGGACCAATTCCAAAAACAATCATTTTATTTCTTATTAAATCAATATAATTTTTTTGTCCCAATGTCTTAGGTCTTATATGTTTACCTCCAGGGGTTAGGCATATTAAATCACTATTTAATTTATTAATCTCATCTTCTTTTTGCTTTTTACAAAGTGATATAGTATAAGTAACACTCTGTTCAGTAATTTCAATATTATTATTAGCTGTTTCTATTAATTGTTTAATAACTTTATTAGCTGTTTTAACAGCAGCACTTTCGCCAACTATTTTCACTTCATTATCTCTATTAATTATATTTACCCCTAGAGTTTTTTCTATAATTTTAATATTTTTATCATATTGTCCAAAAACCATAACTATAATATCATGGGGTATTTGAATTGTCTTCTCTAAAGTATTTTTCATATTCTTGCCTCCACTCATTTTCATCAAAGTATTTTTTTTCGTCTACTTTTTCGATTACTACTACAAACCCTTCTGCAATAAGACCATCTTGTGATTCATTTATGTTAATATCTTTACTTACTACTTGCTTATTACAATTTTCTAATTCTTCTAGATAATAATCTACATTTTTATTTAAAAGTCTAGTCACTTCTTCCTTTGTATAAGTTTTTTCAATTGTTTGATACTCTTTATATATAGTAGTATCAATGCTTATTGGTAAGTAAAAATTGTCAAACAAACAGATTTCATTACATGTTACTATTTTATCATAATTACTATATTTAATACTAGCCTTAAATAAATTTATTTTCCAATTAATGAATCTTATTATTTTATCTTCTTTTTTATCGTTTGTATATAACTTATCTAGATATTTAAAATCTATTTTATCACTATACTCATAAATTGTTTTAATAAAAATATCTGCATCTGCATGTGTAAAATCTATACCTTTAATTTCTTCTAATTCTTTTATTTCTAATGTTCCTTGAACAAGTATATCACCTTCTTGTACTACGTCTCCTTTAACAACATTTGGTGTCCCTGTTCTAGTTACAATTGAAACAACAACCCCCTTTTTATTAGATATAATATCACACGGTTTACTTAAATCTTCAATTTCCACATTATTTCTACCTTCTTCAACATGTATATGTAATCTTGTTCCTATCATTTCACAAGTAACCCAATTAATATTATTGTAATTCTTAAGTATTATTTTTTCTAAGTCACTGCATGTGACATCTTTCTTCCACATTCCTACATAATGTGCATTTGTTTTTAGGAATTTAATAAGATGCTGATCTGTATACTTAGAATTACCCTCAATATCTATTTTCCATATAAATAATGATAAAAAAAAGACTATTGCTATACAAATGACTATACCAAATAAGAATATCTTTTTCTTTCTAAAAATAAGAAATCTAAAAGGTAATCCAATTTTTTTGTAAATTTTCACCTTACATCCTGTTTTTTTGACTAATGGACGTATCATCTTGAAAGCTTTTGCACTCATGCATAAATTAAATCCATTATTAACATTTCTCACGTTCCAAATATATATCTTTTTGTTAGCACATAAATTCATAAATCTTTCAGGTGAAAATCCACTTACATTTATAATAACATAGCCTCTAATATATTTCCATAATTCAAGAAGCAAATGTCAACCTTCTTCCTTTTTTATTTTAGTATAAGCAATTACCTTAGTTTGCAATTACCTGTAAGTCATTAAACTACATTAAATTACATTTTAATCTAAATAAACATATTAATATTTTATCTTTTTTATTTGGCCAGATATTTTAATTTCTTCATCTGTTAAATATGTAATTAAAAAATTATTTCCTTCTAACTCTATTAACCCATTTTTTGTTTTTATTTTTATTTTTTCTTCATCATATTCTACTATCCCTTTATAATTTTCTATAAGCATTTCTCGCTTTCCCGTAAGAGTAATTATTGATTCTCCTAAAACTACATCTTTTGGTACTTCTAAAATCTCAGCTAATTGAAATTTTTTATTGTTATTAATTTCTTTTTTCTTTTTTTTTATAATTATTCATCCTCTCATATTGTTGAATAGCATTTTCAACTATAATATCCTCCTCTATACATAAATATGTTAATCTTATATCTATTATTCAATCATAATATAGTTTTGAATACTTAATATAGTAATTAAAAAAGCAAAAAAAATGAACAACCATAATGGATGTTCATTTTTAATAATATTCCTCTAAGATATTATAATAATTTATTAAACTATTATAATTCTTTATTTTAAAATATCTTTAATTATTTCACTTACTTTCTTATTGTCTGCTCTTCCTTGAACTTTAGGTATTACTGCAGACATAACTTTACCCATGTCTTTCATTGATGAAGCACCAACAGTTTCAATAGTATCTTTAATTATTGACATTAATTCTTCATCAGATAATTGTTCTGGCAAATAAGACATTAAAACATCAATTTCTGCCTTCAAATCATCAACTAAATCTGTTCGGCCACTTTTTTCATACTCAGGAAGGCTCGACTTTCTTTTCTTTACCTGACTAGCTATTATATTAATAACATCATCATCAGATAAATCTACATGATTGTCTTTTTCTTCCTGAAGAATGGCTGAGCGGACTAACTGAATAGTGTTCTTGCGTAAAGTATTTTTTTCTTTCATTGCAGTCTTCATATCCTGCAATAATTGAACTTTTAATGACATAAAATCATCCTCGATCACAATTTAATTAGAATTTACGTTTTCTAGCAGCTTCAGATTTCTTTTTACGTTTTACGCTTGGTTTTTCGTAATGTTCTCTTTTACGAATTTCTTGCATAATACCTGCTTTTGCGCAACTTCTCTTAAATCTTCTGAGTGCACTATCTAGTGTTTCATTATCTTTTACAACAACGTTTGACATAGCCAACTCCTACCTCCCTCCAGTTGCAATTTGTGCCTTACCTCACAACTATTGGGGTATTAATTATCTAGCACTATATTAGATTATATCACATTATGAAAATACGTCAATATCTTTTTTATAATCTCATATCAAAGATACGGAAATTTATTATAGCAATTTAGTACTATATCAACAAAAAATGGGATAAAAAGTAATTTTTAGTTTATAATTTTAATAGTATATTTATATTTTTCATATATATATTCGGTATCTATATATGATAATAAATGTTTATATGTATGATAATGTGAATACCTAAGTCTATTCATTCCATATTCATTAATATTTAAATTATAAGAGCTTATATTATCTAATACTTCATCAACAGGTAAAACAGCTAATTCATTTTTATTTCTGTAAGTACATGTAGGTACAAAAGAAACACTCATTATTTCAGGTGTATGATTATCTATCTTTCTAAAATTAACATTTAAAATAGCACCTATATCAGTATTTGCTGGATTATTTTCGGAGTATCTCTGAGAAGAAATAAAATTACCTAATGAATAAATTACTACTCCTTTTCTAATTGTACCATTATTGCTTTTAATATCTCTAATTTCTAAAGGTTGAAGTACATGTGGATGACTTCCAATAATAACATCAGCACCAGCTTCAAATAATTTATCAACTATATTTTTTTGATAAGAGTTTGGAAAGTCACAGTATTCATTTCCAAAATGTAATATAGCTATAACTACATCAGCCTCTGAGTTATGTGCTTTAATAACTTTCTCTATCATTTGATTAACTTTTTCTTCATCGTACATATCTAATGTATTAACTAGATATGATTTATCTTCTGGTAGTAAAAATCCATTTGTGCCATATGTATAAGCTAAAAATGCGAATTTTATACCTTTTATTTCTTTAATAAAAATTTTATCTGCTTCTAACTGATTTCTATATGTTCCTACATGATTTATTCCTTGTTCATCTAGATAATCTAATGTGGATAATATACCTTCATATTTACTATCTAAGGAATGGTTATTACAAGTAGATACTAAATCAAAACCTACTTCTTTTAGATTTTGTGCTAAAATTTCTGGGGTGTTAAAGCATGGGTAGCCTTTATATCCCATATAATCATTATAAGGTCTATAATTTCTACCCTTATTTTTCCCAGCGAATGTAGTCTCTAGATTACCAATAGTATAATCGGAATTACTTATATATTTCTCTATATACTTAAAAGATTCTGCAAAATTAAAGCTATCATCTATTTTATTATACCCTCTATAAAGCTGCTGAATATGACACATAATATCACCTACAGCAGTTAATGTCACATCTGATATTTCATGATTAACAGACGTTTTGTTAGTCATTTCTTTTTTAATACTTGTATTAATAGTCTCTACACAATCCATATTAGGCTTTATAATATATGAATTATTAGTACAACTAATAAGTAGTAACACTATAATTAATATCCCAAAAATATTCTTAGTTTTCATGACATACCTTCATATTTCATTTTATTTAAGTAATTGCAAAACTCCATTCAGTTGATTCCCACTTTAAATAAGAACTACATATTCAAAACTACATTCAGTAATATATAAATCAATAAAAGCCTAGTGTATATAATCTATACAATACCAGGCTATTATTAATTAATTAACTTTGATGTTTTATGTTCTAATTTATGATATAAATTTATTTATTAGCAAACTTGTTTTTCAAATACTTCTTTAGCTTTTAATAAAGCTTCTTCTATTTTTCCAGGATTTTTTCCACCAGCTTGTGCCATATTTGGACGACCTCCACCGCCTCCACCTACAACACTAGCAACTTCTCTTATCAAATTACCCGCATGAGCACCCAATTTAATAGCTTCTTCAGTTGCCATAGCAATTAGATTAACTTTATCATCTTTTGACGTAATAAGAACTATAACTCCTTCTCCCATTTTTTGTTTCAAACTATCTCCTAAGTTTCTAAGTCCATTTACATCTTGTTCAGGTACATTTGCTGTAAGTAATTTTAAGCCATTAATCTCAATAGCGTTATTTAATAAATCATTAGCTGCACCTTTAGATAATTTTGCATTTAATTTATCATTATCTTGCTTTAATTTCTTATAATCACCTAATAGTTGCTCAGTCTTCTTTAATAGCATAGATGGCTCAGCTTTTAATAACTTAGATACATCTTTTACAAGTACTTCTAATTTTTTATAATAATTTATTGCATTATCTGATGTTAATGCTTCAATTCTTCTAACTCCAGCTGCTACTCCAGTTTCAGAAATAATTTTAAACGTACCAGCTTCTGATGTATTAGAAAGATGAGTACCACCACATAATTCAATACTATAGTCTCCCATATTAACAACTCTTACTTTGGAACCATATTTTTCGCCAAATAGAGCCATAGCACCTACCTTTCTAGCCTCTTCAATAGGCATTTCTTTAGTAGTAATATTAAGCCCTTCCATTATTTTTAAATTAACTTCGTCTTCTACTTTCTTAATCTCTTCATCTGTTAACCCTTGGAAGTGAGTAAAGTCAAAACGTAATTTATCATGTGTAACATGAGAACCTGCTTGCTCTATATGATTTCCTAACACATTTCTTAAAGCTTTTTGAAGTAAATGAGTAGTACTATGGTTTTTAGCAGTAGAACGACGATTTGTTTTATCAACCATTAAAGCAGCTTCATCATTCACATTAATATTACCCTCAATAACTGTACCTACATGTCCTATTTTATTTCCCATTATTTTTACTACATCTTCAACTTGGAATTTACCTGTTTTTGTTGTTATAAATCCAATGTCAGCAACTTGTCCACCACTAGTTGCATAAAAAGGTGTTTCTTTTGTAAGTAGAGTTCCTTTGCTTCCATTTGTCAGCGAATCAACAATTTCATCTTCATTAGTAATAACTACAATTTCAGATTTATATTCTAAATTATCATAACCTACGAAATTAGATTCAATAGAAGCGTCTATTTTATTATAAACAGTTTCTTCTGCACCCATGTAATTACTTTCAGCTCTTGCTTCTCTAGCTCTTGTTTTTTGTTTTTCCATTTCACACATAAATCCATCTTCATCAACAGTTAGATTACTTTCTTCAAGAATCTCTTTAGTTAAATCAATAGGAAAACCATATGTGTCATAAAGTTTAAAAGCTCTTTCTCCAGAAAGTTCTTTTTTACCTTCTTTATTTATCTCTTCAATATAATTCTTAAGAATCCCTAATCCTTGATCAATAGTTTCAGCAAATCTATCTTCTTCAACTGTAATTATTTTCGTAATGTAATCTTTCTTTTCTTCTAATTCTGGATAAGCATCTTTAGAAACCTCTATTACTGTTTCACATAATTGACATAAGAATTTTCCTTTAATACCTAGAAGTTTACCATGTCTTGCAGCTCTTCTTAAAAGTCTTCTAAGAACATACCCTCTTCCTTCATTAGAAGGTAAAATACCATCAGATATCATAAAACTTACAGATCGAATATGGTCGGTAATTACTCTTATAGAAACATCTTTTTTAGGATCTTCTTTATATGTTACATTAGCCATTTCACATACTTTTTGTAATAATGCTTGAATTGTATCTACATCAAATATAGAATCAACTCCTTGCATTAATAATGCAAGTCTTTCAAGTCCCATACCTGTATCTATATTAGGGAAATCAAGAGGTAAATACTCTCCATCTTCTGTTTTTTCAAATTGTGTAAATACTAAGTTCCAAAATTCCATATATCTATCACAATCGCAACCAACTTTACAATCTGGTGAGCCACAACCATATTCTTCTCCACGATCAAAATGAATTTCAGAACATGGACCACATGGACCTGTACCATGCTCCCAGAAGTTATCTTCTTTTCCTAAACGAATAATTCTCTCTTTTGGCAAACCAATTTTTTCATGCCAAATTTTCTCTGCTTCATCATCATCTAAATAAATTGATACATACAATCTCTCTTCTGGTAATTCTAGTACTTTTGTAACAAACTCCCACGCCCATTCAATAGCTTCATATTTAAAGTAATCTCCAAATGAAAAATTACCAAGCATTTCAAAGAAAGTACCGTGTCTTTGAGTTTTACCTATATTTTCAATATCACCTGTACGAATACATTTTTGACAAGTGGTAACTCTTTTACTTGGTGGTATCTCTTGTCCAGTAAAATAAGGCTTAAGAGGTGCCATTCCTGCATTTATTAATAATAAACTCTTATCATTTTTTGGTACTAATGGAAAACTATTCATCTTAAGATGACTTTTAGTTTCAAAGAATTCAAGATACATTTTTCTAAGTTCATTTAATCCATACTTCTTCATTAGATTATTTTCCTCCATTCATAGCCATAATCTATGGCACTTTTAAAAAATCCTCATTATTACGAATAGACCACTGAACTATAATTTTTCAGTGGTCTCTCTTACGAGGCATACAATTCTCTTTTTAAAATTATAAAGAAATGCCTTTCTTTTGTCAATACTAGCTCTTGTAAAAATCAATTATTATTTTAAACTATCATATTTATTCTTTAATTCTACTTTTACTTCCTTTGGAAGTTGATGCCATCTTACATTTTGAATTGCTCCTTCTAATGCATAAAGTTTGTTACAACATGTATCCCCATGCATATTCAACCTAATTATTGCATCAATACTCCCAATTTCTATTAATTCCTCTGCTGATTTAATCCCTACATTAATTAATTCCTTCTCAAGTGTTTTCCCAATATTAGGTAATTCCGATAATTTCATCTAAAAGTCTCCTTTATGTTATTCTATAATATTCTATTTTCTCTCAATATACTTCCAACCGTCTCGTACAGAATATAATTTTTTATACTAGATTAGGTAATGTGTATTATGGATATTAGTTCACTTATAGCTTGTGAAGGGTATATGGTATGTAAACACTAGTATGAAGCTATTTTCGTGAGTACATAGCCGAGTTTTTAAGTTTTAGGAAACTATTCTGGAATGAACTTAGTTTTTCTTAGGATGATTTAACCTGAACGAATTTTTAATACCTATCCATCTACGACCGTCTTAAATTTAAATTAAGTTAGACTAATTCAATCCAGAAAAATACTTTTTAACAACTTCCTGTATTCCTTTTGGAATATTTGTAGAATTCATCGATTCATAAGCTTTACTTTCATAATCTCCAATGATCCTATGATACGGTATTTTTTTCCCATCTATAGAAATACCTTCTTTCATAATTTGAGTAGTTGATTCTCCTTTATTTCCTCGTTGACCATTAATATTCTTATCCTGAATATTAGAATCCAATAAATCCTCATTTGTCTTAGAGTTATAACTTCCTCTTCCTCTTCCATTCCCTAGAGCACTATTGCTATTTCCACTAGTATTGCTCCCATTTCCATTGGTACTATTTCCTTCACCATTTCCCTTACCTTCCCCTGCTCCTTTATTATTTCCACTACTATTACTATTACCTTCATTAGAAGCAGATTGGGAATTATTTTGATTTAATGAATCACTAGATTTTTCTCCTCTAGAATAATTATTATTTTTACTATTTTTAAAAGATGCATATTGACTTTTAGACAATTCTGCATTGGTCATTTCCATATCATTTATTAATTGACTAAGTAATCCTGCAAGTTGACTTGTATCAAGCCCTGCTAACTGACTAGATATATTACTCATCATCTTATCAAAATCTTTTTCTGACATCTTAGATGCCTCTTTAATAAGTTTATCTATTAATTCATTAGCTTTATCAAATTTCTTATTATCTAGAAGTTCTCCAAGCTCTTTTAGATTATTATTCTTTATCATTTTTTTAGCTATTTTTTCAAAAGCCTCTTGTTTAACTTTATTTTTCTTAAACTCTATTAGTTGTTCGTTAAATTTAGATTGCTTTTTAAACTCTTTTTCATTATTAACTTTAGCTATTTCCTTATTAAGTTTAGAAATCTCTTTTTGAAGATTATTTTTATCTTCTTTTGATAAAAATATATCATCTTTAATTTCTTTTTCAACTTTTTTTATTTTATTCTTTTCTTGTTTTTTAAGAATTATCATATCTTCTTTTTGCTTTACTAGATCAAAATGTTTACTAGGTATTGCCATAATAATAAATAATAAACTAATAATAACTGCACTAAATAACAAATTTTTATTTGGCGGTTTATATGCAACAATTTTTTTATGATTAATCTTCCTAATATGATTGTAAGTATCCTCTATTTCTATTTTACTATAAGGATTATCACTTTCCATTAATTCCAAAGCAGTAATTGTTCTTTCTTGTAAACCTTGTTTATCAATTACCTTTGCTACATTTTTATTATTAGGTATACGAAACATAGAAAAGCATATACCTATCAGTGTGCTAACAATAATAATATATATATTTTTTTTATATATAAATGTAACAGGAACTATATGAGATACTATAGCTAGAAAAATACACACTAATACACCTATAGTTAAGCTATTTAAAATAAATTTAATAGTTGTACTTATTATCATACGTCTTTTTACTTTATTAATTATTTCAAATATCTTTTTATTAAATTCATTATTCATAAAATCACCTTCTACGACATGTTAGTTCTTAGATTTTTTGTTTTCTTAGTCACTTTTCTTATAGGGTTAAGAATATATGCAGATGCAAATATTAAACAAGCAGAAAATATAGAGAACAAACTTGTACTAATTATCCAAAAATATTTATTGTTCCCTATAATATCATAAATATTTTGTATGTCTCCAAATTGTTTGATTAGTATTGACCAAAAAGTTAATCCTGGATTAATATATAATAACCAAAAAGTATTATTATCATATAACATATATTTTTGTTTTGTCTCAATATAAATGAAAGTAATTACAAATGTGCCTATTGTTAAAAAAATCATTACCAAGTATGTAAGAACAATTGAAGTTATAGTTTTTTTAAACAGTGTAGAAAAAAATATACCTATTGAGCCAAAAAAGAATGAAATTACAATATAAAATAGAACCATATTTAAAATTGATAGTAAATCAAGTCCGCCAAATAATAATACAAAAGAAAATACTGGTAATGATGCGATAATTAATAATAATACCATACTAATGGAAGTTGTTAGTTTGCCCATTACAATAGATATAGGTCTTAAATTAGTACTTAGCAAAATATCTAATGTTTGTTTCTCCCTTTCTAAAGATATGGCACCCGATGTTAATATTGGAACTATAAATGAAATCATTAATACTTGAATAACTGTAAGTGTTATATATACTGATCTATAACTTTCTCCAAGTTCATAGTTATTATTATATAAAAAAGAATTAAGCATTATAATAACACCAAGTGCTAATAACGTTACATATGCCATAATCATACCGACAGTTTTCCAACTTCTCATTCTAATCTTTGATTCTTTCATAATAATTGCTTTCAATTTATTTCACCTTCCTTTATATAATATTTAAGCTTCTTTTGTAACTTCCAGAAATATGTCTTCAAGATTTTGAGTCTTTTTACTTAAGGATATAACAGGAACATCTTGTATAACTAGCATTTTTAATATTTTTCTTATGTTGTCATTATCTCCATTTATTATAACTTCCAACTTGTTTCCTATTTGATTAATATCATTTACAAAATCTATCTCTTTTAGTATTTTTTCCGCTTTATTTACACTATCAGTAACTTCAATCTCTATTATTTTATTATTATAAACTTTATTAGTGACCTCATTTACATCACCACTTATTACTATATTCCCATTACTAATAATTCCTATAGATGTACATATCTCAGATAATTCAGATAGTATATGTGAGCTAACTATAATAGTCTTACCCATATCCCTTAATGTATTTAATATTTTTTTCATGTCTGCTCTAGCTCTTGGATCCATACCTGATGCAGGCTCATCTAATACTAATAATTTCGGATTGTGAACGAGACATCTTGCTAAACAAAGTTTTTGCTTCATACCTCTAGATAGATTGTCTACAAAAAAATCTGCTTTATCAGTTAAACTAACTAATTCAAGTAAATCTTCTATCATCTTTTCCTTTTCGTTACCTTTAATACCATATATAGAAGAGTAAAAATCTAAATACTCAGTAACTTTCAGATTATCATATACTCCAAAAAAATCAGGCATATATCCAATATATTGCTTAGCTCTTCTAATATCTTGTAATGCATCTATATTATTAATAAATACCTGTCCATCAGTAGGCTTTAGTAATCCACATATGATCTTCATTGTTGTTGTTTTACCTGCACCATTTGGACCAATGAAACCAAAAATCTGTCCTTCATCAACCTTTAGATCTATACCATTTAATGCTGTAAATTTTTTATAATTTTTCTTTAATCCTATAATTTCTAACATTATTTCACAATCCCTTCTACATATATTTCAGGAACTTCAACCTTACCAGTATCAGATAGCACAACTTTAATCATTAACAACCCATTGCTATTAATATATTTATTGACATCACTTTCTTCAATAACTAATTTGTCATCTATTTTTATACCAGTATTGTTAATAATATCTATTAAAGTATAATCTATATTAACATTAGATTTATTATTACCACTACTTTTTTTCCTAATAATAATTTTATTTACGTTTATAAATTTTACAGGGATAGGGAAATATAAATCAAATTCTTTACTAGGACTATAAAAAGGACTATCAACTCTATTAGCATTCATAAAGGGTTTAATTTCTCCATATTCATAAATAGCTTTTGTTCCACTAATATGTTCTACAATATTATATGAAGAAATTAATGTTTTTTCATAATTTTTTGTTTTTTGATTATTAATACTAAAGCCATTAGAGAACTTTTCTTTAGTCCAACCAATAAATACAGCTTTATCTTTAGTTAGATTATTATAATCATCTCTATTTAATATTATAACACTTCTTTTTTGATAAACATCTCTTTTCCCCCTAAAGGAATTACTATCATTTTTTTTATAATTTTGCCAATAATAGTCTTGTATATAAGAATAATAATCATTTTCTAATTCTTCTACTTTTTTTGTTTCATTAGACTGTAATTTATTTACAAAATATAACCTACTATCATAATAAATTAAACAATCCTCTAAATCAAAATCAAAATTATTAGTTACAGTTCCCTCAATGTTATTTCCAGTATAATTAACATCAAGTTGTATCTTATTTTCTTTTGGTAAATTTGGCGAATTATCCAATTCAAAATTATGATTACTGAATATATTTGATTTATAAAATGTAATAGAAGGTATACCAACATTCCAATCATATAAAACTGGAAAATCATTTTGTTTTTGAGTTGGGTCAATATGTCTATAATAATTATCATTGTTGAATGGAGCCATATATAAATGATCTATAGAATCTACTTTAATCCTTGATTTATTTGTATTTAAAACCATTCCATAACTTTTACAAGAACTACTATTATTGTCAAAATTGATGATATTAACTACTTGTGTTATTGGGTGTTTTATTCTTGTATTAACACCAAATAAATGCATTAAAATAACAAAGATAATAGATAATGCAGGAATGCATACCCAAATATATTGTCTTTTCCCTCTCCGTTTAAGAAATATATATATAAATGGTCCGATCAATATAATATATATAAAAATAAGTATACCTATTGTTAATAATGAAGGTAATTTTATTTCTGGTATAACCTTTAAAAAAGTATTAACTGTATCACTTAAGAAGCGATTATTTAAAGTTTTTACAATATATTTATTACTAACAATTTCTTTTTGAATAAAAGTGCTTATAAATTCTGTGTTATAAATAAATGACTTCATGGGTTCCATTGCTAAATCATATGTAAATAAATATATATTACCTAATCCTTTTGTTCGTTTGTATACTAAAATATCATCTTTACTTTCAATTACTTTAGTAAAGTTATTATTATTAAGTTCAATAATACTTAATGGAGTATTATTAATAGAATCATCATATTCTTTTGCTAAGTATTGGTAAAATACTTCTGTATTAATATCTTTAGTATTAATATTATTTTTAATACCTATATAATCTTTTATATTTGATAATACTTTTGAATAATTAACTCCTGTACCAATAATTAATTGTCCGCCATCTTCTACCCATGTTTTTAATGTTTTAATTTGTCTTTCACTTAATCTTGACATATCAAAGTTATTTATAATAATAATATTAATCATTTTACTAGCAAAAATATTTTCTGGAAAATTATTTTGAGTTAACTTTATTTTAACATATTCTGATGGAATATAATTTAAAGCATCATAATCATCTGTAAGAATTCCTATCATTAATTCTTCATCTCTTACTCCTTTTCCAATTGGAATATTAAACTTATGTTCTTCTACAACTTTATCATCTTTAATAATTTTGCTTTTAATTAAAGATAAATTTTCATCAGCACAAGGGATTAAAAATTTAACAACTTTTTCTTTGCCTTTTTCTAAAGAAATATGTTGTGAAATTACTCCATCATTTTCATTATTAATATGAAATTGTAATTTAACTTCACCATCAAAATCATCAAAATTACTAACTACATTCATTTTAACTGGTATATAATCTCCATATCTAAAATAATTATCATATCCGTATTCAAGATTAATCTCAAATTTATCTGTTGAAGCAGCTTTAATATTTACTGTATTAAAAAATATCATTATATAAAATGTAGTAAGTATTAATAAAAATATCTTCTTCATTTTGGTAATCTCCTTATTATTTTTTATTAGTCTATTAAGTAATTGCGAAACTACGCAATTACCTATTTCTCATTATTGTTTTTTCTTAATATTACCTAATAGTTGTTTTGTATCTAATATTTTTTCTTCTTCATTCGTACTATTAAGTTTTTTATTTAATTCTTTATTTGATTTACGTTTTTCTTCTACGTTGACATTTTGTTGTATCTTCTCTACAGTATTTAACTTCTTACTCTTATAACCTAACTTTATATTCTTAAATAAAATGTTTGTATTTTCTATAGGTATTAATAACTTATGAAATTTAGCTATAATATTAAATCTTCTAAAAGCAATATCAATCATCCATAATATAAGGGCAATTAATAAAAGTATATTAGTTATATTATTACTTTTCTTTACATTATTTAGTATATCTTTAAAAACTTCATCTGGTTTGTCTATATATTTACCATCGACTTTTTTTATAAATACAGCAAAATCATCATTTTTGTTAGTAATTTTATATTCCTCTGAATAAGGTATTGTTATTCCACTTAATCCTGTTCCCACAACTTCATCTTGGTATTTCTGTATACCTTTTATCATATATGAACCTACTTCATTAGGAATAAAGATACCTTCATAAACTCCTTTTCTTACCGCTTCCAAATCAATTGTATTTATTTTATTACTAGGTGTTTTAATTTGGACACTAGAATCTAGCAATTTATCATTCTCTAAAGTATTAAGTCTAATATGAACTTCACCATTGCTGTAAATACTATTAATTTCAACCTGATTACTTGAATAATTCTCTATAGTATAATTAATAATATTTTGCCATAATAAATTATTTTTGTCCCAAATATTATATTTAGAACTCCATTCACCTGATAAATCCGAACACCAAGCTACTGTTTTGCCAAGACCATATTGCCATACGCTTAGTATGGGGTCATAAGTAGGACTTGTTAATAAAACTGTTGCTGCTTCTTTTGGAGAAGTCCCAATATAACCATCTAACTCTGGCAAACCATCATTATAGATGTCTGATAAGATTGAATGATAAGATACTATATTAGGGACAAAAGTAATATTATTTAGATAAGTCCTTGTAGCCATAAATGTTTCTTTTGCAAATATTCTCGGAATGTTTCTACCATCTTTTGTTAAATAATTCCTACCTTTTCCTGATGATGCTATATATTTTAATAAAGTATTATCAGCTCCATCTCCTATTCCTACAGTCGATAATGTGATTTTTTTGTAGTTCATATTATTAATTAATTTATCATAACCTGTACTTTCTGCTTGTCCATCAGTAAGTAATATTATATGTTTGAACTCTGCATTACTTTTATCTAGCTTTTTATATGCTTTTTCAAGAGCAGGTAAAATAGATGTCCCCCCACCTTCGTTTATATTTAGAACACTTCCTATTATATCTTCTCTACTTTTTGCCTTTTGTAAATCAACTATATCATATGGTTTATTATCAAATGCAATAACACCAATTTCATCATTATCCTCAAGAACTTCTACTGTACGAGTTGCGGCTTCTTTTGCTAATCTTAATTTCTGACCACTCATACTACCCGATTTATCAATAACTAAAACCATAGCAATATTTGGTTTATCTTGTTTCCCACGCATTTTAATATTTACTGGAAGTACAGTTTCCAAAGGTGTTTTATAATATCCTCCTAATGCATATGAACTTTCTCCACCAATTGCAACTAATCCTCCACCAAATTCCTTAACATATATTTCAATATTTTCTAAAAAACCTTGACTTAGATTTTCAGCTGATACATTACATAAAATTACACTTTTATACTTTAAAATGTTTTTTATATCAGTTGGAACTTGTAAACTATTTAACTTATCATAATTAAGGCCAATACTTGTAGCAATCTTTTCCATTTGAGTAACATCTTTTTTATCATCATATATTAATAAAACTTTTGGGCTACTTTCAACTAAAGTGAAAGCTGAATAAGTATTATTTACTGTTAAAGTATCATTTGCAGGTTCGATTAATAATTCATAATTTACAAATCCCTTTTTTTTCGCAATGTCATTAAGTACATAATTATTAGTTCCTTTTCTTAACTGTATATTATCCGTTATTACTTTTTCACCATCAGCAATTAAAGTTATCTTTGACATAGTATCCTCGGTAGAATAAATATCCATATTAACCTGAAACTGCTCACCTAAATTTACTTTTTGTGGTATGTAAAACTTATCTATATATACTTCTTCAGAAATTCTAGTATCTAATGATTTAACCTTAATTTCTATCTCTTGATCTTTTATTGACTGAATAAGTTTTGACGCTTTACCTTTATTTTCTTTACCATCTGTAATTATAACTATTCTTTTATTAGAATCTGTCGGTAATAATGCTAAACTTTTTAATAATCCTTGTTCAATGTCTGTATAGGACTTATTTATATCACTTTCTAATAAATCAGAAGTAATATCTTTTGATATATTAACATCCAACGAAGCTTCTTTTCCAAATACTATAGAAGCAATACTATCATTTTTATTCTTTGTTTTAATTGCTTCTTTAATAAATTCTTTAATTTCTTCTTTTTCATGAAATGCACTTTCTGAAACGTCAGATAAAAATATCGTAGTTGTATCTTTAGAAGTCATAACAAAGGAAATATCTGATAAGGCTAATACTAAAAATAATAATACTATTGCTCTTATAGTTATTAACATATATTTTTTTAACTTTGTTACATAATACTGTTTAGATATTATTATTAAAAACAAAAGAATAATTGGATATAAAAATAATACCCATGCTCTTCCAAATTCAATTCTCATATATTACACCTCTTTTCCCTAAGACAAGAAAAAAATATTTTTAGGCGGTTTACTTAGTCTAACACATATCTTTTCCATTCATATAATACAATTATTAATGCAATTATTATAAATAAGTTTTTTGAGTCTATCTTTCTATCACTATTATTAGTGTTATTAATAATAACATCATTATCAACGGCATCAAATTCATTGATTGTTGATTCTAGTCTAGTATTGTAATTAACTGCTAGGAAATTTATTTTTTCTTTATCTTCATCATTAATTTGATTTAATTTATATACCCCTATATCTTTTGTATTATCATAATAAGTTATTGGATATTGTATATCTAATATATCTTTATTATTATTAGGATTAATAACAAATCCTTCTTTTGTAGTGCTATAAGGTTCAAAGGATATACTTTCTCCAACAGAATAGCTATTTGATAGCTCCATATTGTTCCCTAATATATTTAATAATAAACTATCTATTAAGACTGGGAAACTAACATTAAGTGGAAAGTCACTATTATGAATATCAAATGATAAAACACCAAATTTTTGCCCTTCAATGTTTCCTTTACTTATAATGATATCATCTCCTAAAGTAGCTATAGATTCCATGTGTTCATTTGGCATTATTTTATTATAAGATGATACTATAAAAATTTCATCTTTAATATGATTTGTAATTGACGTATCTTTGAAATTAACTAATCCAGAATTATCTTTAACTTTAGTATCATAAAAACCTTCTACTTTAGGCAAATTAATAAACAAATAATTTCCTTTTGCAGGTAAAATATCAGGTAACATAGAATCAAATATGTAAAGATCATATTTTTCATTAATTATATCTGTTTTATTAGTTTTATATAATTCATAACGATTTGATGCTAATATTGCTTTTTCAATAAATATATTTCCCTCAGATACTAGTAGTACTTTTTTTGTTTTATTTTTACTTAAAACACAATATCTTGTATTATCCTCAATAATTAAGTCTTTTTCTTTTATTTCGCTATAAATAAAATCACCATCATAAATGATATTATCAAAAAGAATACTACTACTCTCATTAGCCTCTAAATGAATTTCTCTACTTTTAATTAAATTATCATTTTCATCGTATAAATTCAAATGAATATCTACAGGTTTCAAGTAGCGATTACTTACCTTTGCCAATGCTTCATATTTTCCTTCTGAAAAATAAGTTGATAAATAATCAACGCTTACATTAATACCAACAGAATTAACTAGATAAGTTTTTGCATTAATATCCTCTATAATTTCATCTGATAATATAACTATTTCATGATTTTCATAAGTATTAGCTATAGAATATACAAATGAAATATTATCAGATATTTTTTGTGAACCATAAGATTGTTTGATTTTATTAATTGATTTTTTTATACTTTCTTTATTTGTTTCATTTGATATTTCAATATTAAGATTATCGCCAATAGAAATAATTGTTACCGGAGTTCCATCTAATAACTTATTAACTCTTTTCTTAGCTATATCTTTTGCATAATCTAATCTTGTTTGTCCTTCACTATATTTTGCATTCATACTTCCACTAGTATCTATTACAATTATTTGAACATTATTAGTTTCTTTTTCTTTATAAATATATGGATTAGCTAACGCTATAGTAATAAAAACTATAGCTAATATCTGTAATAGCATTAATATATTCTTTTTTAATTTTTGCCACGGAGAAGTTACTTCATCTTCCTTTGAAACTATATCCCATAAGAAATTACTAGGCATTTCTTTTTGCTCATAATTTTGTTTCAATATATACATTAGTATAACTATAGGAATAAGAAGTAAGTACCATAAAGCATTTGGATTACTAAATCTCATGGATTACACGTCCTTTTTCTATAAAAGTATAAAAGAGTCAATTAAGTCTTCTAATATTATCTTTTCAATAGGATCAGTAGATTTCACGTTCAGATAATAAGCACCATATTTATTACAAAGATTAGAAATATTATCACAAAATTTCTCTAGTCTATTTCGATATTTTCTTAGTAAACCAGGTGTTATCATAAGATTATTTTCTTGTCCAGTTTCACTGTCAACAAGTTTTATTCTCCCATTAATTAAAGGATTTATTTCTTCGGGTGATAGAATGTGTATAATAAGAATTTGTTGATTATTATAAGCTAAATATTTAATAATATCTTCAATGTTATCTGCTGTAAATAAATCAGATAAAATAATACTTATTCCACTACCATTAAAATTAACTCTCTTTATTTTATCAAAACTGGAATTATAATCATTGAATGACATATTATCTAAGTAATTAATGTATTTCATAAAAAAATTCTTACCTTGACCTAAAAAAATATTATTCTCATGGGCATTAATTGGATTTAGCAAAACTTTGTCCAAATTACATAGTGCAAGATATGAAAAAGCAGCTGACAAACGTAGTGCCATAACGTTTTTATCGCTAAATGACATAGATTTACTGTTATCAATAAATATTCTATATACCGCTTCTTTTTCTTCCATGAATAACTTAACATATAGTTTTCTAAATTTCCCATATGCATTCCAATCAATTCTTCTATAATCATCAGATGGATTATACTTACGATAATCAGAGAACTCAACCGACATGCCTTTTGCGTTTGATTTCCTGCTCCCTGCTGCACCATATTTTGATATGTTTTTTACGTTAACTGATAATTTCTCTAACTTATTCATAAAATCAGTTGTAAATATCTCATCTCTAATCATATCAGTTACCCCTTTTCTGCTACCATCCTCATACTACTCTTTTATTTAAGTAATTACAAAACTACATCCAGTTGAATCCTACTCTTTTATCTCATTAATCAACATCTTAATATATTCATCATTACTAATTCCATCACTAATTGCTTCAAAATTTAACAATATACGATGTCTTAGACAAGGGTATGCGACATATTTAATATCATCAAAGGAGACATTGTATCTTCCTTCAAGAAGTGCATTTGCCTTAGCTGATTTTAGTATAGCTTGTGCCGCACGTGGACTAGCTCCATATTTCAAATATTTTTTTGTAATTTGAGGTGCATTACTCATTTCAGCATGAGTAGCAACAACTAATTTTAAAGCATATTCTTTAACAAACTTTGCAACAGGAACCTTATTAATCATCTGTCTAATGTTAAGAATCTCATCACTAGTAATAACTTTTTGTGGTTGACTACCAAGACCTTCTACCGTTAAATCCATTATTTTTGATAACTCCTCTAGTTCTGGAAATTTAACAAGAACTTTAAACATAAATCTATCTAATTGAGCTTCTGGTAGTGGATATGTCCCTTCCATTTCTATAGGATTTTGCGTAGCTAATACTATAAAAGGCTGTGGTAATTGATAAGTATTATTTCCAACAGTAACTGTCATTTCTTGCATTGCCTCTAGCATTGCAGATTGAGTTTTTGGTGTAGCTCTATTAATTTCATCTGCCAATAATAAGTTAGCAAATATAGGTCCTCTTTGATATTCAAAATGACCTTTCCCATGATTGTCTTCTACATACATATTTGTACCAACTACATCAGCCGGCATTAAATCTGGTGTAAACTGAATTCTAGAAAAAGATAAGTCCATAACTTTAGAAATAGTTTTTACAAGCTGTGTTTTCCCAAGTCCTGGTACCCCTTCTAATAAAATATTACCACCAGTTAATATCCCTAATAGAACTTGTCTAATTATATCTTCTTGTCCAATAATACCTTTCCCTATTTCTTTTTCAATATCATGTATCTTAAGAATATTATCTTGTATCATTTTTTCATTAATTTCCATTTACTCCCCTTCTCTCATTATAAATTGCATCTTAGTTTTTAATTTTACATAACTTATATTAAAAAATAACATTAAAATTATTAAAATTTCATTAAGATTATATTTTTTTCATAGCTTCGTAGATATATATAACTTGTTCCTGTTAAAGAATTAAAAAAACTAAATTTGTTTACACGGATAGGTTGTGAAGGGTATATGGTATTATAATAACTTGCCTTACCCTGTGAAGCGGACGGTCTGCGTTATTCTAATACCATATACCCTAGCCATAGATACGTTATTGCAAACGGAACTATTTACTTAGTATTCCTTTTAAGTTATCTTTGAATATTCTTAAAACAATATCTTATATTTTAAATCTTTATTCGCTTAAATATTCCATTTCAACATCACCAATAGCCTAATACTACCGAGTAGTGAATAGATATCAAAAAGTAGTGACTTTAAATCATCCTTAGAAAACACTTAGTGAATGGAAGAATAGTTTTCGTTAAGAAAATTAAATGTTTGACTGAAAGGAGTTTTTAATTTTTAGGAAACTATTCTGAAATGAACTTAGTTTTTCTTAGGACGATTTAACTAGAACGAATTTTTGATATCTATTTACTACGACCGTCTTATATAGCCTATATTATAATTTATATTTAATAAGTTAATTCTTCCGTAAGATACTTCATTATACCCTCAGCAATAGAAACTGATAATTTATTAAGGAAATCTTCATCCAAAAATCTTTTTGCATCTTCTTTATTAGTAACATATCCCATCTCAAATAAAACAGATGGCATAGTAGTCATCTTAGTCACGTAATAAGCACTATTCCTCGGTTCTTGATGTATTTTTATATCTTCAATACCTGTTTTTTGTATAAACTTTTGACTTATTGCTTCTGATAATTTATTTGTCTTTTTATTATAAGTTTCATCTTTTTCACAATAATATATATCTAAACCATTTATTTCACTTGACTCCTTATATGCATTAATGTGTAATGAAACAAAGACATCTGCATTATACTCCTGTGCAAGTTTCACTCTTTCTCCCATTTTAATTTTATATATTTTTTTCTCTTGAATTTCATTATAGTTTTCAGTTCTTGACATAGCTACATCATAATTATATTTCTTTAAAATGTCTGTAACTCTATTAGCAATATCTAACACAACTTCACTTTCTGTGAAATTCATATTAAACTCATCTGGTGGAATAGTCCCTGCATCTGAAAATCCATGTCCTGGATCAATAAATATTTTCCCAATTCCACTATAATTATTGTTGTTTTCTTCTACACTCTCTGAAGAATTATTATTATTTATTATTTCATCAGATACTGTTTTGGATTTATTGTTATTTCTTACCAAAATAATAATTATTAAACAAATAACTAAGTTAATAACAAATAATACTAAGGCTCTTATTCTTTTTTTCTTTTGATTAGCAATATAAGTATTTATCCAATGTTTTATAACTCTTGAACTAACTCCTAATTTATATGAAACTTCATCAATAGTCATTTTATTTTCTATAATTAATTTAACATATTTAATTTTAACTTTAGTTTCAATTTTATTTTTCATAGCTCTCCTATAAGATAAAAAATTTCAAAAAAACTTTTCAAATTAAAGTATTAAATACTATAATAAAATGAAAAGTTTATAAAAGGCAAAGATATTAAGTCGCCTTATTCATACTATAATGTATATTTTATTGTAGAGAAATAGTTTTATTATCAATCATTCTTTGTAATGCGGTCATAATTCCAAATTTAGCATGATGCCATGATAACCCCCCTTGGAAGAACACTGTATAAGGTGGTTTTATTGGTGCATCAGCACTTAATTCGATAGATGAACCTTGAACAAATGTCCCTGCAGCCATTATTACTTTTGAATCATAACCGGGCATGTCCCAAGGCTCAGGAGTAACATAACTATCTACAGGAGCTGCCGCTTGAATTCCTTGGCAAAAAGCAATAACACCTTCAGGAGAACCTATATTAATAGCTTGAATAATATCATGTCTACTTTCTACTCCATTTGGTATTACTTCATATCCCAATTCTTCAAAAATATTGGCGGCAAAAATTGCTCCTTTCAAAGCACCTGAAACAATTTGTGGGGACATAAATAACCCTTGATAGAATTGTTGATTAAGTCCAAGAGTAGCTCCAATTTCTTTTCCAAGTCCTGGTGCTGTTAATCTATTAGCAGCATTTTCTATATAAATTTCTTTACCTACAATATATCCACCAATAGGAGCAAGTCCTCCTCCTGGATTTTTAATTAAAGAACCTACAATCATATCTGCTCCTACATCGGTTGGCTCAATTATTTCGACAAATTCTCCATAACAATTATCTACCATAGTTATAACATCATTCTTAATGCTTTTAACAAAGGTAATAATTTCGCCAATTTGTTTTACTGATAATGTAGGTCTTGTATCATAACCTTTTGATCTTTGGATAGTAATTAGTTTTGTTTTCTCATGAATAGCTTTTTTGATACCTTCATAATCAATGGAACCATCTACCAACATATCCACTTGTCTATATGTAATACCATACTCTTTAAGAGATCCTTTGGTTGGTCTTATTCCAATTACTTCCTCAAGTGTATCATAGGGTTTACCAACTGGCGATAATATTTCATCTCCTGGTCTTAAATTACCTGATAAGGCAATATTTAAAGCATGTGTTCCAGAAATTAATTGTGGTCGAACTAAAGCAGCTTCTGCATTAAATACAGAAGCATATACGCTTTCCAATGTATCTCTACCGAGATCATTATATCCGTATCCAGTTGTAGCAGCAAAATGTATATCACTTACTTTATTCTTTCTCATTGAGGCAAGTACTTTTAGCTGATTATACTCAGCAACTTCATCAATATGATAGAATCTTTCTTTTAAATTTTTTTGTATATTATTACAAAAGTTATAAACTTCATCTGATACATTTAGATCTTTATACATTTCTCGTGTAAAATTAGTCATTTATTCATACCTCTTTATTTAATCCTCAACTGTTAACGATACTTCTCTAGAAGGTATTACAGTAGATATAGCATGTTTATATATCATTTGTTGCTTTCCTTCTGTTTCAAGAATTACTATAAAATTATCAAATCCTTTAACATATCCTTTTAGTTGAAATCCGTTTGTCAAATATACAACAACTGTTGTTTTGTCTTTTCTTACTTGATTTAAAAATAGATCTTGTAAATTAATTGGTTTATTCATTAACTCGCCCCCATATCATTGTATTTTAATATTTTATTTTTATAATATTATATATACATTGTATTATATAATCTTTAATTCTTCAATATCTTTTAAGATTTTATTTAAAATTAATTCTACATTACAATTAAATTCGTCAACATTTAACCATCTTACGTTTTTTTCTCGTTTAAACCATGTTAATTGACGTTTTGCGAAGTGTCTAGTATCACGCTTTAAAATATATATAGCTCTTTCTAAATCATATTCTCCATCTAAATAAGCATATATTTCTTTATATCCTAATCCCTTCATAGAAACTAAGTCTTTTGAATAGCCCATTTTCTTTAGCTTTTTAACTTCATCAACAAGACCTTCTTTAATCATTATATCAACCCGTTCATCAATGCGTTGATATAAATGCTCTCTATCCATAGTAAGTACATAGAATAGAAGATTATAAGGCGACTCTTTTTGACTTTCTTTCTCATTGTGTAGCGATATGGGTGTTTTTGTCTCTTTGTAATATTCTAATGCTCTAATTACTCTTTTTAAATTATTAGGATGAATTTTTTCATAAGATACTGGATCAATATCCTTTAGCATATTATGTATATATTCATTTCCTAGAGTGTTTGCTAATTCTTCTAATTCTAATCTATATGATGTATCTTTGTTTGTATCATCAAAATCAATATCATATATTACTGATTGTATATAAAATCCTGTTCCACCTACCATAATTGGTATTTTATTATTATCTAATATACTCTTTATACTATCTTTTGCAAGACTTTGAAAAATATTAACATTAAATTCTTGATCGGGATATAAAGCATCTATTAAATAATGCTTAATCCCATTTTTTTCTTCTTCTGTCACCTTTGCTGTTCCTATATCCATATGTTTATAAACTTGCATAGAATCTGCAGAAATAATTTCACCACTAATATTCTTAGCTAATTTAACTGATAAAGCTGTTTTTCCAACTGCTGTAGGTCCAGCTATGACAATTAACGGTTGTTTCAATTTATCACTCCTATTTAGAGGTATTTACCTCCATAATTACTGTATTCTTTTAAATTTCTTTTCTAACTCATATCTTGTCATAGAAATTATGGTTGGACGACCATGAGGACAAGTATATGGATTTTCTAATTCTAATAATTCATCAAATAATTTATGATATTCTAAAACAGACATTTTATCATGAGCCTTTACTGCTGCCTTACATGCCATAGTCGCTATGTCATGACGTATTATCTCATACTTATTACTATCATAATGTTCATCTAAATTATCAAGTATTTCAATAAATTGTTCTTCACTTAATGATTTAGAGAAAATATATGGTACACTTCTAATTGCATAAGCATCTTTGCCAAATTCTTCGATTTCAAATCCTAACTCATCAAATACTTGCATATAATCGGTTATAAGTTGTTTTTCTCTAATAGACACCTGAATAATAATTGGCTGTAATAAGCCTTGAGACATAACTTCTGAATTATTTAATTTGCTTAGTAATTTTTCATACAATACTCGTTCATGAGCTGCATGTTGATCAATCATATAGAATTTATTTTCTAGTTCAATTATCCAATAAGTATTAAATAATTGTCCTATAACCTTATGATTTTTAACTGTTTTATTATCAAGCAAACTAGAATCAAGCAATTCTATTTGTTCATTTTTGTCCTGGTTAATTACTTTTTTATTTGTATCTTGTTTTTCTTTTTGTGCATTTAAAGTATTAATAACTTTTTTATTCATTATCTCTGAATTATTTACAAATGTTCTTGGTATAGTTGAGTTATTTGTTTCTCTATCGACTATATTATTTTTATTATAGTTATTTAATATACCACTTTCTTGCATTTGAGGTTTTTCTTTGACTATATTATTCTTATTATCATATCTATTTTTTTCTTCTTTTATATTATTTATTTTTATATTACTTAACCTATTTTTCTCAAATGGTTCTGGTATATCTTTTAATACTTCCTTCTTAGTTTCTTTTGTATTTTTATTATTTAACGAAACCTCAGGTATTAAATCAATATTTCTTAAAGCTTCATATATCCCCTTATTTATTGAATCATAGACAATTTCTTCATTATTAAATCTTACTTCCATTTTTGTTGGGTGAACATTTACATCTATTAACTCTTGATCGATATTTATATTAAAAGCTGTAAAGGGATATTTATGAACCATTATTTTTGTTTTATAACCTTCCTCTATAGCTTTCATAACTAATTTACTCTTTATATATCTACCGTTAATATAATAGTTCTCATAATTCCTATTAGCACGGTTAATTTGTGGTTTACCAATAAAACCGCTAATCTTAAACTTATCATTATTAATTGTAATAGGAATGATACTTTTTGCGATATCTTTACCATAAATACTAAAAATACAATCTTTAAGTATATTATTTCCTGAAGTATGTAATTTTATTGTATTATTATAAATGAACTTGAATGATATTCCTATATTTCCAAGAGCTAACTTATTAATTAATTCACTAATATATGACCCTTCAGTAGCAGGTTTTTTTAAAAATTTACGTCTAGCTGGTGTATTATAAAATAAGTTCTTAATAATAATAGTTGTCCCTTCTGGGCATCCTATCTCTTCATTACTAATCTCTTTACCACCTTCAATAACGTATCTTATCCCTGTTATATCATCATATGTTTTTGTTATAACTTCAACTTGAGATACTGCTGCAATACTAGCTAATGCTTCCCCTCTAAATCCAAGTGAAGAAACTGTCAATAAATCTTCAATATTTTTTATTTTACTAGTAGAATGTCTAATAAAAGCTGTCTGAATATCCTCTTTTGAAATACCAACTCCATTATCAGTAATTCTAATAAAAGAAATTCCTCCTTCTTTTATCTCAACTGTTATAGCACTAGCATTAGCATCAATAGAATTTTCAACTAACTCTTTTACAACTGAAGCTGGTCTTTCAACAACTTCTCCTGCCGCTATTTTATTTATTGTATTCTGATCAAGCAATCTAATTCCAGACATTTCATCACATCCTTTGTACACAATCACAACTAAAAAGAAAATCAACTTACTTAGGTCATGACTACATTAATAATTTAAAAGATACATGCACTAACTAAATGAAATCAACGAGCCTAGCGGAGATGGTATAGGGTAATATGGAGCAGCGAGCCACGGACGGCGAGCTCAGCTGTTTAAACACGGACGTTTAATCTGCTGACGGAATATTATCCTATACCATCTTCGCGGAAGCTTATAATAGATTACTTAGTTAGTAATATTTCCATAAGTTATTGCAAACTTTTCTTATGTAATTCATATAATTTATTTAATGCATCCATAGGTGTCATTTCAACTATATTTAAGTTCTTTAATTCATCAATTAACTCATTATTAGATTCAAAATCAAACAATCCTAATTGTACCACATCTTCTTCTTTACATTGAACTTGTTCTGTTTTTATATCTTTAATATTTTTATTGTTCTTATTAATATTTTCATTCTCTACTTTTTTATCTTTGGTAGCAGCAATTTCTAGAGATACATCTGTATCTACAATCTTTTCTGCATTTTTAGTAATATCTGCATCGCTTAATTTATTTAATAATATTTTTGCTCTATCAATAACACCAGAAGGTACACCTGCTAATTTAGCAACTTGTATACCATAACTATTATCAGTACTTCCTTTAATAATTTTTCTTAAAAATATAATGTCATCGCCATTTTCTTTAACAGATACACAATAATTCTGAACTCCACTTACTTTTCCTTCTAACTCAGTAAGTTCATGATAGTGAGTTGCAAATAATGTTTTTGCACCAATTTTATTTTTATTTACTATATATTCTACAACAGCCCAGGCAATACTTAGTCCATCAAATGTACTAGTACCTCTACCTATCTCATCAAGAATAAGCAAACTATTATTAGTTGAATTTCTTAAAATATTAGCTACTTCAGTCATCTCAACCATAAATGTACTTTGACCTGAAGCAAGGTCATCGGAAGCTCCTACTCTAGTAAATATCCTATCTACAATACCAATATTAGCATCACTAGCTGGAACAAAGCTTCCTATTTGAGCCATTAAAACAATAAGAGCAACTTGTCTCATATACGTAGATTTACCCGCCATATTAGGCCCTGTAATAATAGAAAATCTAGATTCTTCTTTATCAAGATAAGTATCGTTAGAAATAAACATCCCATTATTCATCATTTTTTCTACTACAGGATGTCTCCCATCTTTTATATCAATTATTCCTTCATTATTTAATATTGGTCTAACATAATTATATCTTGTAGCAACTTCTGCAAGAGAAGATATTACATCTAATGTAGCTACGTTTTTAGCTGTTTCCTTAATTCTTTCAACTTCTATTGCTATCTTATTTCTTAATTCTACAAATAATTCATATTCAAGTGCAATAATTTTTTCTTCTGCTCCTAGAATTGTGTTTTCCATTTCTTTTAACTCAGGAGTTATATACCTTTCAGAGTTAGCTAAGGTTTGCTTTCTTATGTATCTATCAGGTACTAAATCCAAATTAGATTTTGTAATTTCAATGTAATATCCAAATACTTTATTAAACTTAATCTTTAGATTCTTAATACCTGTTAATTCTTTTTCTTTTGCTTCTAGTTCAGCTATCCATTGTTTACCTCTAGTACCAGCTTCTCTTAGTTTATCTACTTGTTGGTGATACCCTGTTTTAATAATTCCACCATCTTTTATAGATATTGGTGGATCATCGATAATTCCCCTTTCGATTAGATCGAATATATCTCTAAGATCATCAAAATCTTCTTTTATATTAGTAATATAATTACAAGAGCATTCACTTAATAATTTTTTAATAAATGGTAACATTTCTAAAGAAGTTTTGAAAGCTGTTAAATCTCTACAATTTGCAGTTTTTAAACTTATCTTACTCATAAGTCTTTCTAAATCATATATTGGATTTAAAAACTCCTTTAACTCCTCTGCAATAATAGGTTTGTCCTTTAGTTCTTGTATTCCATCTAATCTATTTTCGATATCATCTTTTAATAAAAGAGGCTGTTCAATCCATTTTCTTAGAAGTCTAGAACCCATAGCAGTTTTAGTTTTATCTAAAACCCATAACAAAGAACCCTTTCTTTCTTTTTCCCTAAGGGTTTCTACTAATTCTAGATTTCTTTTTGAGGACAAATCTACCATCATATAAGCTTCTGATAAATAAGGCGTTATCTTTGTAATATGAGATATATTGTTTTTTTGTGTAGTAAATAAATACTCAAGCAATGCCCCTACTGCACATATCCCTTCATTAAATCCCTTAATTCCTAATCCGTCTATTGTAGCTACAGCAAATTGTTCTTTTATCTTACCTACACATCTACTATAGTCAAAATACCACTCTTCTTGTTCACTAACATATGAATGAAATCTATTTTTAATCATTTCCATTAAATCATTATTTTCAGTAATATTCTCATTACATATAATTTCTGTAGGAACAAATTTACCAATTTCATCAATTAGTTTTCTTTCACTATCAACTTCTGTTACAAGAAAATCTCCTGTAGTTATATCCACAAGAGATATCCCATATTTATGTTTATCCTGATAAATACTCATTAGATAATTATTCTTTGATTCATCTAATGATTGCATATTTAAATTAGTACCAGGAGTAACAATTCTTATTACATCACGTTTAACAATTCCTTTAACCAGCTTAGGATCTTCAACTTGCTCACATATAGCAACCTTATATCCTTTTTTAATTAGTTTATTTATATAATTTTCAGCTGAATGATGGGGAACACCACACATTGGTGCTCTTTCAGCTTGCCCACAATCTCTGCCTGTTAATGTAATTCCTAATTCTCTTGAAGCTAATTTTGCATCATCAAAAAACATTTCATAGAAATCACCTAATCTAAAAAATAAGATACAATCTTTATATTGATCTTTTAAATCCATGTATTGCTGCATCATAGGTGATAATTTATTTTTCATTAGTAACCTCTTTTCTCTCCACTTGTTCTCCAATTAAATAATATACTTTTGATTCAATTATTTTAACAGGTACAATTTTACCAATTAAATCCTTGCTTCCCTTAAAATGTACAAGATGATTACTTCCAAGTCTACCAGATACTAAGTTTTCATCTTGCTTATTAATATGCTCTACTAGAACATTATAAATACCTCCAACTTTTTCAAGGCTTTTTTTATTAACAATATCATTAAGCACGTCTAGAAGTCTATTAAAACGTTCTTTTGCAACATTCTCTGGAACTTGATCTTCCATTGTTGCTGCTGGAGTACCAGTTCTAATAGAATATAAAAATGTAAATGCATTATCAAATTCAACTTGTTTAACCACATCTAAAGTTTCCAAAAAATCTTCTTCAGTTTCACCAGGGAATCCAACAATTATATCTGTTGTAAGTGCAGCATCAGGTCTTACTTCTTTAATCTTTTTAACTAGTTCTAAATAGCTCTCTTTAGTATACTTTCTATTCATTTTTTTAAGAATCCTTGTGCTACCTGATTGAAATGGTAAATGAATATGGCTACATAATTTTTTTGATTTTCCTATTACTTCTATAAGTTCATCTGATAAATCTTTTGGATGAGAAGTCATAAATCTAATTTTTTCAAGCCCATCAATTTTTTCGATTTCTTGTATCAATCTTGCAAATGATATAGGTTGTTCAAGATTTTTACCATATGAATTAACATTTTGACCAAGTAAAGTAATTTCCTTCACCCCGTCATCAACTAATCCTTGTATTTCATTTATAATATCTTGTGGTTTTCTACTTCTTTCTCTTCCTCTTACATAAGGAACAATACAATAAGTACAAAAATTATTGCACCCAAACATTACATTAACACTTGCTTTAAATTTAAACTTTCTAATGCTAGGTAAATCTTCAACAATTTCTTTATAATTTTCCCATATATCAATAACCATTTTACCAGTTTCTAATCTAGTTTGAATTAATTCTGCTAATTTATATAAATTATGAGTTCCAAACAAAATATCTACATGTTTGTATGCTCTTTTTATTTCTTTTATTACAGTATCTTGTTGCATCATACATCCGCATAGTGCTATTAGCATGTTAGGTTTATGCTTTTTATTATTTTTAAGAGCTCCAAGTCTACCATATACTTTAAGTTCTGCATTTTCTCTAACACAACATGTATTATATATTACAAAGTCAGCATCTTTTTCATTATCAGTTGCTTCGTAACCAATTTCCTCTAGTATTCCTTTTAATTTCTCAGAATCATGAGCATTCATTTGACAACCAAATGTTGAAACATGATATTTTAATCCTTTAGCTTTTATCTGTTTAGATAATTCATCCATGATTTTCTTTTGCTTTAAACTCTCCTCATGTGATATATCTATTTTTATTTTATCCATTATAATCCTCCGTCTATTTAAATATCTCTTTTCAATAAGATAAACATAGTAAACAACATATATATGTATTTTACATAAAAAGATAAAACTTTTCAACAGTTATATACGTATTATAATTTTTCTATATACGTATTATACTTTTTGTTGAGTATCTTACCCATCTAACGCCATTGAAGGCTCCTCCAACTTTTTAGTTCTTATTTACATTATTATTATTTTGTAGTAATCTTAATAATGTAATATCTAAGGGGGGATTAGGTTGAATAAGGCTAAGAAATTTATTAGTTTAGTACTATTAGGATGTATTTTGTTTTTTATTATATTTATTATTTATATAATTTATTTCGAGTTTATTTATACATCTAATATTATAAATTACTTTAATATTAATCCTAAAAACGTGGAAAAGATTCTAATTACTGAATATAATTTTGATGACTCATTAGACAACAACAAACTTTCATCATCAGAACTAACTAACAAGAAAGATATTATTAAATTTATGTCTAACTTAGGTAATCATACTATAAAAAGAAAAGTATACCAAGACTTTAAATCTAAACATAAAAATAGTGTAATGACTAGATGTTCAACATCTAAATGTTACCAAATAATAATTATTCTTCCAGATATTATTTACACATTAGATATTGGAGGTGGTAGATCTATAATTGCATCTACGCATAAACGAGCTAATTATATTAAGGTTGGTGACGATAAATTTTTTGAATTTATGGGTAAACCATATGTAAATAATATGTAGTATTTATTTAACTACCTTGATCAAACTTTTTAGTGAGTACTTAACCCAGCCAATGGGTATTTATTTATGGAAGTTTTAATAATAAATGATTCGCTAGACTTATTTAATATTAATCTTTTTTCAAATTTTGGAGGTGATTTTGATGAAAATTGTAGAAACCCCTTGGAAAAGGCTATATAAGTTTTTTTTATTCTTATTTGGTATTCCATTTTTCTTAATAGGGATAATATTTTTAATTATAGACGGTAGTTGGGCATTCATATTAAATGGTGGTTTGTGGATTATTTTGAGTATGGGACTTAAAATTAAAAACACTTATAATAGACGCAAACTTGAAACCTTGAAAAAAAAGGGTCTTTGTTCTGAGGGCTCTGTGGTACGTATAATCCCTTCTCCTTGGGTTAAGATTGGAAGTTATGTAACAGCATGCGTTGAATGTATTTATAAAACCGAAAAAGAAGATTGCTTAATTAAGAGCGGCTATCATCTTCTATTACCTTTTGATAAAACAGAAGATTTATATGCAAAAATTTATTTTGATCAAAATAATTTAGAGAAGTATCATGTTGAACTTTTTCGATCAAATAATGGCGTATCACTTTAAAGTTTTTACATATTCTTAAAAAATATATAAATGAGGGGTTCGGTTGAAAAAAACTAAAAAATTTATTTGTTTAATAATATTAGGATGTATTATTGTATTTATTATTTATATAATTTATTTTGAATTTATCTATACAACTAATGTTGTAACTTACTTTAATATTAATCCTAAAGATATTACATCAATTAAAATTACTAAGTATAATTATGAAAAGGGCAATGAATTCTCAAAGTTAGCCATTACTAACAAGGCAGATATTATTGAATTTATGACTGACTTAGGTAATCATACTATAAAAAGAAAAATTTACAGAGAATTTAAATATAACCACGGTATGACAATCTACACAAATGATTTGACATATGAAGATTACATGATATTAGTTAAACTTCCTAGTATTATCTACAAAATAGATATAAGCGGCGGTAAATCTATTTATATAAAAAAGTATGTACGGCATGAATATTATGAGTACGAACTCTTTGAATTTATAGGAAAACCCTATGTAATGGATGGATATTGAGAAGAACTAGAGCCTCATTGATATAATACTTCAATTGTTTTATAATAAACTGATACAGTAATTCAAGTTATTATAAATTAGGAGTTGGTTTAATGATTACAATAAATAAAGAAATTGATATAGATATAACATATATAGAAAAGAGATATCCTGATATTAATAAGGTATTGTTTTTTGATATTGAAACAACAGGATTTTCATATAAGAAAAACATGATTTATTTAATAGGATGTACATATTTCGTTGATAATAAACCATTTATTATTCAATGGCTCAGTGAAAACGAGAACGATGAATATAATATTTTACATAACTTTATCAATTTTAGTAAAGATTATAACCAGCTAATACATTTTAACGGTACTTCATTTGACATACCATTTATAACTAACAGAGCATCATTTTATACACTTGAATTTGATATAACAAACTATGATAGCATTGATATCTATAAATTAGTAAGACCTTGTAAACATATATTAAACCTTAACAATTGTAAACAAAAGACTATTGAGCAATATTTAAATATTTATAGAGAAGATAAATTTTCTGGTGGCGAACTAATTGACAGGTTTATTGCTTTCCTTAAAACTGGTAATACTATTTTAAAAACGATTTTATTAAAACACAATGAAGACGATATAATAGGATTAACAAAAATACTAAATATACATGAGCACATTGACTTTTATAATTGCATGAAACAACAAAATTTATTATATACTATTAATAAAGTTAATTATACAACTAGTACTATGGATATTTATCTTAAAACCAATAATATTTGTCCTTTTACTTACAATCAAACTAATCAATATTATTGTATAGACCTGAATAATGAATCAATATTTATAAAAATATCTTTACTTGAAGATGAACTCAAGTATTATTTTAAAAATTATAAAGATTATTATTATATTAAATCTGAGGATGAAGCAGTACATAAACAAGTAGCTAAATATATTAACAAAAAAAATAAAACAAAAGCTACAAGAGAAAACTGTTATATAAAAAAAAGAGGTATATTCATACCTCTACCAGATTCCTACATTATTGAAAATGAACAAATTTTTAATTCATCAATTAAAGAAAATACAAACTATCTTCTATTAAAAGAAAATATCTTTAACGATAATATCTTCATTCTAAAACTATGTAATAACATACTAAGTAATTTATAATACTTAAGAAAACAAGTTCCATATTAACCTATAAATTATAAGCGAGTTCATGAATCACATTATGCATCTTTCTTATAAAAGAAAGATTTCATTGGTGAAAAACTATATTCAGCTGATTGAATAATTTGTTCTGTACTACCAACAAATAATATTCCATCTTTTTTAAGTGATTTATTAAATTTTCTATAAATCCCATCTTTTGCTTCATCAGTAAAGTATATTAATACGTTACGACATACTATTAAATCACATTGAGTTGGATAAGAATCTTTAAGTAAATTAAGTTGTTTAAACTCAATACATTTTTTAATATCATCAGTTATTTGATATGAACTTCCAACTTGTTTTAAGTACTTACTCTTAAACTCTTTCGGCAATCCTTCAATACTTTTTTCTTTATATAGTCCCAACCTAGCTTTTTCTAGAACTTGTTTATCTATATCAGTTGCAATAATCTTTATTTTATTTAATGGTACAAATTTACTAAGAAGCATAGCTAAAGAATATGGTTCGTCTCCTGTTGAACAGGCTGAACTCCATATCTTTAAGTTGCCAGAAAATCTTTCTAATAGAAATGGAAAAATATCTTTCTCTAAAACCATCCATTGTGCAGGGTTTCTATAAAATTCAGATACGTTTATAGTTAAATAATTAATAAATTCTTCATATAATTTTTTATCAATTTTTAATTTATCAATAAATTCCTGATAATTATCTGCTTTATTTTTTTTTATTAATGAATCAATTCGTCTTTTCATTTGCCTTTCTTTGTAAGCATCTAAATCAATACTAGAGAGTTTAAAAACAGCATCTTTAAAATCTTCATAATTATTTATCACTATTATATCATGCTCCTTTATTATGTAATATTAAGTTAGGTAATTGCAAAACTAGGCTTATGTAAATATTTTTAGTTATAATTTTATTTAGTTAAAAATAAAACTACAAAAAATATATATTATACTTTTTGTAGCCCTATTCTATTATAATAAATCAATATAAATATAATTAATTATTTGCTTCTTCTTTAACTTCTTCTTGTTCTTCATTAGCATTTGTTTCTTCTTCAAGTGCTCTCATACTTAAACTGATTTTTTTAGATTCTTCATTAAAATCTAATACTTTAGCAGTAACTTTTTGACCAATTTTTAATTCATCAGATGGTTTTTCAACATGTTTTTTAGATATTTGAGATACATGTAATAACGCATCAACTCCTGCTTGTAATTCAATAAATGCACCAAAATCTGTCATTCTTGCTACAGTACCTTCAACAACATTACCAACTGCATATTTTGTTGAAGCGTCAATCCAAGGATTTTCTTCATCAAATTTCATTGATAATGATATTTTATTTTTTTCTTTGTCAATGCCAATTACTCTTACTTTTACTTCCTCACCAACACTTACAACATCACTTGGTTTTTTAACTCTTCCCCAAGACATTTGAGAAATATGAATTAAACCATCAACTCCATCAATGTTAACAAATGCACCATAATCTGTAATATTTTTAATATTACCTTTTGAAACCATTCCAACTTCTAATTTTTCCATTGTTTCTTTAATCATACTTTTTTTATCTTCTAATAAAAGTTGTTTTCTGTTTCCAATGATGCGACCTTTTTTAAGGTTACATTCGCTAATTACAAATGTGATTTCTTTTCCTAAATAGTCTTTCAAGTTTTCTACATATTCATCTGATACTAAAGATGCAGGTATAAAAATTCTTACTTCATCTACGATGGCTACTAACCCACCTGCAAGTACAAGGGATACTTTTGCAGTAAGTTTCTCTTTATTTTTATAGTATTCTTCAATATTTTTAATTCCTTGTTCAGCAAGTATTCTTTTATAAGAAAGTAATACTTGACCTTCTCCATCATTAACACGAAGAACTTTTACGTTTAATTTATCTCCTGATTTAACCACATCTTTTAAGTTAATTTCTGGATTGTTTGAGTATTCGCTCTTAGGTATAATACCATCAGATTTGTATCCAATATTAACATAAATCTCATTATCGTTTACATCTATAACTGTCCCTTCAACTATTTCTCCCCTGTGAATTGATTTTAGGGATTGTTCTAACATTTCTTCAAAACTAATATTATTCTGTACTTCTGACATGTGTAATAACCTCCTGGATAATGTTCATTGGAGTTGAAGCTCCTGCTGTAATTCCTATTGTTTCATTATTACCAAAACCAAGCAACTCCAAATCTTCTATAGTTTCAATGTGATAAGTATTATCACATTGATTCTTACATAATTGGTATAACTTTTTAGTATTAGAACTGTGCTTTCCACCTACCACTAACATTTTATCTACTTTCTTTGATAAATGAATAGCTTCTTCTTGTCTTTTCTTTGTTGCACTACAGATTGTATCTTTTATATTTACATAATACCCTTTTTTTAGAAATATTTCAATTATTTCTTTATATTTTAGATTATTGAATGTTGTCTGAGCAACAACACATAAAGGAGTATTAATATCTAAATTAAGTTTTTCTGCGTCCTCTTTGCTCTGTATAATAAAGGGCTTCGAAGTACTCCAACCCTGTATTCCAATAATTTCAGGATGGTTTGGATTACCTACTATAATTATAGTATCACCTATTTTGCTATAATCATTTACAATACGATGAATTTTCTTTACAAAAGGGCATGTTGCATCAATAACTTCAAATCCATTTTCAGTAATATAATTATATACCTGTTGTCCCACTCCATGAGACCTAATTATAACTTTCCCTTTAGGTAATGTAATTAATTCTTCTAGGCTATTAATTACTTTTATACCTTTATCTTCTAAATCTTTAACAACCTGATTATTATGAATAATAGGTCCATATGTATACAATGGTTTATTATCTATATTGTCATATACTGTTTTCACAGCTTTATCAACACCAAAACAAAAGCCTGCAGATTTCGCAACAAGAACCTTCATATTTTTCTTCCTTTCATTAATAATACATTGAATCCAAAATATTATATTAAAACATTAATAAAATGTAGTTAAATTTCAGTAAATTCTTGTATATAATTAATAATCTTATCAACAACTTGATTAATTGTTAAATTGGAAGTATCTATTTCAATTGCATTTTCTGCTTTTGTAAGAGGAGCAAAATCTCTATTCATGTCTCTATAATCTCTTTGTTTAATCTCTTCTTTTACTAGTTCTAGTTGTTTTATAATGCCTTTATCTTGTAATTCTTTATGACGTCTTATAGCTCTTGTTTCAACATTTGCATTTAGGTAAATTTTTATTGTTGCATTAGGCAATACATAAGTGCCTATATCTCTACCATCCATAACAATACTTTCTTTTGTAGCTAATTTTCTTTGAAGTTCAACAAGTTTAAGTCTTACATTTTTATTTACAGATATTTCTGAAGCCATTTTTCCTACTTCTTCATCTCTAATAAATTCATTTACATTTTCATTATTGAGAATTACTTGTTGTTCACCATTCACATGATATATACTTATATCTATATCATCTAGGATATTATTTATTTCATTACTATCACTTGAAATATTGTTTCTTATACAATAAAGTCCAAATGCCCTATACATTGCACCTGTATCTATGTATATTATATTTAACTTTTTTGCAATTGTTTTAGCAATGGTACTTTTACCAGCTCCAGCTGGGCCATCTATTGCTATATTAATTATTTCCACAAAATTCCCTCCGCAATAATATTGTCACCAATAATAAACTATAAACTGTATTTATCAAACTGTCAATACTAAGTTTAATTAATTTCATTTATTTAGTAAATCAGGTCTTAAACTTTCTGCTTTTTTCAAATAAACATGTCTCATATCTTTTTGTAGTACTTCTTGTTGGATATGCATCATAATTCTTATACATTTATCCAAACTATTTTCTACATGCATTTCACTAACACATAATAAAGATGCATTAACAATTCCTAATTCTCTAGCTGCTATTGCAGGATATGCAGCAGTTAGATCGTCTGTAGCCGTAAATATAATAGATATTATTTCATCTATATTAATATTATTTCTCTTTAATATCTCTTCTAGTAATAATTTGGTCTCATTTATTATATCTTCTTTAGTGTTATTATCAACTGTTATAGCTCCTCTTATGGATACCATTATCTCACCCCTATCTTTAAATATTATCTAATTAAGTAATTCTAATTCATAGTTTGACTTACTTAATATATTATTCAATAAATAATTGCCATTACCTATTATTTTTCACTTACTGCAAGACCTGCTAAATATCCAGTTGAAAAGGCTATTTGCAAATTGTATCCACCTGTTAATGCATCAAGATCTAGAACTTCCCCAATAAAATACAAGTTTTCAACTTTTTTAGATTCCATTGTCATTGGATTAATTTCTTTAACATTGATGCCTCCATAAGTTATAATTGCTTCATTATAGTCCCTTGTTTTTATTATATGGCATGTCAAATGTTTAATTACATTTACTAATTGTAATCTTTCTTCTTTTGATATTTGATCTACTCTCTTATCTTTATCTATTCCTGATAATTCAATTATTACAGGTATTAATTTTCTAGGTAATAAATCATCTAACGAGTTCTTAAATTGTTTTCTAGTATACTTATTAAAGTCTTTTAAAATTCTATTATCAAGTTTTTTTATATCTAAAGATGGCTTTAAATCAATTGATAAAGTAAGTTTATCACCTGTATAAGGAATTAAAAACCTACTGGCTGATATAATTAATGGACCAGATACCCCAAAATGTGTAAATATCATTTCGCCAAAATTCTCATAAATAATTTTATCTTTAATTTTTATTGTTATATTTACATTTTTCAAAGATAGTCCTTGTAATTCTTTTATCCAATCTTCCTTAATTTCTAATGGTACTAAGGAAGGATAAGTTTTATTTATAGAATGATTATATTTTTTTGCAAATTTATAGCCATCGCCCGTTGAACCTGTTGAAGGATATGATAGCCCTCCAGTTGCAATTATTACATAATCTCCTTTAATTACTGATTTATCTTTTAGCAATATACCATCGATTATTTGATTATTAACTAAAATATCTTTCACTATTGTATTTAAATGAATATTAACACCTAATCTGTTCATTTCTTTTGTTAAAGCACTTATTACATCAGATGATTTATCTGATACTGGAAATACTCTGTTACCTCTTTCAATTTTAGTTTTCAAACCAATATTATTAAAAAAATCAATAAGTTGATAACTGTCCATTGAATAAAAAGCACTATACAAAAATTTACTATTCGTTGTCACATTACTTAATAATTCTTCTACATCAGAGGCATTTGTAATATTACATCTACCCTTACCTGTAATATATAATTTTTTACCACACTTTTCATTTTTTTCAAAGAGGTGGACTTGGCATCCATTTCTTGCAGCAATAATAGCTGTCATCATGCCCGCTGGTCCACCTCCAACTATTAAAACTTTTTTCAAATTATCTTCAATTCCTTTCAAAAAATATTATTCTATTAAGTAATTGCAAAAATACATCAGTTGATTCTTTAATACAATATGTTGGGTTCCCGCTTCTAATAAGAGATACATATTGTATGTAAAGAATTATAATTCCTAGTTTTGCAATTACCTAATTATTATTCTATCAAATCAATATTTTTTTTATTATAATCATCATCATTATCATACACCTGATACTCATTCCATATCATTTCTAAGTTCTCCAATGTATCTAATACTTCATCTTTTTTCTTAATACACAAAGCAACTATTAATGCATTAATTAAACTAAGTGGTGCAACTAACGAATCAACAAATGACGCCATATCACTCCTTGCAATTAAGCTACAATCTGAAAATTGTATTAATGGAGATAAAAGGCTATCTGTAATAGCTATTAACTTAGCATTTCTATTTTTTGAGAATTCCATAGCTTTTATAGTACGTTTTGAATATCTTGGATAGCTAATGCCGATTACAACATCTTCTGGTCCAATTCGATATATTTGTTCAAACATTTCACTAACACTGTTAGTATGAATAAGTTTAGTATTATCAAACATTAGATTGAAATAGAATCCTAGAAACCCTGCTAAAGACGCACAGCTTCTGACGCCTAAAATATATATTTTTCTTGCACCTAAAATCATATCAACTGCTTGGTTGAATATATCTTCATCTATTTCTTCTAAAGTATATTTAATCTTTTCAGCATCTGATTGTAAAACCGATTTAAGAACATGTTTTTTATCTATTCTATCTGATGTTACCTTTACCCTTTGAAATGAAGTTAGTTTTGTTTTAACTAATTCTTCAAGAGCTCTTTGGAGCTTTGGATAACCATCATAACCCAGCTCATTAGCAAATCTTACAACTGTAGACTCACTAACACCCACTATTTTCCCTAGCTTAGAAGCAGTTAAAAAAACAGCTTTATCATAATGGTCTAATATATAATTAGCTAATAATTTCTGGCCTTTACTAAGTTTTGGATAGGAATTATTAATCCTATTCATCAAATCATTCTGTCTATGCATAATTTTACCTCTCTACACAAATTAATTCCTTTTCTTTTATTTCTTTATTATATAGTAATGTAATTAATATTACAATATTTTTTATTCCAGAGTAATGCATTAAATTATTTAGGCAATAAAAAACTGGCACCTAAGGCACCAGTTTTTCATTATAATATTATACAGGATATACTTTGTTATCCTTATCAGCCATATTAGGATCAACTTTTGTTTGTTGTGCTTCCCTAAACTTAAAGAAATCTTCTGCTACTTGTGAGAATAAAGCATAAGATAAAACATCTTCATCTTGTTGTTTATATCTCTTCATTTCTGCTTCAATTTTATCAAGTTCTGGCTCAATTAAATCCGCTGGACGACAAGTAATTTGTTTTTCTTTTCCGATAATAGTCTTTTTAACTTCTTTAGTAATAGGTACTGGAGTTCTTCCATATTCTCCTCTTACTAATGCTTTAGATTCTTTTGTAATCATCTTATATCTTTCACCAGAAAGAACGTTAAGTACTGCTTGAGTACCAACAATCTGACTAGAAGGTGTTACAAGTGGTGGATATCCATAATCTGCTCTAACTCTTGGTATTTCTTCAAGAACATCATAGAATTTTTCCTCTGCATTTTGTTTTTGAAGTTGTGACACTAAGTTAGATAACATACCACCTGGAACTTGATATAATAATGTTTTGATATTAACACCTAATACTTTTGGATTCATTAATCCAGTTTCAAGAGCTTTTTCTCTTTGAGGTCTGAAATAATCAGCTATTTCAGCTAATAAATCTTGATTAAATCCAGTATCATAAGGTGTTCCTTTAAATGTTTCTACCATAACTTCAGTAGCAGGTTGAGCTGTTCCCATAGAGAATGGAGACATTGCAGTATCAATTATATCTGCACCAGCTTCTACACCTTTTAAGTAAGTCATAGCAGCAACACCACTAGTATAATGAGCATGTAATTGAATAGGAACTTTTACGGTTTCTTTCAATGCTTTAACTAACTCAGTTGCTGAATATGGAACTAAAAGTCCAGCCATATCTTTAATACAAATTGAGTCAGCTCCCATTTCTTCTAATTGTTTTGCAAGCTTAGTATAATATTCTAATGTATGCACTTCACTAAGTGTATATGAAATAGCAACTTGTGCATGACCACCTTCTTTTTTTGTTGCATTAATTGCAGTCTTTAAGTTTCTTGGGTCATTTAGTGCATCAAATATACGTAATATATCAATACCATTATAAATTGTTTTTTGAACAAAATATTCAACTACATCATCTGCATAATGTCTATATCCTAATATATTTTGTCCTCTAAGTAACATTTGTAATTTTGTATTTTTAAATCCAGCTCTTAACTTTCTAAGTCTTTCCCATGGATCTTCTTTAAGGAAACGCAAGCAAGCATCAAATGTTGCTCCACCCCAACATTCAACTGAATGATATCCTACTTTATCTAATTTCTCAACAATAGGAAGCATATCTTCAGTTTTCATTCTAGTGGCTATTAATGATTGGTGAGCGTCTCTAAGTATGGTGTCTGTAATTTTTACAGGTCTTTTTTCCACAGCCATATCTTAAACCTCCTATAATCATTGACTTTAAGAACTCTAAGTTCAACGTAATTCTTTTTTATAAGTATATTTTAATTCATAATTATTTTATAACCAAACACATTATTTATATAATGTTAAGAATACCCCTGCTGCAACAGCAGATCCAATAACACCCGCTACGTTAGGTCCCATAGCATGCATTAATAGGAAGTTTGATGGGTTTTCTTTTTGTCCTACTTTTTGAACAACTCTAGCCGCCATTGGAACAGCTGATACACCAGCAGCACCTATTAGTGGGTTAACTTTACCACCAGATGCTTTACACATAAGTTTTCCAAATAGAACTCCTGCTGCAGTACCAATTGAAAAAGCAAGTAATCCTAATATTACTATACTAGCTGTATCCCATGATATAAATTTTTCAGCACTCGCTGTAGCTCCAACAGTAATACCTAAGAATATTGTAATCATATACATTAGTGCATTAGATGCTGTATCCGCAAGTTTTTCTGTAACGCCAGAAACTTTTATTAAATTACCAAACATAAGCATACCAATAAGTGGTGCCGTTGAAGGTAAGATAAGTATTACAACAATTGTAACGATTATTGGAAACAATACTTTCTCTAAGTGAGAAACTGGTCTTAATTGATCCATTTTAATCATACGTTCTTCTTTAGTAGTTAACGCTCTCATAATTGGTGGTTGAATAATAGGTACTAATGACATATACGAATATGCAGCAACCGCTATAGGTCCAAGCAAATGATGAGCCAACTGTATAGTTGTAAAAATAGCTGTAGGACCATCAGCTCCACCTATAATACCAATTGACGCCGCTTCTTCGGGTGTAAACCCAAGTACTAATGCACCAAAAAAAGCGAAAAATATTCCAAATTGTGCAGCTGCACCAAGTAAAAAACTCTTTGGATTTGCTAATAAAGGCCCAAAATCCGTCATAACACCTACACCCATAAAGATCAATGGTGGAAATATTCCAAGTTCATCACCTTGATATAGATAATGAAGTAATCCACCTATTTGATCTCCTACAGGTTTATCCATAACACCACTTAAAGGTAAGTTAACTAATAACATACCAAATGATATTGGTAATAATAATAATGGTTCATATTCTTTCTTTATAGCTAGATACATTAAGCCTAATGCTAATAGAATCATAACTACATTACCCCAAGCATTTCCGGCAAAAAAGTTATGACAGATATGGTAAATTCCCGTACTTTCACCAAATCCAACAAATGCATCTCCAAGCCTACTCCAAAATTCCATTATCGAGTTACCTCCCTACTATGTTTAATTCTTAGTTTAGAGATACGATTAAATCTCCTGTTTCAACACTTTGTCCTGCTGAAACATTTACAGAAGCAACTGTACCAGCTTTTGGAGCTACAACTTCATTTTCCATCTTCATAGCTTCTAATATAGCTAATACATCTCCTTCTTGTACTTGTTGTCCTCCAGATACTTTAACGTCTACGATTTTACCTTGCATTGGAGCAGTTACTTTTGTAGCTCCCGCTGGAGCTGATGCTGCAGCTGTTTTTTTTGCAGGAGCTGCTGCTTGAGTAGAAACTGTTTTTGGTGCAGATACAGGAGCTGCAACTTGTCCATTTCCTACTTCTTCTACAGCAACTTCATATATATTACCATTAACAGTAACTTGAAAATTTCTCATGATAAATATCCTCCTATCATATATTCGCTAATAATTTTAAGAAAAAGTCTATGTTCATCTCTAAATTACCATTTTGATCTAGTGGAACCAATTTTCCTAAAAGATTTTACCTGTAATTTATCAGTTGTAGTATTAAGAGATGCAGCGATAGCAGCACTAATAACAGCTACTAGTTCTAAATCATCTGTTTCATCTTCCTCTATTGTAACCTGAGTAGGTACACTTTCTGGAACTACAACTTCTTTTTTCTTAGGTTGATCAATAAATTTAAACAACCATATAATAAAGGCAATTAGTATAAGTACAATAAATACTATACCCATCCCACTAATAAGTGCAATCAAACCTTCTGATAATTTACTCATATATTCACCTCATTTAAACAGTTCCATGTTTTTTTTCAGGTCTTGATTCTCTTTTACTAAATAACATTTCTAATGCAGCAATAACACGTTTTCTAGTAGCTGCTGGTTCAATAATATCATCAATATATCCTCTGCTTGCTGCAGCATATGGACTTGTTTGAAGTTCTTGATACTCAGCAGTCTTTTTACTAATTTCTTCATTTGTAACTTCTGAATTACTTAATTCATCTGCATACATAATTCTTATAGCTGAATCAGAATTCATCATAGCAATTTCGCTATTAGGCCATGCATATACAAAATCCGCTCCTACATGTTTACTATTCATAGCAATATATGCAGTACCAAATCCTCTACCTACAACAACATTAACTTTTGGAACTGTAGCATTAGCAAATGCTGAAAGTAATTTGGAAACTTTTTTAGATATACCTGTTTTTTCTTCAGCTACTGTAGCATTAAATCCAGCAACATCTGTAAATGTAACTACTGGTACATTAAAAGAATCACAAAATCCAACAAATTTAGTTACTTTTTCACATGCACTAGATGTAAGTAACCCATCAGTTTCAATACTTTGATTTCCAACTGCACCTACAGTTTGTCCGTTCAATCTGATAAATCCAGTAACCATAGAATTTTCATAATTAGCTTTAGTTTCTACAAATAATTTATCATCAGCTACATTAGAGATAACCATTCTCATATCAAAACCTGTAGCCATATTTTCAGGTATACTTTCATTTAATTCATTAGAAATCCTGTTAAGATCATCATTTGTTTCAACAATTGGAGATTCTTCAAAATTATTTGAAGGTAATAAATTAATGAAACTTCTTAATTGTGATAAAAGATCTTTTTCATCTTCACATACAAAATCAACAATTCCAGTTTCTTTAGAATGGAAATCAGCACTTGCTATTGATTCTAAAGTCTCTGATTTACTATCTAGAGCATTAGGACTGTTGACAAATAAGCTTGTATTTTTTTTAGTCATAAATACAAAATCTGATAAAGAAGGAATTAAAGTAGCTCCTCCTCCGCATGTTCCAAGAACAGCAGTAATTTGTGGTACAACTCCTGACGCTAGCGTTTGTTTTAAGAAAATTTGTCCAAATCCATTAAGTGCATCTGTTGATTCTTGAAGTCTAATACCTGCAGAATCAAGTAATGCAATGATTGGAGCGCCCATTTTCATAGCCATATCATAAACAGCACATATTTTCTTAGCGTGCATTTCACCTAATGCACCTCCAAGAACTGTTACATCTTGGCTGTATACATATACTAATTTACCTTCAATAGTACCATAGCCAGTTACAACGCCATCAGCTGGAGTATCCTTAACACTCAAATTAAAATCTGTTGCACGTTGCTTAATAAAAGCACCAACTTCAACAAAACTATTAGTGTCAAGTAAGTCTTCAATTCTTTCTCTAGCCGTCAACTTAGAATCAGCATGTAATTTGTTAACTGCTTCTTCTCTACCTTTTTCAATAGCATTTCGACGGTTAGTGAGTTCATTGATCATGTTTTGAATACTCATGCATTAACCCTCCATTTTTATGTTAATATAAAACAATGCAACTTTCACCAATTATCATTTTACAGTAATCTGTTACATATTTCAAGTAAATTCCAAAATTGGTTATGATTATTTTTTTCTAACTAAATATATGATTGGAGCATTCATTTTTCTATTCTCATATTTAACTGTAATAACATCATATTTCTTATTATTAAGTTCTCCTAAATATAATTCAACTACATCTTTTTCCTCTTTACCACCTTCATGTCCATAATAAGAAATTATTGATATTAGACCATTGCTTTCTAACATATCAATAATTTGTTCAATAGATTTTATAGTAGATTCTGGTTTTGTAATAATTTTTTTATCCCCTTTAGGGAGATATCCTAAATTAAACATGGCAGCTTTGACAGAACTTTTTACATATTTATTAATATTTTCATGCGAATCTTTTATTAGTGTCACTCTATCCATTAATTTTCTTTGATTTAATCTAATTTTTGTCTGTTCTATGGCAATGTCTTGAATATCAAAACCATAAACTTCCCCATTTTCACCAACTTGCTCTGCTAAAAATACAGTATCAAATCCATTGCCAACAGTTGCATCAATTACAACATCTCCTTCATATATATAATCCTTTATAATTCCTTGAACAGTATCTGTAATTCGTGGTTCAAACATTATTTACACCTCTATATTCTTTTTAAATAATCAACTTCTTCTTTGGTAAGATATCTATATGTGCCTTTAGTCAAACCTTCTATTTTCAACCTTCCTATTGCTATCCTTCTTAATTTAATTACGGGACAATCAATATATTCAAACATTCTTCGTATTTGTCTGTTTTTACCCTCATGTATTATTACTTGTAATTTTGTATTATCTTTTTCTGTATTTAATATTTTAATTTTGGAATAAGACGTTTTATAATCTACTAAGTCTACTCCCTTTCTAAGTTCATCTAATTTATTCTTATCTGGTGTTCCTTTTACAGTAACAATATATTTTTTTTCAACTTCATGTTTAGGGTGTGTAAGTCTATATGTTAAGTCACCATCGTTTGTTAGTAACAATAACCCACTTGTATTTAAATCAAGTCTTCCTATTGGATATACCCTAACGCCAACATCTAATAAATCCATAACCGTTTTTCGACCTTTTTCATCTGAGACACTTGTAATATACCCGATAGGTTTATTTAACATAATATAAATTATATCTGTATTTTTCTTAACTATTTCACCTTCATATCTTACAATATCTTTTTTTGTATCTATCTTACTTCCTAATTCTTTAATAACATTTCCATTAACAGAAACCTTACCTTCTTGTATTAACTTTTCCGCTTTTCTTCTAGAAGCTATACCAGCATCAGCCAAATATTTTTGTAATCTAACTTCCATTGTACGTCCTTCTTTCTATATATAGTTGATATTTTGTTTTTAATTTGCATTTCCTATAATATTAAAAAACGATTTAAATACCTTGTTAAAAACATAATTATAATTAATTTTCTCAATTTTCGTATTAGATATTAAAGGAACGCTGCAATAATATTTATTATCTATAAATACTTGAGCTTCACCTACATTTTGCCCAACTTCAACAGGCGCTATGATTTTAGGTTTAACGTTATATATTATATCCACCTTTTCATTTTTCGATAAAGTAATTTCAACTTGATCTGATGTTAGCACCTTAATATCTTTATCAATACCTTTTTGGACTTTCAACCCACAAATACTTTTACCTTCTTCTAACACAATCATAGATTTATAGTTGTTAAATCCATAATCCATAATTTTTGTTGTATCATTCCATCTATAAGTTTTATTATTAGGCCATCCTGAAGCTAACACAACCGAAATAAGCTCTAGGTCATTTCTTCTTGCTGAACCTACAAAACAATATCCTGCTTTTGATGTATATCCAGTTTTTACGCCATTAGCACCGTTATACATATTTAAAAACGCATTTTTATTATTTATATTAAAATTCCTCCCCTTTGTCAATTCACTAAAATTGATAGACGGAGTATTTATTAACTTTACAAACATTTCATTATTTAATGCATATCTAGTTATTAGTGCTAAATCATATGCTGTAGTATAATGTCCTTCTGCATCAAGTCCATTAGGTGTTTTATAACAAGTATTAATAGCACCAATTTGTTTTGCTTTCTTAGTCATTAGGCTACAAAATTCTTCCGTCGATCCACCTACATGTTCAGCTATTGCAACTGCGACATCGTTAGATGATATTAACATTAAAGCATGTAGCAAATCTCCTAAATGATATTCTTCTTCAGGTTTTATATTTAATTTAACTCTTGGAGCTTTCGATGCTTTCTTACTAACCTTAACAATTTCATCAAGTTTACATGATTCAAGAGCTACAATGCAAGTCATTATTTTTGTTGTACTTGCCATCGCTCTTTGATCATATCCTTTTTTCTCCCATAATACTCTACCACTTTTTTTATCCATTAATAAAGCAGAGTATGCATATATTTTTTTGGGTTGTTCACATTCATCTGCATATACAATATTATTTGATAGAATAACTATAATTAAAAATATGTAAATTTTCTTACTTAGTGTTTTTATCATAATAATCATCTTTCATATATATTTTCTATATAATAATTTATAAAAAAAATGATTAATTTATTCCATATTATTTTTTTATTCAACTCTAATTTTAATTAATTGTAAATAGGTTAAGTAATTAAATATTTTCTTCTTTTAATATTTCACTTTCCACTTCTAATTCTATAGTTGAAAGTGTTTCTTCTTCTATAAGTGGTAAATCATTTACTGATTTAAATCCAAAATTTCTTAAAAACTCTTGAGTAGTACCAAATAATATTGGTCTACCTGGTGCATCCATTCTACCCTTTTCACATACTAAATTATAATCAATAAGTTTATTAATACTGTGAGATGAACTAACGCCTCTAATACTTTCAATTTGAGATTTTGTTATAGGTTGTTTATATGCTATTATAGATAATGTTTCCAGAAGAACATCTGTTAACATAAATTTTTTTGTTTTATTATTTACTTTTCTTATAAACTCATAATATTCCGTTTTAGTACACATTTGATATGAATTATCAATTTCTATAATTGTTATTCCTCGATTTTCCGAATCATATTTATCCATAAGATGATTTAGAATTTTCTTTGTTGTCTTTTTATCATGTTCTATAGCTTCTGCTATTTTTTCAAGTTCAACAGCTTTACCCATAGAAAATAATATAGCTTCTATAATCGCTTCAATTCTATCCAACTTTTTTCTTCCCCTCTGTCTTTTATCTAAAATCCCTATGGTGAACTACCCTCCACTTACTTAGTTGAAGGAAACACCTATTAAATGTATACACAGATAATACCTTATAATTTAGTTTTATATGTATACATAAATACATCCCAAATCCTAAATATAATTTAGTATTTAGGTTTAGGATTTTTATTGTTTGTATTTTATAATAATATCATCAAATATGTTTTTTTGAACAATTGTTATCTTACCCATTTTAATTAGCTCTAGTATTGCTAAAAATGTAACAATTGTTTCAATTCTTGATATCTGTGTTTCAAGTACGTCTCTAAAACTAATCGTTTCATATTTACTTGATAAGCTAATTATATATTCAATCTTATCATTTATAGTATATTCTTCTCTAACAATCTCACCAAAATTACTTCTAATTGGATCAATCTTATCAGTTTGTTTTTTAATTACTGATTGAAAAATACTGTAAATCATTGAAAAATCAATATTTGATAGAAGCTTACTTGTATCTACTTTTTCCTCATAATTAACAACTTCATCTGGAATAGTAGGTCCTTTAAAAATAGTTTTTTCAGCGTCAATTTGTCTAATTTTCAATTCGTTTCTAATGTATTTAAACTTCTTATATTCAATTAATTTTTCAATAAGTTCCTCTCTTGGATCTTCTTTTTCTTCATCTTCCTTAGCTGATACGGGTAATAGCATCTTAGATTTAATGTTTATTAATGTAGAAGCCATTTCGATAAATTCACTCATAACTTCCATATTTGTTTCTTCTAATTGCTTAATATAATCAAGATACTGTTCAGTAACAAGCACGATAGGAATATCATATATGTTTAACTTGTTTTTATCTATTAAATGTAATAGTAAATCCAATGGGCCTTCAAATACTTCTAATTTTACAGGAATGCTCAATTACAAACTCCTTCCAATTTCGTCCTAATTTATATCTATATCTCTTTAACACATTTTACAGTGCAACAGACATTATCCCTCTATATACAATTACAATTATCTTAGTTATTACATTAGAAGCTAATAAAAATATAAATACTGCTTGAATAATTTTTTCATATTGTATAAATTTAAAATATGTTTGTGGATTTATAGCTTGTATTATTTTAACCATATCAAATGGTGGCACAGGTAATAAATTAACAATAACAATAGCTAAATTATATACTATAAGATATTTAAGAAAATTAGTTAAATAATCATTAACATTATACACATTTATTAATATAGGTATTAGTATAGCCATTAGTAATAAATTACACAGTATACCTATTAATGATATTGATATAAGTCCTTTATTTTTATCTCTTAATCTACCAGTATTAAAAGTAAATGGTTTCTGCCAACCAACATTTAAAAACACAAAACAAATCATACCAAAAGGATCCATATATCGTAATGGATTAAAAGATATTTTTGCTTCTCTTTTATATAGTGGATGAACTAAAGCTTTATAAACAATCATTCTTGGATATTCATGAACACATATGACTATTACAGCACACAAAAATTTAATAATTAGATTTATTAATATTTCTAATACTTCCATTTATACACCTCATTTATTCTTAGATCAAATTTTGCTATATAAGATATTGTACTAATTATTGGATATAATTTCAAGTAGTGTTTCAAAATAAAATACGGGGGATCTTTGATGCTTTAGAAAATAGAGGTAAATATAGACATGGTTTATAAAATTTATATAATTATTTATTTATTTTGTTTAGAGAGGGATCAAATATTATTCGTCTTTTAAAATACCTGTTTAGCTATATAATCAGAAGTGTTTTTTCTATAATTATAATTAACATTTTCTGATTTTAAAGCTGAATCAATGGTAGTGTCTACAACTATCCATTCATTATTCAATAGAACCTCATTCCAAGCATGATATACAGAAGTATATGTACTATTTCCATGAACAAGTTTTGTTGGAATATTTAAGCTCCTTAACATAACGGCCATTAATGAAGCATAGTCATAACATATTCCTTTTTGGCTTGATAATGTTTCACTAGCTGTAGGTAAATATGTATTATTTACCTTTAATGCTTTATCATTATCATATGTTATATTCCCAATAATATAGTTGTATATTATTTCAAATTTTTCTTTATCAGTCTTGGCATTTTTAGTAAGTTCTTTTGCTAGAATAGCTGCTTCTGAATCACTTTTCCATTTTATATTTTGAACACTTGCTAAGAATACTGCATTACTATTTGAATTAGTAATATTAATTTTTTCACATAGTAGTAGTTTATATTTTTTACCTTCTACCTTTTTATACAATCCAACAGTATACTCACCATTGCCCATTTGTAATGGAAGTACTTCATTTGAAGAATTAAGGTTATATATGTATTTTTTTGCACCTTTCTTCACGACAACTTTTAAATTAGAATAATCAGTAGTATCATAATTAATACTAACTGTGTTGTTATCAGTATTGACCTTTACAATCTCACTCTTTGCATATGCTGTAGATCCAATAAATACTACAAGCATAAAAGTAACTATAAAAGTTAATACTATTTTCTTCAGTTTAAACTCTCCCTTCGGCATCTGGCTATCTTTCGTTAAAAAGACCCTATAGTTTTGCGTCCCTACCTCACGATAGGTTTGCCATATTCGTGGGAAAGAAAAGTAATAAAACTTTTCTTTCGGTAACTGGCTGCCTTATCATTAAATTGACTTAGGCCCTAAAGTTTTGCGTCTTCAGCTTTCACTGAATTTGCCACTTCGAGAAAAGCTCTGATTACTAGGTAATCAAAGTCTTTCTCTGGTAGCTGGCTGTCATAGCTTGTTTATAAGCCTTAGACCCTATAGCTTTGTGTCACATACTTTCATATGCTTTACTATTTACAGAATAATTTGGTCAATACTGATTGACACTTTGATTACCCTCTCTGATTCTATTATAACATAAATTATTAATAATGGTAATAATTTCTTTTTATTCATTCCCTCCATTTTCAACTTCTGTGTTTTTTTTTGCACTTTTTACTGATGAAGCTTCAACATCTCCAAATGACCAATGATCTTGAGATACATCAGAAAATCTTGGTACTTCTGATTCTAATTTAGGTCTATTTATTATTTTATTAATCATTATAACAATTTGTTCTCTTGCTGTATTAATATTAGGTCTATATGTTTTATCTGCAAATCCCTTAACTACACCAGAATTGTATAATTTATTAATATCTGACTCAGCCCAATGTCCATAAATATCTGTGAATATTGATTTTTTATCACTTACTTCTACACCAACATAGTCCCAATATGCAGAAAATACAGCTGCAATTTCCGATCTTTTTATTGGTCTATTAGGTTTAAATGTCCCATCACTATATCCACCAAATAAACCTATTTTGCTCACTGCTTGAATATATTTATATGCCCAATGATTACTGCTTATTACATCTGAATATAATGGTCCTCCCACATCTTCAACATTTAGCTTAAGTATTCTTGAAAACATAGCAGCTACTTCAGCTCTTGATACAGATTTCTTAGGTCTAAATGTCCCATCTGAAAAACCTTTAATATATGGGTCATAAAATTCAATAGCACCGAGTGGGGTAGGCATTTCATCAATTATTAATTCTTCTTCCAAGTCTTCCTTTTCTTCTTGATTTGATGATTCGGGATTGTCACTTTCAGTTGGTTCTCCACTTCCTGTAGATGGGTTTCCACTTGAAGAGCTTCCACCTCCTGATGGGTTGCCTCCTCCTGATGAGCTTCCGCCTCCGGTATTTTTATCAACTACTATTTTTTCAGTTAGCTCTTTAGATTCATTTCCTGCTTTATCTGTTTGTTTTACTTTTATTGTCGTATCTTTTGTTAATGTTATTGGCTTCGTATAAGTTTTCCACTCACCATTTTCTTCTAGTTGATATTTTATTGTCGCTTCTTCATTTTCTCCTGTTAATGTTATTTTAACACAACCATTTACTAGTTCTTTACTAATGCTTGGGGCGTTAGGAACTTCTTTATCTATTCTATAGATTGCTTTTGCTTCTTGTGATACGTTTCCTGCTTTATCTATTGCTATTGCTTTTACTATTGTTGTTTTAGTAATCGTAAATTCTCCATCGTATTTATTTGCTTCTTTTGCTGTTGGTTTATTGCCGTCTATTGTATAATAAATACTTGCTCCTTTTTCTCCACTTATTGTTACTTTTACATCTTGATTTGTTGGATTGTCACCAATTATTTCTGGGTTTGTACTAATACTTGGTACTTCTGGTTTTTCTGTATCTATTGTATATGTTTCTTCTACTACCTCTGATACATTTCCTGCTTTATCTACTGCTATTGCTTTTACTGTTGTTGTGGTAGTGACTTTTAATTTCTCATTATACTTATTTTTTTCTTCTGCTATTGGAGGATTTCCATTTGTTGAATAATATATTTCTGCTCCTTCTTCACTGCTTATACTTACTTCTACTTCTTTATTAGTTAACATACTTTTTGGAGTAATATTTACTGTTGGCTTAACCTTATCAATAAATATTTTCTTTGTTTTTTCTTCAGAAGTATTTTCTGCTTTATCTGTTTGTCTTACTGTTACTGTTGTACTATCTGTTATTGTTACAGGAGTTGTATATGTTTTCCAATCTTTATCTCCTGTTAATTTATATTCTATTGTTGCTCCTTCTTCTCCACTTATTGTTACTTTTACATCTTGATTTATTGGTTTGTCACCAATTATTTCTGGGTTTGTTCTAATGGTTGGTGGTTTTGGTTTTTCTGTATCAACTTTTTCTTCCCCGATTGCTATAATACCTACCTCTTGTGTCCCTTCTATATCTTTTTCATATTGTGTCATGAATTCTGCTGATTTTTTGTTAATATTATTCTGTCTAACCCATACTTGATCTTTTTTATCATATTTTTGAGTTTGACTTAACACAATAGGGGTATTAGTAAATTCTAAATTGTATGTAACAGGTGTAAATTCAGCAGAAATATCTGCTTTTTTTGCTAATAAAGTACTACCATTAAATAGTTTATGTTCCCCTTTTTCTACAACTACATATGACATTAATTCATGATTATGGTGGTTTGAATCACTGCAATGTGACCATTCTTCTATCCATACTTTAAAAGATTTTTCTGTTACATCTTTAATTCGAATATGTGATGGATCTTTACCAGTTACTGATGATAGCTGTGCAATGACAATAGGATTGGTATATTTATTTTGTAATTTTATTGTATGCCATTCTGGTTCTTTATTTGGTTTTTCATTAACATCATCATTATAATCAATTATTTCAGTACCTGCCTCACCAACAATATTATTATTCATATTTTTTAATAATCCTGTTTCAAGTGCCAAATAACCACTATTAGATTTTTGTTTTTTATGTTCTCTTGCGAATTCAATAAAAGATTTAAACTCTGTAGGTCTTGTCTTAAATTTATTTTCCTTTAACTGTTTTAATCCATAATTTGGATCAAGAATATTATTACGAAGATTAGCAACTTGTTTAACATTATAATCTTGCATTTGAGCTACTAGTACTAAATTATTATATTTACTCTTTAATTCAACTTTATTATTGCTATTATTTATTTCAATTGTTCCTGTAGTTAATTTTTGAGGATAGATTTGTTTAATAGTATATTTAAACTGACTTATATCACTATCTTTCATATTTTCTTTATATGCATATGCATTAATTGTCGTGTCTTTTAATATTTCTATTCCTTCATCTGGATATTCTTTATATTCTTTATATTTTTCATCTCCTAAGTAATACTTTATTTTTGCATCATTTGTCTCAGTATTTAGTATAATTTTTGTACCAGCCATAACTTCTGAACCTGTTACTGGATTAGCAGTTACAGATTTAACCTGTTTTTTAGTAGTAGTAAACATTTGTTGTTCACTAGATGCAGCTCCTAAAGTATCACCACCAAAAAAAGTATTATATATATTAAGTTCAGAAAGATTTCCCCAATTATTCATTTTTTGATAAAAATTTGTTGTCTGAACCTTAAAATGTCCACTTAAGTATAATTCCTCATTTGATACTGCAAGACCAGTATAAACTACACCATATTCATTATCTATTTCATCTGATTTAACTTCATAACAATCATCTTTTGCAGTTATTTTATATATCCAAGTATCTTTTGAAAATGAACTCTTATATCTATAACCTAATACATATAGACTTCCATCATAAACTACAATATCTGATAAATCATCAATACCTATATTTTTAGCGATTATTTCTTGTTCTTTATTATCAATGCTTTGCCTTATAATTGATATTCCATTTGTCTTTTCTTTACTCTCAATAGCATAATAAAAATATCCTTCACTATCTGCTGCTAACCCTGTAGGCTTTATTACTATATCATCACTAGGAGCAGAATATAATTCCTCCCACTCATCATCTTTCAAATTAATAACACCTATTTTTGCATTAGTATCATCATTACCAGTTGATTTTAACCCTAGAAATTTTCCTTCTCCACAATATGCAATTTCTCGAACATTTTTATGATCTTTTGAAATGTTTTCTATCTTATCAAGTAATTCATTATAAAATAACTTTTTAATTATTCCGTCTTCACCAGTAATATAAAAAAATGGATTATTATCTTGTACTATTACGTTTTGTATTGCTTGTTTATTATCATTATTAATAATGCTATCAGGCAGTACCAATTGTCCTCTTAATTCATATGTCCCACTATTAGTACTATCATATTTATTTATTTCTTGGTTCCATTTAACTGGTACTTGCTTTTTACAAGTATTATTTAGTGTTATGACTATTTCTGTTGGTAGTTTTAAAGACTCCCTTTTTGTTCCATAAGGAACTATAATATCTTGAAGATCATCAATATCTTTAATGCTATTTCTAACATAACCTTTAGATGCAGAAGATGGATATAAATATGATCCTGGAACATCTTGTATGTCACCATTATTAAATGACATTTGCAATTTAAATGCAGCTTCAGTTTTTTTATTATCAAAGTAATCTATATAAATTGGATATATTTTTCCTTCCTCAAGTTGATATGTATCTCCGTTACTTCTTGGTTCAGCCTCTTGATAAGTCCAACTATCTACAAATTCTTTTTTAGTATCGCCTATTTCTATGGTACCAAAAACTCCATCATCAGAATAAGCATATAATTTATAATTACCTGTTTGTTCTGGTACAAAATAACCCCACATACAAATAGCATTATAAAACGCTTCATTAGAAATAAGTGAAAAAACTTCAAAATACAGAGAACCATCTTGACTTTCACTATAAATATTATTATAGTTGCCAAAAATAGATTTTATAGGTCTTTGATATATAAATCCATCATATACCTCAGCTCCAAACATTTTATTTCTTGCGTTTTGGTCTAAAGTTTCTTCAATTGAAATATCATAATGTTTAACACTTAAATAACCTCTTTTGTCTGAAACAATATCAAACTTATCTTTATCACTATCAAAATTATGTTGATAGTTATTTTTAAATTCAAGTGTAGTTATTTCACTCGCAGGCATTTTCCCGACATTCTTAAATCTAACTTGCACTGTCTCATCATTTGGAAATATTGGTGGATTATTTGGATTATAATTTGTCCAGCTATTATCAGAAAAATTATATTCCATATTGAGATTATTTGCATCCTCACCTATTATTACATTGTTAATATCATCAACACTTAAAATAGGGGCTTTAGAATTATTAGCAGGGGTAAGATATATATTATGTTCTTCTATTGAATTACCACTTTTTGCTATTATAGTATATTTCCCACAATTTGCATCAGATATTACTGTTAGCACACCAGTCTTAGGCTCGATACTTAAACCACTAACACTTACATCTTGACTTTCTAAAGACCATGTTACAATAGCATTTGTTATTTCTTTATTATCTTTATCATAAACACTAGCAATATATGTCTTTTCTATATTCCCTTCTGAAGGTATTTCAATTTCTGTTTCCCCTATAATATTTATTGTATCTTCTTTAGTTGCATTAATTTGATTTTTATCATCTTTATTTTGTTTTTGTTCATCAAGATTTGTATTATCATCATTATCGGCTATATTATTACTATTTAAATTATCATCATCTTCTTCACCATCATTTATTTTATTATCATTTACATCATCGTCACCTATATTACTATCATCTATATTACTATTATTTATTTTATCATCATCTGTATCACCTTTATCATCATTTACATCATCGTCAGCTATATCACTATCATTTATATTACTATTATTTATATCTTCATTATCTATATTACTATCATTTAAACCATTATTCTCTGTTTCATTAATATCAATATTATCATTTACATTAATATCATCACTATTAGTGATATTATTTAAAGAATCATTATCTTCACTTTTATTATCCTCTTCCTTATTATCACTATTATCAGCTATTTGAACATCACTAACTTCTTCTTTAACATTATTATTTATAATAATATTATCTTTTTTATCTTCCATTTCATTTTCTTTTATTTCTTCAGTTTTACATTCTTTGGAATTATAAATTTGTGAATTTATAAAATTATTTTTTTCCATATAATTTTTAGCAAAAACATTAGTTGGAAGCTCTAAAAAAACGATTGTAATCACTAAGAACAAAGATAATAATCTTTTGTTAAAATAATTTTTCATGTATATAACTCTCCTTATCTTAATTTATTTATGACAACCTATTGATAATATGATAGTATATATTTCTTTATACAATATATAATTCATATACAATACAAGTTGCATTATAAACTCATTTTAATATATTATAACATTTATTATTAAACTAATAAATAGTCTTTTAGGTAATAATGCCTATGTTTTTTCAAATAACATAAGCCAATATGCCTGCAAATAATATTATAAAAAGTCAAAAAAAATACCTTCAACTTATTTTATGTATAATAAGTTAAAGGTGTTTTTCTCAAAAGATATTTAATTTGAAGCCATAAGCATGGCTAAAGCAATAGAATTTATTTTTACATCTTCACTATCAGCTCTTGATGTCACAACAACCGGTACTTTTGCCCCTACAATAACACCAGCTGCGTCTGTATTTCCTAAAAACACCAGTGATTTATATAATACATTACCAACTTCAATAAAAGGAACAATTAGTATATCAGCTTTTCCAGCTACTGGATTATCAATCCCCTTATGAATAGCTGCTTCTTCTATAACTGCATTATCTAGAGCAAGAGGACCTGCAACAATGCAGTCAGTTATTTCTCCTCTTTTATTCATTTCTTCTAATTCTTTTGCATGTACTGTAGCAGGCATCTTAGAATTAACTTTTTCATTAGCACATATTATAGCTACCTTCGGTTTATCTATTCCTATATTTTTTGCAACAATAACAGCATTTTCAATTATTTGTTTTTTTGCCATAATATCTGGCGAAATATTTATCGCTGGATCTGAAATTAATAACAAACGATCTAATGTAGGAACATCCATTATTCCAACATGACTTAAAACTCTTCCTGTTCTAAGGTTGGCTTCTTTTTTTAGGATCGCTTTTAAAATAATACTAGTATCTACTATTCCTTTCATAATTATATGAGCTTGACCCATTGTTACTTTATTAACAGCAATATTACATGCTTCTATCTTATCTTTTTCATCTATTATTTCATAGTTTTCTACGTTAAAATTAATCTCATTACAAATTTGAATTATTTTATCTTTATCCCCCACAAGAATAGGAATAATTATACCCTCATTAACACCTATCTTAATTGCCTGTAACACTTCTTTATCTTGAGCTACTGCTACAGATATAACTTTCTTTGGCTTTAATTTGGCAAATTTAATCATATCTTTTAAACTATTAATCATATACATCTATCCCTTTTTATTATTAATATTTATCTATATTTTTTAGGATTATCTAACCCATTAAGTATACGTAATCCACCTTCAGCAAGTGCAACGAGTTCATCTTCCCCCGGAAATATTTCTATTTGTCCTAAAAAATTTATTCTCTCTTTTAATTTGCTACAAAATTTCTTTGAGTGAGATATTCCTCCTGTAAGAATAATCCTATCATATTCACCTTTTAAAACTGTTGCCATTTCACCAATGGCTTTTGCAACTTGATACACCATAGCATCATATATAAGAGAAGCTTTACTATCTCCCTTTTCTATCATTTCTTCAACAATTCTAACATCATTAACTCCTAAATGATTAACCATTCCGCCTTTACTAGATAACATTTTATTAATTTGTTCCTTAGTATATTTACCAGAAAAACATAGATTCAAAAATTCGCCTGTTGGAATTCCACCTGCTCGTTCTGGAGAAAATGGACCATCACCATTTAATGCATTGTTTACATCTATTACTCTACCTAATCTATGTGCACCAACAGATATACCTCCACCTATATGTGCCACGATAAAATTGCATTCTTCATACTTTTTCCCTAATATTTTAGCCGCTCTTCTTGCTACTGCTTTTTGATTAAGGGCATGAAATAAGCTCGTTCTTTTTATTTCTTTTATTCCTGTAACCCTAGCAATTTCTTCTAATTCATCTACACAAGGTGGATCTACAATATATGAATTAATGTTTAATTCTTGCGCTAATTCATTAGCTATAAGACCTGCTAAATTACATGCATGAATTGCTCCTTTTCTAAGTGCATCTACTAAACTACTATCTATTATATATGTACCACCTTCTATTGGCTTTAACAGACCTCCTCTTGCAACAATACAACTAAGTGTTGATAATTCAATACTTCTATCTTCTAGCACTTTAATTATAGAATTTTCCCTAAAAGAATATTGTTCAAGTATCGTATTAAAAACTTCGAGTTCTTCTATAGAATGTCTAATATTTTCCTCAAAAAGTTTTACTTCATTTTCAAATAATGCTATCTTGGTTGATGTAGAACCAGGGTTTATTGTTAATATTCTATACTTTTTCATCATATAAGATACCATTCCTTTCGATAATAATATATAAGTAATTGTAACACCACATTCAGATGATTCTTAAATGCATTGTTTCTATTAAATTTCGACATCTTTTTTAAAATGATAGTATTAGAATAACACTAAATTGACAAAAATGCTATTTATATTTATAAAAAACTTAATGGATAATATTATTATATGAAGTATAACTAATAGAGGTTAAAAAATGAAAAATTGGTAATATTATTTAATTCTTACTAAGATATATATTTGTAATTTTATTTTACCTTAAATAAAAGGATAATTCTACATTATCCTTTTATTTGTTTAATATATTAACTTATACATACCTTTTAGTTTAATGAAAAAACATTTTTAGAATTTTATTAATATAAAATTTAAAATAAGCTTTGCATATATCATTAGCAGCTATTAAGTCTACTCGTCCAACTTCTTTTTCTCCAGACTTATAGATTATTTCACCAATTTTATCACCTTTTTTAATAGGAGCTTCAATAAATTCGGCTACATTTATTTCATTAGTAACTTCTTTCTCATCTTTACTTAAAATACAAGTAAAATCTTTTGCACCAACACAGTCTACACTCTCTAAAACACCTTTATTAACGGGCACATTAGCTAATACCTTATCTTTTATCGGATCACTATATTTCTTACAATTAGCAAAGCCATAATCAAATAATTTCATTACTTCTCTAAAACGTTTTTTATGATCTGGAGCGGCCATAACAACTGCAATTAAATCAAGTCCATCTTTATTCGCAGTACCAGATAAGCAATATTTTGCCAAACTTGTTGAACCAGTTTTTAAGCCTGTTGTATATTCTGGATACCACTTAAGTAATTTATTAGTACTTACTAACTGACTAATTTCTTCACCCTTTTTTCTTTGATGTTTTAAATCATACATCCAAATCTTAGTTAATTCATATATTTCAGGATATTTAGTTATCAACTCTTTTGACATAATGGCTACATCATAAGCACTTGTTAAATGTCCATCCGCATCAAGACCACATGCATTAACAAAATGTGTATCTTTCATACCTAATTCTTTTGCTTTATTATTCATCATATTAACAAATTCTTCTTCTGATCCAGCAATGTGTTCTGCCATAGCTACTGCAGCATCATTTCCTGATGCAATTGCTATTCCTTTTGCTAATATATCTACCGGTTGAATTTCGTTAGTTTCCAAAAATGCTGTAGATCCACCAAAACTAGATGCATGTTCACTTACTTGTACTTTATCATCCCAATTTATCTTACCATTTTCTATAGCTTCATACATTAATAATAATGTCATTATTTTAGTAATACTTGCTGGTCTTAATTTCTCATGACTGTTTTTTTCATAAAGTATTTTACCTGTTGTTGGTTCCATCAAAATAGCTGATTTTGCAGTTATCTCCAATCCACTTGTTTTTTCTCCTTCTGCATATACATTTAAATTAAATGTACTCACCATAAATAAAGTTAGAGAAAGTATATAGCAAAATATCTTTCTATTTTTCATTTATTGCTCACTCCTTTTAAGTAATATCGTAATTCACTAGTATATTATAGTTATTTATTCAACTTTTCCACCATAATATCCTATACAGTCATACTAATTATATAAATGGAAAGTTGATTATTTACTAAATTAAGATAAATTTATAATTAAGACAACCGAATATAATTATATAAATTTAAATGCTATGTGTAAAGGGTTAAATTTAATTAGTTTAATTTCTATTATTAATTATAATATTTACCATATACTAATCTTACTATTAGAGTAAGCTTTTCAAAGAAATTTATCCTTATATCTTACTGGTATTAATTGGTAATTATTTCATCCTTAGTAATTATACCTTTAATAAATTGTTTGTTTTTTGGTTTAATATCTGAAAATTCATAAGCTGATATCGCTTTTTCTTTAGCAATTTTAGTTTTATTTATATCATTTCCATGAATATAAGCAATTACATCACCTTTTGAAACATAATCTCCTACCTTTTTTTCAATAACTAATCCAACACAGGGATCTATAGTACTATTCTTCGTTTCTCGACCTCCACCAAGAATCATAGATGCTATTCCAATATCTTTAGCTTCTATATGGCTAACATATCCTGTCTCTATAGCTAATATCGGTTCTATTATCTTTGCTTTTGGAAATAAATCTATATTATCAATAAAATCCTTATTACCACCTTGATTTTCAACTAATTGCTTTAGCTTTTCAATAGCTCTACCAGACTTAATTGTTTCTTCTAATAATTCTCTAGCCTGTTCCACTGTTTTTACTTTTCCACTTGCTTTTACCATATAACTAGCAAGTGTTACCGAAAGTTCAAGTAAATCATCTGGACCATTTCCTTTTAGTGTCTCTATAGCTTCAATAACTTCTAAGCCATTTCCAATTTTACGTCCTAGAGGTTGGTCCATATCTGAGATAATAGCTGTAGTATCTCTATTAAGACCTGTACCAATACTTACCATTTCCTTCGCTAGTTTAAAAGCTTCATCTTCTTTCTTCATAAAAGCTCCACTACCTGTCTTAACATCAAGAACAATTGCATTAGCGCCAGATGCTATTTTTTTGCTCATAATACTACTAGCAATAAGTGATATATTATCAACTGTAGCTGTTACATCTCTAAGTGCATATAGTTTTTTATCTGCTGGCGCTAAATTTGCCGTTTGTCCAGCTATTGCTATTTTTATATCATTTACACTATTAACAAAAACGTCCTTTTCCATTTTTGTGCTAAATCCATCAATAGCTTCAAACTTATCAATAGTTCCACCGGTATGTCCAAGACCACGCCCTGACATTTTAGCTACTGGAATACCAAGCGCCGCGACCATTGGTGCAATTACTATAGTAGTCTTATCTCCTACTCCACCTGTACTATGTTTATCAACCTTTACTCCTCGAATATCTGATAAATCTAACATTTCTCCACTTTTTGCCATTGCTAAAGTTAATTCTAACGTTTCTTTTTCATTCATTCCTTTAAAATAAATTGCCATTAATAGTGCAGCTACTTGATAATCTGGAATATTTCCATATGTATATCCCTTAATAAAATGATTTATTTCATCTTTAGATAGTTCTTCCCCAAATTTCTTTTTTTCAATTATATCGTACATTCTCATATAAGAATCCTCCTTTAATTTACCTATAATATATACAACCAACTAAATCTAATATAAATTATGTTAGATAAAAACAATTCAACTTTCCCACTACTTTAATTCATGGGAAAGTTGTAAATTTTATGCTATGCAAAATTATGATATAAATATTGGAATATTATATTATTTATTTTCACACTTTTTAATAGTACTTAAAAAACTATCTCCTATTTCTATTTTTCTAACACCTAAAATATCTGCAATTGTTTGCCCAATATCTGCGAATGTTTTTCTTGTTTTCAAATCAACATTTGATTTTAAACTTTTACTATATGCTAAAAAAGGTACATATTCTCTAGAGTGATCTGTACTAGGTGTTGTTGGATCACAACCATGATCTGCATTTATCATAAGAACATCGGTATCTTTCATATTATCAATAATTTCTGGAAGTCTAGCATCAAATTCTTCTAATCCTTTAGCATATCCTTCAACATTATTTCTATGCCCCCATTTTGAATCAAATTCAACAAGATTAGTAAAAATTAAACCTTTATTGTCTTTTTTTATATATTCTATAGTCTTATCAACACCATCCATATTGTCTTTTGTATGAATAGCTTCTGTTATTCCTTTTCCAGAAAAAATATCTTCTATTTTACCAACACCAATAACATCTTTTCCTTCTTCTTTTAATATATCAAGTACAGTTTCTCTAGGTGGCACTAATGAAAAATCTCTTCTATTAGCAGTTCTATAAAAAGAGCCAGGTTCTCCTAAAAATGGTCTTGCTATTACTCTTGCTACAGCATGTTGGTCTTTTAACATTTTTCTAGCAGCAATGCACATATCATATAATTTATCAATAGGAATAATATCTTCATGTGCAGCTATTTGAAATACACTATCTGCTGAAGTATAAATAATTGGTCTTCCTGTTTCCATATGTTCTTTCCCTAGTTCTTCTAAAATTGCCGTTCCTGATGCCGGTTTATTACCTAATATTTTCTTACCTACATATTTTTCAAATTCATCAGTTATTTCTGATGGAAATCCATTAGGGTATGTTGGAAAAGCTATTGGAGAATGAATTCCTACCATTTCCCAGTGTCCTATAGTTGTATCTTTACCATTTGATAATTCAGCTATTCTACCATAAATACCTTCAGGATTATCTACTTTTTCAAGGTTAACCATCCCTTCAATATTAGCTAGACCATACTTTCTCATATTAGGCAAATCTAATTTGTGTTGCTTGGCAATATTACCTATTGTATTACTTCCTACATCACCGAATTTATCTGCATCTGGTAGTTCACCCATACCAACACTATCTAAAATAATCCATATTACTCTGTCTATCATTTTAATTCCTCCCTGTTCAATATTTTTAAGTAATTATTTAACTATTTAATTTTACTTTCAACTTTTTATGTATTAAACACTTAGCAAAATATAGCTATTAATTACTTCTCTATATACTTCACTATAATATAAATAGTATGCAAAAGTAAATGACATATGTCCTATAAAAATTACTATAAGTAAAGAACAACTAAAAATTGTTTAGAAGCTATGTCCTTAGTTCTAACCTTGAAAAAAAATTGATTGGTCAGGTCCTATTCTATTTGGCTAAATATTACATCATTTATATTATAGTATATATTATACATCTAATAACTTTATTGGGAAATATAAAAACTAGTAACCTAACGGCTACTAGTTTTTAGTAAGGTACTTATGAATGGTCTTTCACCCTAATCACACCTTTCATTTACGACTACCTAGTAATTGAAAAACCCTTAATAACAAATCTTCACACACAATATTATTTAATAAACTTAAACATATCGCATTAAAAAATCATTAAAATGCAGTTTTACAATTACTTAACCAAATAAGTTGTCAAAAATTATGATGTATCATTGGTAAAACACCTCTATATAAGCATTTGTGAGTATTTTATTATCATACCCACAATTTTATTTTATCCTAAACATCATTATTTATACATTATATTTTTTATTTTTTTAGTATTTTTTTACTTTTTTTCATTGACAGTTATAATTTTTATGATATAATATTAATATATTAAATAATCACTATTTATTAATAATAATTATTATCTAATACAGGAGGAAATTAAAATGAAAAAATTTATATGTACAATATGCGGTTATGTTCACGAGGGAGAAAGTGCTCCAGAAAAATGTCCACAATGCAAAGCTCCTGCAAGTAAGTTTGTTGAAAAAAATGATTCTGAAATGACTTGGGCAGACGAACATAGAATAGGTGTTGCTAAAGATGTAGATGCAGAAATTTTAGAAGGCTTAAGAATGAATTTTACTGGTGAATGTACTGAAGTTGGAATGTACCTTGCTATGGCAAGACAAGCAGATAGAGAAGGATATCCTGAAGTAGCTGAAGCTTATAAACGAATTGCTTGGGAAGAAGCTGAGCATGCAGCAAAATTTGCAGAATTATTAGGTGAAGTAGTAACATCTGATACTAAAACTAATCTTCAAATGAGAGTTGATGCTGAACACGGTGCTTGTGAAGGAAAGAAAGAAATTGCTACAAAAGCTAAGAAACTAGGATACGATGCAATTCATGATACCGTTCATGAAATGTGCAAAGATGAGGCTAGACACGGTATGGCTTTTAAAGGATTACTTAATAGATACTTTGGATAAGGCTAACACTATTACATATATAAAAATCCCCTACCATTTTATTAGGTTAAGGGGATTTTTTCTTCTTAATTTAGCTTTTTAGAAAAATAGTTTATATCTATTATGATAATTAAAATAGAATTTATAACGCTAGTATGTTATATTTTAAACTTTTTAACTTCTTCCTTCAACAAATCTGCACTTTCTTTTGCCCTTAATACTTGGTCTTTTACTTCACTTGACTTGTGATTTACATCAGTAACGCTATTTGCAATTTCCGTTGTTCCACTAGCCCCTTCATTAGCTGCTATAGCTACACCATCAATAGCCGATAACATATTTTGAATAGAAGCAAGTAGCTGTTCTGAAGTAGCACTAAATTCACTTACAAGTTCATTAACAAAAGTTGCATCATTATTATACTTATCTGCAACATCAAGCATAACTTCATAATCATTATTAACATCTGTAGCCATAAAAGTTAATAAGTTGTTTGAACAATTAGAAAGATTATTAACTGAACCAGTAACTTTTAAAGTTATATCTTGAATTTCTAAAACAGTATTCTTGGATTGTTCTGCAAGCTTTCTAATTTCATCAGCTACAACAGAAAACCCTTTCCCTGATTCTCCTGCTCTTGCTGCTTCTATAGCGGCATTTAAGGCAAGTAAGTTTGTTTGCTCTGTTATCTGCATAATGGATTCTGATAAAATATTAATTTGATCTACAACTTTTGAATCCAAAATAGCTTTTTCAAGTTCTCCTTTAGTGTTTTCAAATATATCTGCTGCTTTTCTTTGTGCATCATTAACATTTTCTTGAGTAACTTCAGCTCTTTTACTTATTTTACTTGCAGCCAATGCACCATCTTGAGACTTTTGTGCAATAAACTGAACTGCATTTTCAATCTCATGTGAAGTTGCTGTCATTTCTTCACATGAAGCAGCCGTCTCCTCCATACTAGCCGCCAACTGTTCAGTAGTAGCTGATATAGCTTCTAAATTACCATTTAGTATATTAACATCCTTAATAACATAATCCACCTCATTTTCTATAGTATTAGATTCATTTAAAATACTATTAGCAAGGTGTTTTAATGAATCTTGCATATTCTTAATGCCATTTACAATTGTCCCAACTTCGTCTTTTCTAGCTAAATATTTCTTATCAACATCTTGTGTAAAATCACCTTCTGCTATTATTTCTAAATGCTCAGAAGATTTGATAATGGGCTTCGTAATTTTTGATGTATTAATTACAATTATAAAACTAGCTAATATTAACATAACTATTGAAACAATAACTATAATTGAAATTGTCTTTCTTGTGCTTTGAGTTAATTCATCCTCTGATATAAAAGAAGCTAAAATCCAATCTGTACCATTAACTTTATATGAATTAACATCATATTTTACGTCATTAATATATGCACTAAAATGCTTTTGGTCAGATAATAATTTTTCAAGTCCATCAATTTCAACTTCGTCTAATTCCTTAAAATTATTTTCTGGATTATTACCATCAGCCATGATAACACCAGAACTATGTACAATCATGGAGAACCCTGTTTTCCCTGTTTTCATCTGACTCAACATATCACTAATTACAGATTGTTGAACATCAATAGCAATTACACCTATAACATCTCCGTATTTATTAGTAACTGTACGTACGTTACTTGTAATAAATTTATTGCTTACTGTATCTAAATATGGTTTTGTCCTCTTAATATTTCCTTTTCCCTCTAAAGCAATAGAATACCAAGGTCTATTTGTTGGATCATATCCAATTGATGCATTTGTTTCTGGCCACTGAACAAATGATCCATCATTAATTCCTAGATACAAATATAATGTCCCTTCATGACTATCTGCGTAATGCTCAAACACCTCATAAATTTCTTGTTCAATACCTCCATTCTTTGAAGGTGTCATTCTAGTTTCTTTTTTTGTATTCTTATAATTTGTAATACTACTATCTGCTTTCATTATTAATTTATTTTTTGCCATCATATTAATATCTTGATCAATTTGATCATAAAAGATATTTATAGCATTAGCTACTATTTTTAATTGTTCATTAGAATTATTATAATAATCATTTCTGGTTTGGTTATAAATTTGATTGCTTACTATACCTCCTACTATTATTAGTGTTATTAGAATAGAAACAACTGTTAAAGATAAAAATTTTACTTTTATACCTCTGATTTTTTTTAGCATCCAAAACCTCCTATAATTCTTTAACTTACTAAAAACAGTCTATATACTTCTAAATAATTTTAACACATTTTTTTACATATCTCTACATTTTGTAATCTAATGTAAATATTAACTTTATTAACATATATATCCAACTAAAATTCTTTTGACCTATACGAATTAACAAAAAAATCTTCTATTAGGAATCCCAATAGAAGAAAAGCAAATCTTAAGTCATACTATAATATTTATTTAGATTTTATTTAATTTTTAATCTGTTAAAATACATTATTTCCTATAATCTCTTTTAAATAATTTAATCAGCATTATTCTTTTGAAATCCTCTTCCATTACCATATACAAAAGAGGTATCTGTAACACTTATAAAAGCATTTTCATCTATTCTTCGTATAAGACTTCGTAATTTCGCAACCTGTCTTATACCTATTATACAATATAAAATATGTCTAGGTTCATTTGTATATGCACCAGTGCCATGTATAATAGTTACACCTCTATGTAGTTCTGACATAATACAATTAGAAATTTCCTTTTCCTTATTAGTAATTATAAAAACTGTTCGTTTGTGATCTAATCCTTCAAGAACAAACTTCATAACATGACTTGATATAAACATCGTTACAAGTGTATATACTGCTAAATCTATGCCAAAGAATGAACATGAAAGGCCAATAATAATTACATTAATTGCAAATCCAACTGAACTAATACTATAGGAAAAATATTTATTAACTATTTTAGCTATAATATCACTTCCACCTGTAGATCCATTAAATCTAAAAATTAATCCCGAACCAAATCCAGTAATAACGCTACCAAGAAGAATTGATGTAAGCATTTCATTAGTATTAAATACAATATTTTTTGTAAGTGCTAAACAAACGGATAATGAAATCATACCAAAAATACTTAACCCAATAAATCTTTTATTAACTAAAAAATAACCTATTATCATTAAAGGAATATTTAATACTAATATTGCAATTGAAGTATTTAAGCCAAAAAGTAAATGTAAAAAAACTGCAATCCCCGTTACTCCCCCACTTAATATTTTATGAGGGATATATAACCCATTAATTGATAAAGCCATTAGAAAAGTACCAACAATAATTGATATATATTGCTTGATATTATATACTGTATTTTTCATTCTTCCACCTCAGCGCAAATTATGTAATCATATTGATTTAAGTAATTAAAAACTATGTTATTATATCATATTCTAGAAAAAAATAAAGTAACTAATAAATATTTTTTATAATATTGAATAAAGCTTATATACATAAAAGTGCTGTTGCACTAACTAACATAACTTAGTACAACAGCCCCATAAGTTTTAACCTATGCCAACATCTTTATCGTTGTTTTTATTAACCTCAATAGCATTTTTCTATTTTTTCTGCTACTAATGCAAAATATATTATTTTTGTTAGAAACATATTCTATTAAATCAAGATACATTTGTTTTCTTCATCTTATAAATAATAGTACCTATCTTGAAAATAAAAATTACTACCTACCTAATAGCTCACATAATTTAATCCAAATATCAAAACCTGCTACTTTTCCATATTTTCCATAATAATTAGGAATACTTCCAATTTTCCACAGAGAAATTCCGCCTAAGTCATAATCATTTGCTAATTTTATTTTTGCTAAAACGCTTTTCCAGTTCTCATACCAAATATAATTTGTTTCTTTTTTATCATTTATATATATCAAATAAGGATTTTTATATAAATCATTATAATATAACAACTTTTCCTTTGGAATTTTCTTATCTAACTCATAACATATCCGATTATACACTTTGTAGTACTGTGGAGTATACTTAGTCATAAAACTATCCTTATCTCCTATCCATTGAGAAGTTCCAAAACATATTTGCAGTAGAATTTTATTTTTATTATCGTCCCCCACTTTATTTATAAGAGTTTCAATATCTTTCTTAATTGCATTTATTGGACTTAATGGACTTTTAGATATATCACTATAAATACTTTTAGTTTTCTTTAAATCAAAATCATGTTCCATTAATATTACATAATCAACTACATTAAATATTTCTTTATATTTATAATAACCATAATATTTCACAGATGGTAGTGTTACATATATTTTTTTATCTTTACCTAATTTTACTCGTAATTTTTTTAAGAACAAAATAAATTGATCTTGGTCTTCTACATTAACATTTTCAAAATCTAGAGTAACACCATTAAATCTTAAATAAGCATACTCTTTATTCTTACCATTTACAGCATTAGCAATATCAGTAGTAATTCTATCCATGTCCTTAAAAATGTCTTTGAAGTAATCATTTCTATTATTATTGTCATTTACAAAAACCATTAGTTGACTTGAAATAGATGTTTCTTCGGTAATCTTTAATGTTTTGTCGTATCCACTAGGAACTCTATATTCACTCTTATCAAAAACTAATTCTACTTTTTTGCCAACTTTATCTATTCTACTCCAGCCAAAAGATAAAACATTAAAATTAGATAATGTCTTACTCCTAGAAAATTCTTCAAATTGATCAGAGGAACCATATGCATAAAAGCCGTTTAATAAAAAATTATCTTTTATTTTAATATTCCCTTCTTGAACTTTATCATCTATTATATTGATAGTATTATTCTCCTTAACTACTTTTTTATCAAATACTTTAGAAATATCTTCCGTAGATAAATATATTTTATCTTTATATTCAATACTAGTTACTTCACTTATTTTCTTATCTGTTTTTATAGTAAATACCCTCATAAGTTCATCAATAGATTGTGTTAAAGTTTTTGCATTAGAAATACTTGTTGGAATAAAACATATTACAAGTAAACTAACTAATATAATTTTTATTATTCTTTTTCTAATCATCTTTTCTCCCTCATTTTCATAGTTTTTTATCTATTATACTATGTCTAAGCCACTCTAAAACCTAATTCTATAATCCAAAATAACTAAAAATTTATCATCCACCAAGAGTAACATCTGTTGTTTGATACCATTTAAGAGCTTCAATAAAATGGTCTTTTTTAAAATCCGGCCAATAATCATCAATTACATATATGTCAGAATAAACAGATTGTACAGGTAAGAAACCGCTCAATCGTCTTCTACCTCCCCATCTAATTATCAAATCTATTCGTGATATATCTGAAGATGCTATATTATCAATAAATGTATCTTTAGAATTTTGTTTTGTATAGCCATTATTAATATCCCATTTCCAATCATAATTTACTAAAAAATTTATATTTATAAGCCCTTTTCCAAATTTAATTCTATTATTTGCATATTTCATTAATTCTGAAGGAAATACAGAAGACTTATTATTACCTATAATTAATAAATTAGCATCTCTATTCGCTAAATTATTTACAGCTCTTACACATGCGTTAGTAAATGCTTTTTTTTGATTTGGAGGCCTTTTAGTATTATCATGTGTAAACCCATAGAATGTAGCTTCTTTAATTCCATACTCTAACATTATTTCATATAATTGAAATCCTGGATTAATCCCGTAAAAATACCCATCCTTTTTATCCATATTATGATCTACTGCCCATCTTCTATTACCATCTGGTATTATACCAATATGCTTTGGTATTCTTTTAAAATTATCCCTATTCATTTTATAGCTCCTTATAATTAGTTTCTTGAACTTAAGTATCTATTAAAAACTATTTACAATTAGCTAAAAAACTATACATAAAACAAATTATAAAATATTTTTCAACTCATCTAAGCATTTTATTTCATATTTAGATATGATATCTGTATTATTTTCTACTTTATTTAAATTAAACCAACAAGTATCAATCCCATAATTAATTCCACCTTTAATATCAGCTGTTAAAGAATCTCCTATCATAATAGCATCGTTTTTATCTATACTCCCAAATTTCTTTAAAGTGTACTCGAAAATATATGGATCTGGTTTATTTACCCCTACTTCTTGTGATACTATCATTAAATCAATAAATTGTTTAATACTTGATTTTTCTATTCTAGATTCTTGTATCTTTTTTATTCCATTTGTTAATACTACAACTTTATATTTCTTTTCTTTAAGATACTTACATATTTCTTTTGCTCCATTTATTAAATAACCACTTTCACTCAAGTTTTCTAAATATACTTCACTAAACTTATGTATATTATAATCTAAATTAAATTTTTTAAATAACCGTTTAAATCTTTCTTCTTTAAGTTCTTCATTCGAAATTTTTCCTTTTTCAAGTTCTAACCATATTTTCCTGTTAATTTCTCTATAGGAATAAAGAATTTTGTCTAAATCACCCTTATAAGAAAATTGTTTTAATGCTTCTGTTAACGAATACTTTTCAGCTAAAGTAAAATCTAATAGTGTATTATCGGCATCAAAAATAACGTATTTATACATATAAACTCACTTTCCTTTCCGTATGTTAAATAATTAGGTAATTGCAAAACTAGGAATTATAATTCTTTACATACAATATGTAGTTCTTATTAAAAGCGCGAACCCAACATATTGTATTAAAGAATCAACTAAATGTAGTTTTGCAATTACTTATGTTAAATAATAGAAAAGACTACCATTATATTTTGGTAGTCGTATGTAATCATGTTTAATTCAAGTTTTACTTAGGTTCTATAAATTATTTAAGCTCTTGGATGAGCTTTCTCATATACTTCTTTTAATCTATTATTTGACATCTGAGCGTATATTTGTGTCGTAGAAATATCAGAGTGTCCTAACATTTCTTGTACAGACCTAAGATCTGCTCCATTTTCAATAAGATGTGTTGCAAAAGAATGTCTTAGTATATGAGGTGTAATTTTTTTATAAATACCTGCTTTTTGTGCATATGATTTTATAATCTTCCAAAATCCCTGCCTACTCATGCTATTACCTAAACAATTAACAAATAAAAACTCTTCGTTAGGATCTTTTATCATAATTTTTCTTGCCTGTTCTAAGTATTTTGTTAAAGAATTTTTTGATACTTGTCCCATTGGTATAATACGTTCTTTTTTAGTATCATTGCACTTAATATATCCTAAGTTAATATTAACATCTTTCGTTTTTAAATTTATTAATTCAGATACCCTAATACCTGTTGCATATAACACCTCTAACATCGCTTTATCTCGTATACCTTTACAATCATTATCATTAGGTTGATTAAGTAAAATGTCTATTTCTTCTAACGTTAATACTTCAGGTATCTTTTTTTCAATCTTAGGTGAGAGTAAATTACTAGAAGGATCTTCCTTAATTAAATTATTTTTATATAAATATCTAAAATAACTATGTATTGAAGCAACATTTCTTGATATAGTTGATGGTGCTCTTCCCATCTTTTCTAAATATATTAAATAAGAATTCAAATTAGTATTAGTTATTTTATTATATTCTAAAGAATTAGATTCTATATACTCAATTAAATTATTAATGTCTCTTACATAACAAGCTATTGTATTATTTGATGCTCCCTTTTCAGTTTTTAAATAGTCAGTAAACTTGGATAAAGTATCTTTCATTGTTTTCTTCCTTTTCATTCCATCATATACATTGATTATAATATATTTTATATCAAAAGTCGAATATTTTTTACATATTTATTACAGAAATGTACCATTTTACTAATTGAGGGTTTATATAAGTTTCCATTATACATCCTATGATTGTAAATATAATACATATTATAAGAACAAAAAAGTACTCAACAAACATTTGTTTATTAATATTAAATCTCTTAGATTTATTATTATGATATAAATTAGTACAGAATTTTGTGCTTTTTATAATTAAATATATTATAATAGGTATATAAAATAAATACTGAGGTATTAAAAGCATTAAATACATCATATATCCCTTAAATCCTTTAGTAATTAATCCAACTGAAAATAAAAATCCAATACTGAACCCAAAATAAATAACTAATAAAAAGTTAATCATAATTTCAAAAAAAGTAAATCCTAATATCCATACTCCAAGAATCAATTTTACTCTTTTCCATAAAATAAATTTAAACAAATCGATATTTAAATAATTACTATTAGGAAATTTTGTTATAAAATAATTGGATAACAATTTATACTCATCAATTTTATTACTACTTAAATTATTTGCAAATATAGACCCTATAACTATTGCTACAATAAATAATATAAACTGTATTTTAAATATACTAACACTCTTTTTATAGTTTCTTAATAATTTAGTCATATTATCTCTCCTATCATATATTATAATGAATTATTAATCTTCATTAAGATAATTACCTAGTAATCTTTTATCTTATATATATGCCTGTTAACTAAATTATATGAGTGCTTGTACTTTAGAAAAACTAAAAAAAGCCTTACATAAATAATATTTATCTATTTAAGGCTTTTTTTAATGTTTATTTATCTAACTTTACTTTATAAGCTAATAATGCTGATATCGTTTTATTATCTGTTAGCTCTCCTGCATAAATCATTTGAATTAAATCATCCAATTTATATTTTTCAATTGTAACATATTCATCTTCATCAAGATTTTGAACAGATTTTTCCAAATTAGTCGCAACATAAATACTAATAATCTCATCTGTTATACCTATACTAGAATAAAATTTAAATAAAAACTCTATATCATTAGATTTATATCCAGTCTCTTCTTCTAATTCTCTACTAGCACATAAAAATGGTTCTTCTCCAGGTTCTAATCCACCTGCTGGAATCTCTAGAACATAATCATCTGCTGCATTTCTATACTGTCTTACCATAATTATATTTCCATCAGCATCAACTGGAATAATAGCTGCAGCCCCAGGATGAGTAATGAGTTCCCATTCAACTTCTTTACCTGTTGGCATTTTCAACTTATCAATTACTAACTTTACTCTTTTACCATTGAATATTTCTTTTCGGTCTAATCTTACAATTTTGTTCTCCATTTTTATTCCTCTATTTCTTATAATCTAATTTTGAGTATGTTTAATTCCGAACAAATAGGCTACGCCTTGTTATTATTAATATTTCCCTTTTAGTTTATTATGTTTGTCATTGAAATGATTTTGTTTTATCATAGCATGATTTCATTGCCTCTATAACTGAACTTCTAAAACCATTCTTTTCTAGCTCAGATACAGCTTCAATAGTTGTCCCACCAGGTGAACATACAGCATCTTTTAATTCTCCTGGGTGTTTATTTGTTTCTAATACCATCTTAGCTGAACCTAGTACTGCTCCAGCTACTAATTTATATGATACATCTCTTGGGAGTCCAAATAGTACTCCTGCATCTGCCATTGCTTCTATAAGCATATATATATATGCAGGTGAACTACCAGATACTGGGACAACAGCATCCATTAAATGTTCCGGTAGTTCAACCATTTCACCAAAAGAATTAAATATATTAACAACCATATTTCTCTCAACTGGTGCGAATTCGTCGTCGCAAAAACTAATAGCACTCATTCCTTGTCCTACTAAAGCAGGAGTATTAGGCATAGCACGTATTATTTTTACATTTGCACCAAGTTCATTTTTTAAGTCTTTTATTTTTATACCTGGTGCTATAGAAATAATTATATGTGAATCATTTACCTCTTCTTTTATTTCACTAAGAACATCTTTATAATATTGAGGCTTAATAGCTAATATTACATATTTAGACTGTTTTATGCACTGTGCATTACTAGTAACATAATCATATCCAATTTCACTTTTTATCTCTTCCAACTTATTTTTATTAACATCTGTATAAATCATATCTATATCTTTTAAACGACTTATAATGCCCTTCATCATAGCATAGCCCATATTTCCTGTACCAATAAATCCTATTTTCTCCATAACTTCTCACCTCATCTAGTTATTTAAACACTTAACTTAGCAGTCTTACCAAGAACATCTTTATTTTCATCTAAAATTATGTTTACATATTCGTTAATAAAATCTTCTACCTGCTCAGGTGCTCTACCAATAAAGTTTTCAGGTCTTAAAATAGATAAGATTTCTTCTTCGCTCATACCAAATGTACCATCATTTAAGATTCTTTCAATTAAATCGTTTTTCTTCCCTTCTATTTTCACTTGTTTCCCAGCTTCCATAGATAGAACTCTTATTTTTTCATGTAGCTCTTGTCTATCACCACCACGTTTAACGCCTTCCATTAATATAGTCTCAGTTGCCATAAAAGGTAATTCGCTCATTATTCTTTGGTGAATTACTTTATCGTATACTACAAGACCATCAACTACATTCATAAATATTTCTAGTACAGCATCAGTTGCTAAGAAAGCTTCTGGTACTGATAATCTTTTATTAGCACTATCATCAAGTGTTCTCTCAAACCATTGTGTTGACGCTGTTATAGCTGGATTAAGTGCATTACATATAATATGTCTTGATAATGATGAAATTCTTTCACTTCTCATTGGGTTTCTCTTATAAGCCATAGCAGATGATCCAATTTGACTTTTTTCAAATGGTTCTTCAATTTCTTTTAGATTTTGTAATAATCTAATATCATTACTAAATTTATATGCTGATTGAGCAATAGTACTTAGAACATTTAACATTTGTGAATCAAGCTTTCTTGGATAAGTTTGTCCTGTTACAGGGAAAGTATTAGAATAACCTAATTTTGATGAAACTAGTTTATCCAATTCTTTTACTTTTTCATGGTTTCCTTCAAATAAATTTAAGAAACTAGCTTGAGTTCCTGTTGTACCTTTTACCCCTCTTAATTTTGCTTTACTTAATTGGTGATCTACATCTTCATAATCCATTAATAAATCTTCAATCCATAAACATGCTCTTTTACCAACTGTTGTTAACTGAGCTGGTTGATAATGAGTAAATCCAAGTGTAGGCATATCTTTGTACTCTAATGCAAATTTTGATAATTTATCTATTACATTTACTAATTTATCTTTTATTAGCTCTAATGCTTCAGTCATAATAATAATATCTGTATTATCTCCAACATAACAACTTGTAGCACCTAAATGTATTATAGGCTTTGCTTTTTTTGCTTGACAACCATAAGCATATACATGTGACATAACATCATGACGAACTACTTTTTCTCTTTCTTTTGCTACTTCATAATTAATATCTTCTTTATATTTTTTTAATTCTTGTATTTGTTCATCACTAATATCTATTCCTAATTCTTTTTCTGACTCCGCAAGAGCTATCCATAGTTTTCTCCATGTTTTAAATTTTTTATCAGGAGAAAATAAATATAACATTTCTTTACTAGCATATCTTGATTCTAATGGTGTTTCATAACTATTATACAACGAAATCATCCTTTCAAAGTTATTTGTCAGTAAGTAATTGCAAAACTATATTCAGTTGATTCTTTAATACAATATGTTGGGTTCCCGTTTCAAATAAGAACTACATATTGTATGTAAAGAATTATATTTCCTAGTTTTGCAATTACCTTTTATTTGTCAGTTAAGTAAATATTTATTAATAAAATTAATCAACTTAGATTTTATTTTTCAACTTATTATATCATAAAATAAAAATCTTAGTTAATCAAGTAATAATTCACTCATTATAAAAAAGCTACTAAAACAATAAAGAGACGGTCTCAAAAATTTTGAAACAGTCCCTTATTTTGACTATAGTAAGCATCTATGATATGTTATCACAAAAGCAACTACCCTAGCGGATATGGTATAGGGTAATATCTATTCTAATGTATTAAGAAATTTTTCAATTCTATCTAAACCTTTTTCAATACTTTCCATAGAAATAGCATAAGATAGTCTGAAATGAGTATTGAAACCAAAATCAGTACATGGTACAACCGCTACTTTTTCAACATCTAATAATATTTTTGCAAAAATGTTAGCATCTTCAATAACTTCATCATTAAATTTCTTACCTATAACATCTTGTAAATCAACAAAAACATAAAACGCTCCTTGGGGTTTAATAGCAGAAATGTATGGCATTTTTGATATCCTATCATACATATAATTTCTTCTTTTATCAAATTCTATTTTCATTTCTTCTACACATTCTTGAGAACCATCAATCGCTGCTAAAGCTGCCTTTTGAGCTAATGAATTTGGATTAGATGATGCATGACTTTGCATATTCCCCATTAATTTAGCAATTTCTGCTGGGGCAGCAGCGTAACCAATTCTCCATCCAGTCATAGCATAACTTTTTGAAACCCCATTTATAACTATAGTTCTATCATAAATGTCTTGATTAAAAGAAGCGATACTTACATGCTCTTGTTCACCATAAATAAGTTTCTCATATATTTCATCAGAAATAACAAATAAATCATTTTCAACTGCAAAATCAGCAATCATTTTCAACTCATCTTTTGAATAAATCATTCCTGTTGGATTACTAGGACTATTAATCAAAATAGCTTTTGTTTTATTTGTTAATGCACCTTTTAAATCTTCTATAGTAGCTTTATAATTATTTTCTTTACTAGTTTTAATAATCACTGGAACACCATCAGCAATTTTAACCATTTGAACATAGCTTAGCCAAAATGGAGCAGGTATTATTACTTCGTCACCTGGATTTAATATTGCCATAAAAGTATTTGTTAAAGAATGTTTTGCTCCATTACTTACCACAATTTGATTTGGTTTATATAAAAGATTATTATCTTCTTCTAATTTTTTACAAATTGCTTCTTTTAATGGAAGAATACCTGATGCTGGTGTATATTTTGTAAAACCATCATTCATCGCATCTATTGCTGCTTGTTTTATGTGATCTGGTGTATCAAAATCTGGTTCACCAGCTCCGAATCCAACTACATCTATATTATCTGCTTTCATCTGTTTAGCTTTTGCTGTAATTGCTAATGTTGATGAAGGTTTTATATCTAACGCTTTAGTTGATAATTTCATGTTAAACACCATCCTTTAATTATTAAAATCATGTCTTGACAAAATATATTGTAATATATTTTATGCTTTTTTGCAAGTTCTGTTTTTGTTTTATTCGTTTTTTTTTATTTTTAAATAGTTTAAAGGGTAAAAAATGCAATTTCATATATCTTTTTGCAATTATTTTTTTGAATATTGCATTTTTACTATTTACAATTATATTTTTAGCTTATTGTCTCTCATGTATTCATAGAAAGCTATAAAAGCCAAAAAAGAAAAGTGTGCTAAGCACACTTTTCTCTATTTTTTTGATTGAACAATTAACTTAATAGCTGTTCTTTCTTCTCCATTAATATCAATGTCAGTGAAAGCTGGAATACAAACTAAATCAATGCCTGATGGAGCCACATATCCTCTTGCAATTATTATTGCCTTTATTGCCTGATTTAATGCGCCTGCTCCTATTGCTTGTAACTCAGCACCACCTTGTTCGCGGATGGTATTAGCAAGAGCACCAGCTACCGAGTTGGGATTAGACTTTGCAGCAACTTTTAAAACTTCCACTTAAAAAAGACCCCCTTTTTCCATGAAGTCTCTGAAAAATATGACATTATCAGTGACCTCTTTTTTGATTATAGTTATTAATTCAATATAAATTAGTGTTTTCCTTTTTTTCAATCAATTTTTATTAATTTTATTTAATTTTTATTTAATTTAATGTCTCATTAGTTTATTCAATGTACTTTTCTGTTTACATGTTTTTTTTTAATAAAATAAGAAGCGTGATTTCTCACGCTTCTTATTTTTATTTTATAGAAAAGTTCTCTAATTTTGTCGATTTATGCTATTTAGCATATTCAATTGCTCTTGTTTCTCTTATAACATTAATTTTAATTTGTCCTGGATATTCCAATTCGTCTTCTATCTTCTTAGAAATTTCTCTTGCAAGTAATACCATTTCTTCATCACTTGTTTGATCTGGAATAACCATTATTCTAATTTCTCTACCTGCTTGAATAGCAAAAGATTTATCTACACCTTTAAATTCTTCAGCAATCTCTTCAAGACGTTGAAGTCTTTTAATGTATGTTTCTAATGTTTCACGTCGTGCTCCTGGTCTTGCAGCAGAAATAGCATCAGCTGCCTGCACAATAACTGCTACTAAACTTGTAGGTTCTACATCTCCATGATGTGCTTCAACTGCATTAATTATTATCTCTGATTCTTTGTATTTTCTACATAAATCAGCACCAATTGTAACGTGAGATCCTTCCATTTCATGATCAACCGATTTACCTATATCATGTAATAAACCTGCACGTTTAGCTAATCTAACATCTACTCCGATTTCACCGGCAATTAATCCGCATAAGTGAGATACTTCTATTGAATGTTTTAATACACTTTGTCCGTAACTTGTCCTATACTTCATTCTACCTAACAATCGAACTAATTCATGATGTAATCCATGTACACCTGTATCAAAAGTGGCCATTTCTCCTTCTTCACGAATAATGTTCTCAACTTCTCTTTTAGCTTTTTCTACCATTTCTTCAATTCTTGCCGGATGGATTCTTCCATCAACAATTAATTTTTCTAACGCTATTCTAGCGGTTTCTCTTCTTATTGGATCAAATCCAGAAAGTATAACTGCTTCAGGGGTATCATCAATAATAAGATCTATTCCTGTCAACGTCTCCAAGGTTCTAATATTTCTACCTTCTCGACCTATTATTCTTCCTTTCATCTCGTCACTTGGAAGAGGTACTACTGATACAGTAGTCTCAGCAACATGATCAACTGCACATTTTTGTATTGCATTAGCTAATATTTCTCTTGATCTCTTATTAACTTCTTCCTTAGCTTTTACTTCCAATTCCTTCACTAAAATTGCTGTTTCATGTTTCACTTCATTTTCAACAGATTTTAATAGGTATTCTTTTGCTTGATTGGAGGTGAGCCCAGAAATTTTTTCTAATTCTTTAATATGTTTGTTTTGTAATTCTGTAACTTCTACTTTCATTTTAGCTAGTTGTTCTTCTTTAAATGTTAACTGATTTTCTTTTCGTTCGAATATTTCAGCTTTTTTATCCAAGGATTCTTCTTTTTGAATAAGTCGTCGCTCAAGGCGTTGTAATTCATTTCTTCTATCTTTAACTTCTTTATCTAAATCACTTTTGATTTTATATGTTTCTTCTTTAATCTCTAAACGACTTTCACGTTTAATAGATTCAGCATCTTTAATAGCATCATCAACAATTTTTCTAGCTTTTTGCTCAGCTGACCCATATTGTGATTCTGCTACTTTTTTTCTATAAGAAACACCAAGCTTAAAAGTTATTACTCCGACTGCAGCTGCTACGACAAGTATTATTAGTACTAGGATAATTATATCTATCTCAATAGTCAAACGGTAACACCTCCTCATTATTTATTTTTCATTGTGCATGATGTTATTTTTCATAACATCTAAATTTTATAACGTTTTATATATTATGTCAAGTTTTAATCAAAAGTCTTTAAAATAATATACAAATTCCATAGTATTTTTTTATAATTTTTTTAATTTTTATCATTAATTAATTGCCTTATTACTTTATTAACTATACTATAATTATATCCTTTTCTCATTAAGTATCCAGTCATTCTATTTTTTATTTTATCATCAATATTATCTATCTTCCCGTATCTTCTATATAATAAATCGTATGCAACATTTTCTTCACATACTTCAATTTTATCTATATATTCAGTCACTAGTTCTTTATTAATTCCTTTTCTATTAAGTTCAATTGAAATTTTTTTTACACTTTTTTTAGTTTTATTATATTCAAAGTATTTTCTAACATATTCCCTATCATTAATAAAATTATATTCTTCTAAAAAAGATAAAATTGTATCTATTACATGTTTATTATATCCTGTATCTTTTAATTTCTGTATCATTTCCACTTTCGTCATATCTTTTCTTTGCAACAATCTAAATGCTCTACTTTTTGCTCTTGAATAAATATAATCTCTATAAATATTGCTTAGCTCTTCTTCTGTGATTGGATTACCTGATTCTAGTTTTAAAAATTTCAGTTCTTTTTTTGTTATAAAAAATAAATATTCATCATCAATATATATATCGTAATAATTTTTAAACCTTTTATTTTGAACAATATCTGTTATTATCATAATTATTTCCATCCTATTAATAAAAATATAGCATAGTAAATTTATCCTATTTTGTGAATTAATTATATTTAGCTTAAGAAGATGTTCTATACTAAGATTTACCATAAAATCAACTTATAGATTTTTTGTGATTTTAATTATCTTTTAATATAGTACATCTTCTATCTTGTAACTTTATTTAGATTTTTTATTACTTGATTCTTTTGATTCTTTTGTTTGTTCTTTTTCATCTACTACTGGTATATTAAAATGCTTTCTAACTAAAATATCTATTTCTTTTAATAACTCAGTATTCTCTAATAAATATTGTTTAGCATTTTCTCTACCTTGACCTAACCTTATTTCATTATATGAATACCAAGCGCCACTTTTATTAACAATGTTTACTTGAGTAGCTAGATCCAATATATCTCCTTCTTTTGATATACCTTTTCCAAACATTATATCAAATTCCGCTGTTTTAAACGGAGGAGCAATCTTATTTTTAACGACTTTAACTCTAACTCTGTTACCAATAAACTCAGTACTTTGTTTAAGAGTTTCAATTCTTCTAACGTCCATTCTTATTGATGAGTAAAACTTCAAAGCCCTACCCCCAGTTGTAGTCTCTGGAGATCCAAACATTACTCCTACTTTTTCACGTAATTGATTAATAAATATAACAATACAATTAGATTTATTAATAACTGCTGTTAATTTTCTTAATGCTTGAGACATCAGCCTTGCTTGTAATCCTACATGAGAATCTCCCATCTCACCTTCTATTTCTGCTCTTGGTACTAGAGCTGCAACAGAGTCTACAATAACAATGTCTATCGCTCCAGAACGAACCATAGTTTCTGTAATTTCAAGTGCTTGTTCACCATTATCTGGTTGTGATATATATAAGTTATCAATATCCACGCCAATTTTCTTTGCATATTCTGGATCGAGCGCGTGCTCAGCGTCGACGAATCCTGCTATTCCGCCATTTTTTTGAGCTTCTGCTACCATATGTAATGCTACAGTTGTTTTACCGCTAGATTCTGGTCCATAAATCTCTACGATTCTTCCTTTTGGTATACCTCCGGCACCAAGTGCTATATCTAAACTTAGTGAACCTGTTGGTATAGTTTCAATATTCATGTTTTCTCTAGACTCACCCAACTTCATTATTGAGCCTTTTCCATATTGTTTCTCAATGTTGGATATTGCGGCTTCCAGCGCTCTTTTTTTGTCATCATTTTTCATTAAACTTCCTCCTTTCAAAAGTATTCTGCTAAATAGGTTTTAAGAAAATCTCTATAAAGCAAAAATATCGAACTTATGTTCGATATTAATTATAATATATAATAATTATTGCGTCAATATATGATTTTATATGTTTTATTTAATTTCATAATATGTTGCTTTATTATAATTCAAACAGACATTAAATCTACTTTACTTCATTCCATAACATTATTAATCCTTCAACAACAGCTCTATCTCTAATTTTTTGCCTATTACCGCTAAAATTACATCTTTTCACTGTTATATTCCCATTATAATAAACTCCAATATACACAAGTCCTACAGGCTTATCTTCGTCTCCTCCAGTAGGCCCTGCAATACCTGTAACGGCTATTGCTGTAGAAGTTTTGCAGTTGTTAATAAGTCCCTCTACCATTTCTCTAGCTGTTTCTTCACTAACTGCTCCATATTTATCAAGAGTATCCTCTCTAACATCAAGATACTTCTTCTTTGCTTCATTAGAATAAGTTATAAAACCTTCCTTATAGACGCTAGATACTCCAGAACAATTAATAATCCTTCCACTAAGCAAACCACCTGTACATGATTCAGCAATAGACAGAGTTAAATCCTTCTCTTGTAATATACTTACTAAAGTTTCTTCAAGAGTTTTATCATCTGAAGTATATATGTATTCTCCCACTACATTTGATACTTTTTCTTTCATTTCATTAATAAGTTTAATAGCCACTGTTTCATCAGACGTTTTAGCTGTTATTCTAAGGTGTACTTCACCATTTTTTGCATATGGAGCTATTGTAGGATTGCTTTGATTTTCAATAACATCTTCTAATAACTGTGCTACTTTACTTTCTCCTATCCCACACAATTTTAGTGTTTCTGAATAGATGACACCCTCATTTAACTTATTAAGTTCTTTTTTTACTTTATCTTCAAACATAGGAACCATTTCATTTGGAGGTCCAGGTAAAACAATAATAATATTATTTTCTGTTTTAGCAATAAAGCCTGGAGCTGTTCCATTATCATTATCTAAAACAATAGCACCTTTTGGAATAAAAGCTTGTTTTAAATTATTACTAGACATTTGTTTGCCCATCTTATTAAAAATATCAATAATTCTTTGTTTTGATTCCTCATGCTCTTCTAATGGTAAATCTAATACCTTAGCTATTGTTTCTTTTGATAAATCATCAGTTGTAGGTCCTAACCCCCCAGTTGTGATAATGATGCTACTTCTATTCATAGCATTTTGGATTGTTTTCTCCAATCTATCAACATTATCCCCTACAACTGATTGGTAATAAACTGAAATACCCATATCTGCCAATTGCCTCGATAAGTATTGCGCATTTGTATTTAAAATATCTCCTAACAATAATTCTGTTCCAATTGCTATAATTTCAGCAGTCATGGTTTCACCCTTTCAAAAAATCTATTTTTCTTATCTATAAAAACATTACTCATCATCTGTAATCACTAACTAGATGAGCCTAGAGAAGATGGTATATGGTAATATGGAGCAGCGAGCCACGGACGGCGAGCTCAGCTAGGTGGTCACTGAAAAACTTAGAATTAAATTCTTAAATACAATAATGTATGTCTCATTTTTATAGGGGAACCCAACATATTGTATTTAAGAATCAACTAAAGGATGTTTTTCAGTGACCTTATTAAACACGGACGTTTAATCTGCTGACGGAATATTACCCTATACCATCTTCGCGGAAACTTTTAATCATTTTCTTAGTAAATTTCTAATCTATTCTTTAAAAACATCAACATTCTTTGTAATATAATCAAGTGCAGATATTATAGTAAACAGCAATGAAGCGTAAATTAGTATTTGTTCTATAACAACAATACCTTCAAAATCAAAACTACATAAAACAACAATAATCATAACCATAGTAGTGGCAGTTTTTATTTTACCCCACCATCCAGCAGCAATAACTTTTCCTGTATTAGCTGCAACAAGTCTAAATCCACTTATAATAAACTCTCTACTTATAATAATAATTACGATCCAAGCCGCTAACTCTTGTGATTCAACAAAATAAATAAGTGCTGAAGATACTAATAACTTATCAGCAAGAGGATCCATAAACTTACCAAAATTTGTTACTAAATTTCTTGATCTAGCGATATGTCCATCAAGAAAATCAGTTAAACAAGCAACAATAAATATAATTACACCAATTATATTTCCATATGGTGCATCTATTACATACAAAGATAATAGAAAAAACGGAATTAAAATCACACGAAACAAAGTTAATTTATTAGCTAAATTCATAATATACCTCTCCTATCAAATCATATTCATTAGATGAACAAATTTTAACCTTCACAATATCTCCAGTTATTAATTCATAAGGGCTAGTCACAAAAACTATACCATCAACGTCTGGTGCATCACGATAAGATCTACCACAGTAAACCTTATCTTCTGGAATATATCCTTCAATAATAACAGAAAAAACTTTACCTACTAATTCTTCATTGATAGATTTTGAAATACTTTGTTGCACTACCATTATTTCATCTTTTCTTTTTTCTTTAACGTCTTGTTCTATTTGATCTTCAAATAATGCAGCTGGTGTATCTTCTTCCGGAGAATATGTAAATACTCCCAATCTATCAAATCGAATATCTTCAACAAATTCTTTCATGTCTTCAAATTGTTCTTTAGTCTCTCCAGGGAAGCCAGTTATAAGTGTCGTTCTAAGGCAAATATCAGGTATACTTGCTCTAAGCTTCATAATTGCATCTTTAATCTGTTCTTTTGTTCCTTTTCTAGCCATTCTTTTTAGTATATCATTGTTAGCATGTTGAATAGGCATGTCTAAATAATTAAGTATTTTCTCTTCCTCTTTCATTACTTTAATTAACTCTTCTGTAATTTCCTCAGGATAGCAGTATAAAAGTCGTATCCATTCAATGCCTTCAATTTTACATAATTCTTTTAATAAAACAGGTAATTTCTTTTCACCATATAAGTCAATACCATATTTAGTTGTATCTTGAGCAACTAAGATTAATTCTTTTACACCCTTTTTGGCTAAATATTTGGTTTCTTCAACGAGACTTTCTATAGTCCTGCTTTTAATTTTACCTCTTATTTTAGGAATAATACAATAAGTACAATGATTATCGCAACCTTCAGCTATTTTAAGATAAGCATAATATCCTACAGAACTAATAACCCTATTAATATATCTATCTGGGATACGATCTTTATCTTCAAAGGCAATATATTTTTTATCTTTTAGTACCGATTCTACCGCCTCTATAACTTTATCATAATTAGCAGTACCTAAAATAGCATCAATCTCAGGCATCTCTTTTATTAGTTCTTCTTGATACCTCTGTGCTAAACAACCAGTTACAATTAAGGCCTTACAATTACCATTTTCTTTGTATTGCCCCATTTCTATAATAGTTTCAATACTTTCTTCCTTGGCATCTTGTATAAAACCACATGTATTTACTACTATTACATCTGCTTCTCTTTCATCATTAATTAGTTTATATCCTTTATCTCTAAGTAGTCCTAGCATTACTTCACTATCTACAAGATTTTTATCACAACCAAGTGAAATAAATGAGATTTTTATGTCCAAAAAGAGCACTCCTTTTCTCTATACGTTATGTTTTGGTTAGAAATATTTAACGCTAAGTTAAACATTTCCCAGCGCTTTTTACGCAGTTATTCATTAGCATAGCTATAGTCATTGGGCCAACTCCTCCTGGAACAGGGGTTATAGCGCCAGCAATAGTAGCACATTCGTCATAGCTTACATCTCCACAGAGTTTTCCATTATCTAATCTATTCATACCTACGTCAATAACTGTAGCACCTTCTTTAATAAAATCCTTTGTAACAAAGTTAGCTCTACCAATAGCAACAACTAAAATATCTGCTTGTTTACAAATTTCCTTAATATTTTTTGTTCTAGAATGACAAATAGTTACAGTACCATTTTCTCTTAATAGTAACATGGATACGGGTTTTCCTACAATATTACTTCTACCAATTACAACGCAATTTTTTCCTTCTATTTCTATATTATACCTTTTAATTAGTTCTATAATACCTGCAGGTGTACAAGATACAAATCCATCTCTACCAATACTAAGATTACCTACACTATATGGATGAAAACCATCAACATCTTTTGATGGATCAATTGCTAATAGTATCTTTTCTTCATCAATATGTTTTGGAAGTGGTAATTGTACTAAAATCCCATGCACATCATCTCTTGTATTTAATTCATTAACTAATTTAAGTAATTCATCTTCTGAAGTATTTTCATCTAGTTCGTAAGCCAAAGATCTAATTCCAACATACTCACAAGCTTTCTTTTTATGTTTAACATAAACTTGAGAAGCAGGATCATTTCCTACTAAAACAACTGCAAGAGTTGGATTTATTCCTTTTTCTTTTAAGTCTTTTACGCTAGATATTAGTTCATCTTTAATTTCAGCTGAAACTTTTCTTCCATCGATTTTTACAGCACTCACAAGTAATCCCTCCTTTAGAACAATCCACTTATTTTTCCGTTTTTATCAACATCAATACCTTCTGCTGCTGGTTTTTTTGGTAAACCTGGCATTGTCATAACATTTCCAGTAATAGCAACAATAAATCCAGCTCCAGCTGATATATTTACTTCTCTAACAGTTATATCAAAACCTTCAGGTCTTCCTAATAGATTAGGGTTATCTGAAAAAGAATACTGAGTCTTAGCTATACAAACAGGTAATTTATCTAGTCCCATGTCTACAATTTTCTTTATAGATTTTTTAGCCTTAGCTGTATAATTAACGCTATCCGCTCCATAAATCTTATTTGCAACATTCATAATTTTATTTTCTATGCTATCATTTTCATCATATATAAATTTAAAATTACTTTCTTTTGTCTCAAGTGTTTCAATTACCTTTTGTGCTAATTCTATACCACCTTGACCACCTTTTTCCCATACTTCAGATATTGCAAATTCACAACCCATTTTTTCACATTTTTCTTTAACAAAAGAAATTTCTTTATCTGAATCAGTAACAAAAGAATTTAGTGTAACTACAATAGGAACTTCGTATTGTTGTAAATTTTCTATATGTTTTTCAAGATTAACAAAACCTCTTTCAACTGCTTCAACATCTTCAGCAGAAAGATTATTCTTAGCTATTCCACCATTATATTTTAAAGCTCTAATTGTTGCAACTAATACGATTGCATCTGGTTTTAAATTACCTTTTCTACATTTAATATCCAAGAATTTTTCAGCTCCAAGATCAGCACCAAAACCTGCTTCAGTAATTACTATATCAGATAATTTTAATGCAAGTTTTGTAGCTCTTATACTGTTACAACCATGAGCTATATTAGCAAAAGGGCCACCATGCATAAGAGCAGGTGTATTTTCAAGAGTTTGAACAAGGTTTGGCTTGATGGCATCTTTTAATAATGCTGTCATAGCTCCCTCAGCATTTAAATCTCCTGCAGTAACAGGTTCTCCATCATAAGAATAAGCAACTATTATTCTACTTAATCTATCCTTTAAGTCTTCTAAGTCATTTGCTAGACATAGAATTGCCATAACTTCAGAAGCAACACTAATCATAAATCCATCTTCTCGTGGAACTCCTTGCATCCGCCCACCTAGACCAACAACAATACTTCTAAGAGCTCTATCATTCATATCTACTACTCTTTTCCATACAATTTGTCTAGGATCAATTCCTAATTTATTTCCTTGTTGAAGATGATTATCTAACATAGCAGATAATAAATTATGAGTAATACTTACAGCATGAATATCCCCTGTAAAATGTAAATTAATATCTTCCATTGGTACAACCTGTGCATATCCACCACCAGCTGCTCCACCTTTTATACCCATACAAGGTCCTAAAGATGGTTCTCTAAGTGCAATAATAGCATTCTTACCTAATTTACCCATTGCTTGACCTAAACCTACCGTAGTTGTTGTTTTTCCTTCACCAGCAGGAGTTGGATTAATAGCAGTTACAAGTATAAGTTTTCCGTTTTCATTGTTTTCAACTTTTTCCCATAAATCATCACTAATTTTAGCCTTATATTTTCCGTAAAATTCTATATCATTCTCTGTTAGTCCTAACTTACTAGCAATAACACTAATATGCTCCATATTAGCTTCATTAGCAATTTGAATATCTGTTTTCATATTAATATCTCTCCTCTATGTAATATTTTTTATAATTATTTAAACCTAGCACATACTTTAGTTAATTACTTATTTTCTTCTGATGTTGCAGAAACTTCACTTTTCATCTTCTCATATTCCTCTTTTGTAATTAATACTTTACGAGGTCTACTACCTTCTTCACCACCGACAATTCCTGAATCATATAATTGATCAACTATTCTAGCTGCTCTATTATAACCAACTCTAAAATGTCTTTGAATCATTGAAGCTGATGCTTTTTGTTTATCAATAACTAGTTCCAGTGCATCATTATAATAATCATCTTTATCATCTTTCTTGCCCATAACTTTTTTATCTGAAGAAATTTGACTTATAATTTTATCATTATATATTACTTTTTGGCTTTCTTTTAAAAATTCAACAATATATTCAACTTCTTTATCTGATATAAAAGCTCCCTGTACTCTAAGAGGCTTTTGAACTCCAACAGGATAAAACAACATATCTCCTTTCCCTAATAATTTCTCTGCTCCATTCATATCAATAATAGTTCTAGAATCTGTTCCAGATGATACGGAAAAAGCTATCCTTGATGGAATATTAGCTTTAATTAAGCCAGTGATAACATCAACAGAAGGTCTTTGAGTGGCAATAATTAAATGGATACCCGCCGCTCTAGCCATTTGAGCTAATCTACATATTGCTTCTTCTACATCATTAGGTGCAACCATCATTAAATCAGCTAATTCATCCACAATAATAATTATTTGTGGCAATATGGAACCTTCACCTGTTTTCTTCACAAGCTTATTGTAACCTTTTATATCTCTTACATTAGATGCCGCAAATAACTTATATCTGTCTGACATCTCACTAACAGCCCAATTAAGCGCCCCTGCTGCTTTCTTAGGATCTGTAACAACAGGTATTAGTAAATGTGGAATTCCATTATAAACACTAAGTTCAACAACTTTTGGATCAATCATTACTAATTTTACTTCATTAGGACTTGATTTATATATAATACTTGTAATTAATGTATTTATACATACACTTTTACCTGAACCAGTAGCCCCAGCAATTAGCATATGAGGCATACGAGAAATATCTGCCACCATTACTTTACCTGCAATATCTTTTCCTAGAGCAAAAGCAACATTTGATGGAAATTGTTTAAATTCCTCTGTATCTATAACTTCTCTTAAAAATACAGAACTTACTTCTTCATTAGGAACCTCTATACCAACAGCTGATTTTCCAGGTATAGGAGCTTCAATTCTAATCCCTGATGCTGCAAGATTAAGCGCAATATCATCTGATAATGATACAATTTTACTAACCTTAACCCCCTGCTCTGGTTGCAACTCATACCTAGTTACAGTTGGCCCACAGCTCACATTTAGAACTTTAGCTCTAACCCCAAAGCTTTCAAGAGTCTTTTCTAATTTGTCAGCATTTTTTACAATAGTACTTTTTGAACCTTTATTACCTGCTAAAGGATTTTTCTTTAATAAATCTATTGATGGAAACTCATATTCTACACTATCATTTTCATCAGTTAACTGTATCTCATTTTCTATTGTAGCATTTTCTATTGTTTTGCTTTCTTGGCTTATATCCTGTTTTGGTATTTCTTCTTTCTCTGTAGGTGGAACATATTCTTTTTTTGTAAGTGAAATATTTTCTTGTTCTGTTTCTTTATGTACTGTTTTTTCCTCTTCAATAATAAATTCTTCTATTGGTGTATCATCAATACTAAGAGATACTTTATTTAGGAAACTTTCTTTATCTGATTTCTTATCTAGAGAATCATTATTATTATCTTCATCATATATAGTGTATTCTTCAATCATGCGTTCTCTATTTTCTTTAGTTTTTTCAATCACATCTATACTTTTATTTTTAATTTTATTTCTTATAACCGAAATAAAATCAAATAGTGATTTTTCAGTTAATAAAATCACAAGAATAATGCAAATTAAAACTAATAGTATATATGTCCCTATTTCACCTATTAGTAAAATAAGTAAATCTCCAAATAATCCTCCTATATACCCTCCAGCAACTTTATTTGTAGATAATTTAAAATACGTAGCTAATTGAGGAAAAAAAGCACCAAACCCATTAACTTTTAAAATCTGTGCTCCTTTGTTATAAAAAACATGTGAAAATATGGATACTGTAAGCAAAAAAATGCAACCTAAATATATACGATTATTAAGTAATTTATTGCCTTTATTAAATATCTTAAAAAAAGAAGCTAGGAATATTAAAACTGGTATTAAATAAGCTCCTACTCCAAATAGTCCAAAAAACAAATTATTAATTGCTTTGCCTAGTGCTCCTGCTTTATTAAAATAAACACTAATAAACATGAGTAATGAAAAAGCAAAAAATGATATAACTATTATTTCATATTTTAGATTATTCATTATTGCATCGTCATTATTATTTTTTTTAGAATGTGTTGTTTTAGTACTTGATTTCTTAGCACTTGGTTTTTTAGTACTTGATTTCTTAGTACTTGGTTTCTTCGGCTTCGTTGTTTTTTTCTTTTGTGCCATACACTACTCCCTTCTATGTCAGCGTTAAAAATAAAGCACCTATGAATCTTTGCATATATATTTTACTCTTTTTACCATATTATTTCAACCACTACATTTTCAGTTCATTACCAGGGATTAGATGCTTATCCAGATATACACTTAGGTCAGTAGATATCACTCTTTTTATAATGTACTTATCATCTTTTCTATACACTTGAATAGTATTACCTTCATAATTTATTTCTTCATACTTAAAATCATCTTCTTTAGTAGGATATAGTTGTTCATAAGGTACAATAGAATAGAACATTACGATTCCTTCTCTCCTTTATACTCTTCTATCATTTCATATAATTTTTTAATAGCTTTATCTATACCACCTAACTCATCTATTATTCCTTCATTGACAGCTTCTTCTCCAACAACAATTGTTCCTACATCTTTAGCTAATTGACCTGTATCTAGCATAAGTTGTTTTAACCTCTCTCTACTTATATTAGAATTATTTGTAATAAAATCTAATATCCTATCTTGCATCTTATCAAAATACTCAAATGTCTGTGGAACTCCTATAACTGTCCCACTCATTCTTACAGGATGAATTGTCATAGTTGAACTTGGAACTATAAAAGAATATTTTGTTGAAACAGCTAAAGGTACGCCAATAGAATGACCTCCTCCTAAAACAATAGAGACAGTTGGTTTACTAAGTGAAGCTATCATTTCTGCTATAGCAAGTCCTGCTTCTACATCACCACCAACAGTATTTAAAAGTAGTAACAATCCATCTATATTATCACTTTCTTCTATTGAAGCAAGTTGTGGCAATACATGTTCATATTTTGTTGTTTTATTCTGTTGTGGAAGACACACATGTCCTTCAACTTGACCAATGATTGTTAAACAATGAATTCTATCATTCTCTTTTTCAATAGTAACTTGTCCATACTCTTTAACTTCTTCAGGATCAGCTTTTTCATTATTATTTATTTTTATATTTTTATCCATTATTTTTTCGCCCTTCAATAATATATATTTGTAACATATATTATACGAATAAATATGGGATTTAATTCATGTAATTAGATTTTAAGGTAAATAAAAAAATAATTTAAGATTCCGCGGAGATGATATAGGATAGCTAACTGCTCCATATTACCCTATACCATCTTCGCTAGTCTCAATGAATTTAATTTTATCCTAATTTAAATTCTTTATGAAGAGCTTCAGTAGCTATTTCCAAGTCTTCACCTTTTATTAAACAAGCTATTGTAGAAAGTGAATCCGCAGTTTGTAATATCTCTATTGATTCTTTGCTTAGACATCTAATAATCTTTGCCATTACTCCTGGAACACCTGTTATTCTTTCACCTATTATTGTTACTTTACAACAGTTATCTATAAAAGTATACAAAGCATTATATTTTTCCATTAATTTAATAACTCTATCCTTATTAACGCTTTCTGTAGTAAAAACTTTTCTTTCAGGGAAAATATTAATAATATCAATACTAACATTTGCACCTGCAAGATCTGTGAAAAAGTTTTCATCATCAATTTCATCTTGAATAGAAAATTGAATTATATTTGTTTTATGAGCAATACTTGTTAATAATTTATCTTCTACTGTTTTATTCTTACCTATACCAATATGTCTTTTAATACTTGTTCCTTGTGAATTATTAAAAGTATTTTTAATAACAAGCGGAATGCCAGCTCTTCTAGCAACTTCAACAGCTCTTGGATGAATTACTTTGGCTCCACTTCCAGCCATTTGAAAAACTTCGTTATAACTTATTTCAGATATTATTTTTGCACTTTTACAAATTCTAGGATCAGCTGTCATTATACCATCAACATCTGTATATATTTCTATAGCTTCAGCTTCTAAAGCTTCTCCAAGTAGTGCTGCTGTAGTATCACTTCCGCCTCTTCCTAGTGTAGTTATTTCATTATCTATATTGATCCCTTGAAATCCTGCAACAACTGGTACTTTACCTTCATTTAATATTTTTATTAATTTCTCTGTATGTATATTAATTACATTAGCGTTATTGTAATTGTTATCTGTAATTATTCCTGCTCCTCCACCAGTAAGTGCACATGCATCAATTCCATTTTCTAATAAAGTATTGGCAGTAACTAGTGCAGAAATTGTTTCACCAACTGACATAAGTAAATCTATTTCCTTTGGAGCCAATCTGGAATTTTTATAATTAATCAAATGAAGTAGCGAATCAGTAGCATATGGCGCACCTAATCTGCCAATTGCTGAAACAACTACTACAATGTTATCATATTCTTTTTTTGCTTCAAATATTTTATTAATTACATTCTTTCTAGTATCTTCAGTAGCCATTGATGTACCACCGAATTTTTGAATTAATACTTTCATTTTTCACCCCATAATTATTTAGATTATTCCACAAAAACATACTAAATTGATTGTGAATTAATCTTATTTAGTATATATCTCTATTGTCTTATTTAATATACCATATACTCATTAATATGAAAAGTGATTAACCAAACCCCTGATTATTCTTGTCTTAATACTCTACTATAACAGGTTGTTTTTGTTTTCCTTTAAATGCTTCAATAACAGTATCATAGATTAAATCTACTTTAGAAATCAATGAATTTTCTTTTTTAATATAATTATCTTGGCCAAATGGTACAAAATAAATATTTCTTGTGTTTAACAACTTACCAAAATTTTTAAAATTAAGTCCTAAACCATCATTAGTAGCAATTGAAATAACGACAGGTGATCCATTTCGAAGACTTGCTTTTATTGCCATTAATACAGAAGTATCTGTGATTGCGTTAGCTAATTTTCCAAGTGTATTACCTGTACATGGAGCAACTACTAACATATCATATAAGTTTTTGGGGCCAATAGGTTCAGTTTCTTCTATTTTTGTCTGGACTTTTTTCCCTGTTAAATCTTCTAATTTTTTAATAAAATCTTCTGCTTTACCAAAACGTGTATCTATAGTTGCCGCATTATGTGACATAATAGGGAAAATTTCTGCCCCATTATCTATTAATTCTTTAATAGGTTCAAATACTTTCGCAATGGTACAAAAGGAACCACATACAGCAAAACCTATTTTCTTACCTTCTAATTCTTTCAAATTCCATACTCCCTTTCTAGGCATATTTCCTTAACTCTTTTTCAATAACTCCACTAATAATTTTTGCTGCTGTTTTAGGCGAGTATTTCCCAGGTACTCCCCTTGCATTAATAAATTTATTCTTATTATCTTTATAAACATTTGCTATATCTATAAAAATATAATCATCAAGTTTTTTTGTTAATTCTATATCAATTAGAGCTACAGGAATTGTATTAATTACATAGTTAAATTCCTCTAAAGTAATAGTGTTATAATCTTGTATGTTATTAAGTGTTAAATAATTAATTTTTACTAATTTATTATCCTGTATTTTTATTGTTTTGCAATTTTTTATCGTAGCCATCATTAATTCTTCATCATATACAGATGCTACAGATACATCCATATTTAATTTTTTTACTAAATCTGTAATAGCCATTCCACATCTTCCATACCCTAATACTAAACACTTATGATTAGCAAGTGTAATGCCTACATTTTCTATCATCATACTAATTACACCTTCTGCTGTAGGTATTGAGTTTAATATTGCAAATTCATCAGAAGCTACTATGTCAATTAGATGAATATTATTTTCTTTTGCTAATCTAAGTACTTCACTTTTATAAGGACCTGATAAAATACTTTGTTTTGTAGTAATAAGATTAAATAAGTTTTTATATAGGATTTTTTCCTTTGTATTAATAGCATAGATGTGTTTATTATCTTTTGAAAATGGTATTGGACAAATAATAAAACATGCATCTTTTACAGCTTCTTCTAGAGATGATGCTATGTGTACACTGCTACCTAGATGGTCATGTTCGTTGCCATAAATATATATTTCATTTTTTTGTGACATAATATTTGACAGATATATCTGTCGCATATCCCCACCAATAACTGATATTTTTTTCTTCATATTATCATCACTAACTATTGTACTTTATATTAAAATATGTTTTCTACAGGCTATATGTTACCAAATGAAATCAAATTTGCATGTACTTATATAAATAAATAATAGATAGTATTAGACAATGTACAGATAATAATTTGTACGGCATATATTGTATTAACTGGAAATTTAACTAAAATTTAATATTAGAAATATCAAACATATTAAAGGGTGATTATTTGAAAATATATTCAAGTTATGAAAATAAAGAATTGAGCTTTCGTTTGGTTAAACGTAAAGATATTAAACTTCTTAATAAATGGTATTATTCTAATTCTCTTGAAGAGTTTCTGTATAATAAATCGAATTGTAGACCAAGAAAATGGTATCGACAATATAGAAAAGATCCAACTGCCTTTTGTTTTATAATAGAAGAAAAAAGTGATAATATTCCAATTGGTATTTTTTGTATTAGTGTTTTAGACGCTACTAGTGTTAAGTTTGATGGGTATGTTATTAAAGAAAAATGTGCTAAAGGCAAAGGTTATGGTATTAAGATAATGAATTTGGTACAGGAATTTTTGTTTATTCATATAGAAGCGAAATATAGTTATTTAGAAGTGTTTTGTAATAATAGGGCTGCTGTGGAAACTTATGTTAAATGTGGGTATAAGATAAAAGAGGTTGTTGAAGTTGAGGGGAAGGATATGTATGTTATGAGGGCTGTTAATAAATGAATGGAAGTGATAAAACTACATTTACTCCGCCAATATATTGGTGTAATAAATGTGTACTTTACAAGACGGTCGTAGATGGATAGGTATTAAAAATTCGTTCAGTTAAATCATTCCTAAGAAAAACTAAGTTCACTAAAACAAAGAGGCTACGCCTCGTTATTCCTGTCAAGGAATATTGTTTCGTTAGGAAAGTTTCCTTAGCGTAAATGATAATGCTCTTATCTCATTTACTTAATTCTTAGAACTTTCCTATAAGACAAGAATAGTTTCCTAAAACTTAAAAACTCCTTGCAGTCAAACATTTAAGTTTTTAACGGAAACTATTCTTCCGTTCACTAAGTGTTTTCTAAGGAAGATTTAAAGTCACTACTTTTTAATACCTATCCATCTACTCGGTTATATACGGCTTGGGGTTATTTTAAGTATATACTAATCCTAAAATTTCCATAAACAAATACCCGTTGAAAATATATATACTCAGGAAAATTAAATCTTGTACTACCATTTGAAGTAACGTATCTATATACCCTTCACGAGCGATCGGTCAAATAAATAAATTTCTATATATCTATAGATAAAAAATCCAAAATTTCATCATAAGGTATAGAAAATTTTTGTGGACCTCCTGCCCCACATGATAAAGCATATTTAGGATAAAAAACTACTAATGCTTCTTTAGTCAAATAAAAATCATTAGACTCAAAACTTCTAATAGCTTTTTGTCCTTCAGTAGAATAAGCATCATCAAAATTATAAGCACTTCCATTATCAGAATCTAATTCACTTTTAATTTTAACCATAATTTCATCTGCTACGAAACCGTATATAAAATTCATATAGTCATGTCTATTCACATTAAATATATCCTCAAGACTGAGTTTTTTCCCTGTATTCAAATCAAATGTATCTCCTTCAATACCAGCCCATCCTACTCCTCCAGCTCCTCCATTGAGTTCTGCAGACACTGAGATGATATCTCCTAATACTATCTCTAATTTGTAATAAGCACTTCTATAATAGTTATCTTCTTCTCCTTTTGCTTCAATATTATTCTCTTTCATAAAATCAAGTGGAAGTTCATTGTAAAAAGCCTCTTCTTTATCAGCAAAATATTTATTTATTTTAGGTATTCCCTCATAATCTCCTTCTAGCCTTACTAACTTTAACTTTAATTCTGCGTACCCCTCTACTTCATTGTAATATTTTTTATCAACATCAAAAGTATTAAAAATTACTGATTTCTTATTTTCTATATCTTTATTCAAAGTATTTGTTTCATCCTCTGGTTCTTTAATCATTATACTATCCTCTTGAGTACTATTATTTACACTTTGACACGATGTTAACAATAGTATTGCACAAATAAAAATACTAAATTTTTTCATTAATCTTTTCCTCCTAAATTGCATTTTATCTAACGTTCTATACATAATCCCAACTTAATAACTATTTAAAAACTATTATACTTATAAAATTCTTTCCTCAGCTAAGCTTCTTTATTTTATTCAATCATTGAAATTCATACCAAATCCCGCTCTATTATTTAAAGTAATTTCATCCTTTTTATAAGTCACCCCTCCTATAATAGGACTTTCTTTACATAATAAAGGAACATCTAAATCCACCTCAGTAACGTTTGCTTTTGATGCTGCTAGGTGGGCTGCGGCCGTTATTCCTATGTTACTTTCCATCATAGAGCCTATCATACATTTCATTCCAGAGACTTCTGCTAAGTTTATAATTTTTAGCGCATTATAAATACCACCTGTTTTCATCAACTTAATATTAATCATATCTGAGGCTTTCATATTAATTAACTTCATTGCATCTACTGGTGAAAATACACTTTCATCAGCTAGTATTGGGATTGATACGTTATCTGTAACATATTTTAGATCATCTAAATTCTTTGCATCTACTGGTTGCTCGATAAAATCAATATTTAGATTATATGCTTCCATCTTTTTAATAATATTTATAGCTTCCTTTGGTTTCCATCCTTGGTTAGCGTCTACTCGAAGCTTTATACTCTTTCCAACAGCTTCTCTAATGGCTTGTATTCTTTTAAAATCTATATAAGAATCATCACCAAGTTTAATTTTTAGAATGGAAAATCCATTGTTAATTGCATCAATACTATCAGATACCATTTCCTCTACTGGGTTTAGGCTAATAGTAATATCAGTAATTAATTTTGTTCTATAACCTCCTAGTAGTCTATATACTGGAGCATTATATAACTTTCCAAGAAGATCATATATAGCAATATCTATTGCTGCTTTTGCACTTGTATTTCCTACAATACATTTATTAAGAGTTATCATTATATCTTCAAAATTCCTTATATCTTTACCAATAAGATATAGTTTTATATGATTTATAGCTCCCATAATTGATTGAGAAGTATCACCTGTTATAACCTCAGTAGGAGAAGCCGCTCCATATCCTACTATATCCTTAGTAATAACTTTAACTATAATAGTGTCAATCACATCTAAAGTTCTAAGTGCTGTTTTAAAAGACTTTTTAAGTTCTATGGAGGATTTCTCTGCCCTAATATCTAATATTCTAATATTCATCACCACTCTTTCATAATACAACAAAGCGACAATGGCATTATTCATGCCAAGAAATATTGATCTTTTATGCATCTATTCTTTAATAATTATTTGACATCTCTCTGCATCCATATATACATTTAAACCAAATGGTATTGTAATCATAGGTTTACAATGTCCTGATTGCACATTATAAATCGTTGGTTTATTAAGAGATTTTATAATATCATTAAATACCTGTTCAATTCTTTGACTAGCTTCATCTGAAAGAGGTTCACAATTTTTGAAATTCCCAATAATAATTCCGTTTGCATCATCTAATTTACCAGCATAATATAACTGAGTGAGTAAACGATCTATTTTATAAGGTCTTTCCCCAACCTCTTCAATAAATAGTATTTTATTTCTTGTGTCTATTTCATATGGTGTACCTAACGTTGAGTTTATTAAAGTGAGATTTCCTCCGATTATCTCCCCAGAAGTTATACCAAAAGACTTACACTTAATAGGCTTTTCAATAGGATTACTAATTTTAGTACCTTTTGTATTTCCTTGTATGTTAGATAAAAAACTTTCTTTTGTAAAATCATCAAGTCCATTTGATATGTCAACTGCCATAGGTCCATGAAAAGTAACCATATTACATAATTTATTAAATGCTATATGTAATGTGGTTATATCGCTATACCCTATAAATACTTTAGGATGTTTTTTAATAGATTCAAAGTCAAGTAAATCTAATATCCTAGCTGTACCATAACCACCTCTAAGACATATAATTGCTTTTACTTCATCATCTAAAAACATTTGATTTATATCATAAGCTCTTATCAAGTCATTTCCAGCTAGATATCCATGTTTACAATAACAACTTTTCCCGACTATCACATAAAAGCCTAACTTCTCCAAATAGTTTTTTGCTATAGAAACTTTTGACTTTGTTAAAGGACTTGCAGGCGCAACAATAGCTATTATATCCCCTTTTTTAAGTGGTTTTGGTTTAATAATATTAATCACTCCTGCAATAAAATGTATACTATATTTATATGCGAGTATTTTAACTAATTATTTCACTTTCTATACGTTTGTTTATTAAAGATTTATTTTTTCAAACGTACCTTTATCTATATGTAATTCTGCTTCAATTTCTGATTTTTTATAACCTACTAATTTTATACGATTAATTCCTTTTTTTATTGGAACAGTTATTGTTGTTGAGCCATTTACTGTTGATTTATTTGTATTTTCAATAAGCGTAGTAACAGTATTATCAGGTGATACTAAAACAATTTTTGCTTTTTGGCTTTTTACTAATAAAGTATATGGAACTTTCAAGTCAAATTCCTCACTACTTTCGTATTTCCAAATAGTCCCACAACCACTCAGCTTTAACTTCCCTTTATACATACCTAATTCTGCTGTTTGTTCACTTTCATCTATTCCCCAACAATCCGCTTTATCTGCTATTATACTATTATCATTATAAATCTTATTCATTTTATTATTTCCAACTCCTATGAAGTTAATTACTCCAACTGTAACAATTATTAACGTAACAATTAATATTATACTTTTTTTAGATTTCATTTTTATTTTCCTTTCAACTAGATATAGGTAATTGCAATACTACATTTGCTTTGTAAAAGTTTCTGCAAAGCTTAGAACTATAAATACAAAAAAAGCAAATAGCATAATAAAACTAATTATAAAACTCCATTCATGTCCAAAAGTAATAAATTTCATTACTATCTTATATGGATTTATAATATCCCACGAATTAAGACGTAAAAATCTACCTATATAAATGGCAATTCCACATAATACTGAACATAAAAATCTAAATAAATAAACTAATATCTTTTTTGAAGTATCTTCAAATACCTTTTCAATCTGCTCTTGTGATTTAATTCCAACAAATACAGCATATAAAACACCCAAAATTATAACCAACGCTTTGCACCATACAAATATATCAGTAGAATATACCAATCCATTGTCAATTTCAAAAAAGCTATCCTTTGTCAAATGAATAATATCTGTAACCATATAGAATGTATTTGGCCAAAAAAATAACCAAGCTATTCCAAAAAGCCAAGATATAAACTTGGATTTTTTATAATAGTTTAAAGCCTTTTTTGCTAAAAATATCGGTATTGTAGCAAGAAAAACATTCCATATCAGCATAAGAAATAAAGTACCGCCACTCCAATCCCACATCATGAAATTAACTATAGCATAAACTATAAGAAAAACTATAAAAGGTTTATAATAACCTCTATAATTATTTTGCATAATATTTTCCACTATTTCATCTCCCAATAATAATTTAAACTCAACATCAATTTTAATTATATCCTCCTTTAATGTCAATCCTTTTTATTTGATTTCTATACTATATTCATATGAGACTAGATAAAGTTATTGTTTAACTTTTCTATACTTTTGTTTACTACTACTTGGCTTATAAGGAATTGTCATCTCTATTAATCCTTGCTTAATTGCAGGAATTAAGTAATTTTTTCTAAATGTTGGTCGATGTATAATACCAATACGCTCCATTAATTCTTTAGTTGACAGTGTTTCATTCCCAATAATCATTAATAGTTTCTTAACTTGTTCGCTAACCTGTACGGTAACTTGTTCGGTCACTTGTTCGCTTAATGATATTTCCATTAAAGCATCGTATATAGCTTGTAATGAAAATTCAATAAACTTTGTTGAGTTAGCATCACGATCACATTCACCTAAAGTTTCATAGTACTGATCTTGTCTCTCTTTTATTAATGTCTCGATTGGAAGCCACCCAAAAATTGGTTTCCATTTATATAGAAACAATGTTTGCCACATACGTCCCATTCTACCATTTCCATCAGCAAATGGATGTATATTTCTTCATCTTCATTTTACTCCAATTTCCATTATTTAACTTCTATTTCATTATACCTTACAATATATATTTTAACCATATAATATTTAGAAACTACTTAATCTGTCCATTAGGCATATTAAATATTTTGTATAGAAAATCATATAGATTGTACATAAATTACTTTTGTCATTAATATTAATTAAAATTATGTTATAATATTTTTATTAGCTATATTTTATAAATGAAATCATTCAAAAATCTAATATAATTAATCCATAATAAGATATTTAGTAAATTAAAATAAGGAGCTGTGATAATTTATGTTTCCTAGAACTATACGACAAAACAAGAAGATAAAGCAACTATTTTATAGCCAATTATCAATTAGTAATGCTAAAAAACAAAAAACAATGTCTGATGATGATATTATGAAAATGAATGCAAATATTAAGAAAGGAGAACTTGGAGAAAAAAAATCCCGTAGAGAATTAAAATTATTTTTACCTAAAGATTGCATTATAATGAATGACGTAGTACTAGAAATAACTCCAAACCACTTTAATCAGTTTGATCATCTAATTTTATCACCTAAGGGTATATATATTGTAGATACTAAAAATTGGAATTTTGAATGGGAATTATCTAATAATAATAGCGAATGGACCTCAGAACAAACCAACGTTCGAAATCCTAATACCCAAAAAATATATCATAAGAAAAACTTTATTTTATGGTTAGAAGATCATTTTAAAGAATATGATAAAGTTACACCTTTTATAAATTCTAAAATAATACTTCTTGGAAAAGTTAATAAAAATTATGGCGATGAAGATACAGTAATAAAACCTAAACATATTGCAGATAAAATAAAAGTATTTGCTGCAAAAAGAAATATTCCTCAAGACACCTTAATTAGACTAGCAGATTGTATTAAAAATGCAAAACCTTTAAATCACTGGGAATGGATATTTAATCATTATGAAATTAAAGATGAAAGAAAAATATTTGTAGATGCTTCTTTTGATGAAACCTTAAAAATTAAATCAATTTATGAAGACAAAGGATTTCAAACAACTAAAATAAAGAAATATGGATATAATAAATATTGTTTTGAAGTGACTAACCACATTGAATTATTAGAGGATAATATTAGTCTGGCTAAAAAATTACAAAATATAAGAACACAAAAAAATGAAAGAATTCCCTATCATTTAAAATGTATAAAAACAGTTTGTTTGTTTTTAATTATAGGATATTTATTAAATACAGCACTTATACAATTTCCTATATTGGTTGATAAAATAAATATAAGCAACGCTTCAAAAGCTAATATAATTGCAGACAATGTATCAACGAATAAAATTAATGAGAGAATTAAATTTACAGTAAACAAAAATATCTCTTATATTTTCATAAAAGATGGAGAAACTATCGTATTTAACAATGCAAAAACTAAAAAAGGAACTGAAATAACCTTTTTAGATAATAAAACTATTATAATAAATGAAATTGAAAAAGAACCTATAAAATATACCTGTGATAACGATATAATAAAATTTGAAGTAGGAAATAATCATACTAAAATTATATTAAATGACAAGGAATATAATGTTCGTTCAAAAATAGTAAAATATAGTTTTAGTGAAAATAAAATCATAGATTAAATTAATAATAAAATTATCCTATATATGTAATTACATATAAAACAATATAATAAGAAACTTTTTTGCATTAGCAATTTTGTTGCTAATGCAACATTCCCTATACTTATAGTAATCTACCTATATCTATAGAAAAGTTAATTATTCCTTTTAATGAGATTTATTGTATATCATTATTATCCCTTTCAAAAATAACATCGGAAAACTCTATATTATTATCTATAATATCAAACACAATTATTGCTTCCTCATTTATTGATATAGGTGTAACAGCTCCAACAGTATCTAACATTATTGTTAGTAATAGTTCATCACTACCATCATTATCAATATCCATAAAACGAGTTTTTATTGGACAACACATTAAATTGCCTTTAATATTTTTCATAAACTCATCATCTATAATAACATTATTTTCTTTTAGCTCATTTATTTTTTCTTTTGTATACATATATTCCTTATCTGTTAATTTTAATTTATAAACGCTATCTGTATATGGAAATTTAATTGATACAATTTTTCTTTCAAAATCAATATCATCTATAGTACTCTCAATATCATTTAAATTACATACTTCGCTTAACTTATTATTTTCATATTTATATATGTATTGACTGATAAATGGATCTATCATACTAGACATATTAATTGAAACAGATAATAAATTAGTATTTTCTATCGGAGTTAATTTACAGGAATTATATAGTACGCTAACCTCGTCTAAAATAAAAGCATCTTCTTCTATATTTTCTTCTATAACAATCTCTTTATCATCTACTCTTAATGTTAAACGTCCATCGTTAATTAAAACCGCCTCGGAACAATCACCAAAAACAACTTTTGTAAGCAAAGTTTCTTCAAAAACATCATATGTTGGTTTTCCTTTAACTATTTTAATTATATAATTATCCCAACGATCTACTAATTTTGATTTATAGATTTCATTGCTTCCTTCAAACCACATAGTACCATAAAATGTATTCATATGAATATCTTTATACCCATCAAATCTTAGAATAACATCATAAAAATCTATCTCAACATCTCTCCATTGGGATTCACCATGGTCTGCTAATAATTCTATAACTTTATCAGTAAATTTTGCTGTAGCACCGATAAATTTACTTTCCTCTTGACTAATTGTAAGTTTTATTGATTTTTCATTAATTAAATCCTCTAAGTTATCATTAAGTTCTATATTATTCTCGTTTTTAACATCATTATTCATTTTATAATCATCATTTAAAATTTGCTTTTTATTATTGTTAGACAACTCATTATCTTTATCATTATTTGAAAAATTATTATTATAATCATTCCATAAACTAATACCAACTATTGCTACTATTAATATAATAATAACAATAATAACTTTTTTCTTCATTTAATTATTCCTCCAATCTAAAACAAAAAACATTACTTATTAACATAATTATTTTTTACACCGTAATAGGTGTAAAACAAATTAAGATAATTATATCGACAGTAAAAAATCTATATTCTCCTGATGCTTACGCTCTACCTCAGACTCATTAAAGATAATCTTTTTCCCATCAATTAAATTTCTTATATATAGTGCATTTTCTCTTATAACGTTATTATCAATCTCAGGTCCATGACTTTGAATAACTCTATCTACATCTAGTTCTAAGTATTTTTTTAAAGTATCTAAATAAATACTTAGATTATTAAAGCACATGCTCGATGGGATTGGATCATCTACGTTATCTCCCACGAATAATGTATTATCAATTATATCATAGCATGAACTAGAGTCCTCAGAATGACCTGGACTATAAAAAAATATTAATCCTTCTTCTTCAAAAGAAATCTCTTTTTGAAATGTTATATTGGGTAGTATAAGCTCAACTTCATCTCTTATAAAATCTGGATTCTTTTTTATTTCTTGTTCTCCATATAATTTAATAAATTCTCTACATTTTTCATGAGATACTATTAAATTATCTTTAAATTCACTATTTCCCCATATATGGTCCCAATGGCTATGAGAGTTAAAAACAATATAGTTCTTCTTTCCATATTTACTTTCTAAAAACTCTTTTATCTTATTTATATAGTATTTTCCTAGATAGGTATCACATACAAAATAATTTTTCTTTCCTACAATTACATATACATTGGTTATACAATAATATGGTTCTTTATTAAGTTCATTAAAAGTAAATAGAATCCCCCTATTTCCTATGTATGTATATTCCACTATATCTCTCCTCTACGTATATCTCTCTTAATTATTCTGACTTTATTTTCATACTTAAAATTCTTGATTTCATAATTAAACAGCGTAAAAATTTATTATACATTATTAAAGCTTTTATATTTTTTAGTAGTATATTAAATTTAATCTTCTTCACATTTTTCCTATAATTACTGCTCCAGTTTTTATTATTCTTATTAATACTGTGAGCCAACATAGCTCCACTTTTTAGAGCATAACTTATTCCCTCTGCTGAACTAGAACTAATTAATCCAGCGGCTTCTCCAATTAAAGCAACTTTACCTTTAACAACATTAATCTGATTTAATTTTCTTGTTCTCATTATTAATGTACCTGTTTTTTTATATTCTTCCCCAATATCATAACCGCATTTCTTAAGTTTATTAAGTAAAATATCATACTTTTCATTGGCATTATATTTACTGGGTATAGCAGAGCCTATTAGCATATATTCATCTTTCTGAATAATCCATGAGTAAAAATCAGTTATTTCTTTATCAAAAATTGATGTATAATAAGGCATATCAACATTTGTTTTATACCATTTCTGAATAGAAATATAGCTTTCTGGGAATTTACTATTTTTAAAAGTTTGCTTTCTAACTTTTGATATAGCTCCATCTGCTCCAACTAATATTTTAGTTTTTATAACATACTCTTCCTTATTTCTAAGTTTTACTTCAATATAATCATCTTTTTCTTTATACGAAATAAATTGACAACCATAATCAGTATTTACAGTCTCAGGAATTAAAGATACTAACCATCTATCAAATTTTTCTCTATCTATATTAATATAATGTCTCTGATAATGTTTTTCCATTTTATTATCAAAATCAATAGACTTAACACTAAACATTTGTGGTCCTGTTAATACTTGTTTTGGAATACCTAGCCCTAAATGAGCTAACATTTTTTGTGCATCTGGAGCTATTAATCCTCCACAGCATTTTTCTCTTTTATATTCTTTATTTTCATTAAGATTTCTCTTATCAACTATTAGTATCTTATATTTATTATCTAGCATCCTAGCTAACGTTGCTCCTGCAGGTCCAGACCCTATAATAACTATATCATACATATTAATCTCCTTTAATGTCACAATAAATAGGTTGAATTATTCTTTACTAAGTAAAATACTAAAATTACTTTTCATTGGTTAATTTAATTAATAATTACTTGAGTAAATTATACTTTTATTATAAATTAATGTCAATTTAATAGCTATAGTAAGTACTAAAAAAGTCAGCATACCTTTTTATAGTCATGCTAACTTTTTAACTATCCATCTACAGACATTTTCTTTTAATCAACTTAATATTACTTTACCAATAATCTCATTATCTTATTTATTTTTACCTTTTTTTTGTTTAATTGTTAGAACTCCTCCTGATGCTATAAACAATGATCCAAATCCATATAATACATCTGTAGGAATTCCTCCTGTTTTTGGTAATTCTTTAGGATTATTAACTGGAATTTGTGTGTCTAGAATTTCACTTCCTTGTTCTAACTCTTCCTTAGTCTGGGAATCCACTTCTGGTTTTGCTTCAGACTCTGAGTTAAGTTCTGATTCTGGCTTTAAAATTGGTTCTATTTCTTCTTCTGATTCTGTCTCTGATCGTGGTCCTGGTTCTGACACTAAATTTGGATCTGGTTCATTCTTTATTTTTTCAAAGATTGCCTTTAATTTAGCATCTCTTTTAACAACAAGCCTAACATCACTTAATAATAAATCAGTATCTCCTTCCCATCCAATAAATTTATATCCTTCTTCTGGTTTTATTTTCAATATTACATGTGTATTTAATGTATAATTACGTTTACCTGGCGATGGAGAAATTTTCCCACCTTCTGAACATTCAAGAGTTAACTTATAGTATGTTGGGTCTGGGTCTGGGGTTGGATCTGGGTCTGGGTCTGGATCTGGGGTTGGTGGAACATAATTTTGCTTAAATATAGCTGTGATTTTATACTGTTTATCCAATTTATCTACTTCAAATTTTAACTTATGGTTTGTTAAATCATATTTTTCATTTAGACCTAAACCTCTTATATTCTGTTGATCATTAGATATTGATTGTTCAGTTATCTCCCATTTAACAAATTCATAACCATTAACATTCATAGCTTCTAAATCGATCCATTGATTTTTCCAGCCATAATAATAGTCTGTTGAATAATTGGGAATTTCTCTTTCTTCATAAAGCACTTTACCTTTACCCTCTTTATCAATTGTAATAATTGAATAAAAATTATCTTCAAAAGGAGAGTTAGTGATTGTAATATTGCTTGTTTCTCCAGATGTTACTAAAACTTTAATATTTTCATCCCTATAGTATCTAGTTAATGGGTTAGGTATTTCAATAATAACATAGTTGCCTTCTTCAAGCTCTTCAAAAACTAAAATTCCTTCCGAGTTTGTTTTATCATATTTTACCTTATTTAAACAAGTTATATCAAAATCATTTAATAAACTTTTAATTATTTCTTTGTATTTTTTGTCTTCTGCTTGTTCTTGAGTTAACAAAACAAACCTAATTCCCTCAACATTTTGACTTTTATCTTTAATTTCCTTAGTTATCTTAATTGATCCTTTAGCTGGTGGTTCATTTTTAACATTAATTTTCACCTGAACACTATCGGCTATATGGGCTAATTTTCCACCATAGCAATCTACCATATCAAATTGATAAATGTAAGTACCGCTTTGTTTTTCTGTAATGGTTACAGGTACTTTATTTAAATTAACTATATCTTCTTCTTTCCATCCAATTTCATAAACTGCTACTTTATTTAATAAACTATTTGTATTATTTAATCCTATATATACCTCATTTAATTTATCATAATGCTTATCATTTTCATTATAATTTGCATCACCACAGAATTCTCCGTTTGACTTTAAAATAAAATCCAAATATATTGTATCTCCTGATTTAACATTATATTCCTTATTAGTGATATCTATAGTTCCTTCTAATTTATCATCTTTCTGTTCAGCAAAAGAGCCGTTATATGCATAGTATTTTTTGCCATATACTAGATCTTCTTTTTTAAAGTTAATCTTTACATCTTTATCTGAATCCATTATTACCTTTAAAATATAATCATTTTCTTTTTTCTGTTCTTTTTTATTTGATACGTCAAATCCTAGAACACTATATCCCTCATTAGAATAAGCTCTTATCTCAACTTCTGTTCCTGATACATATCCATTTGGATGACTTAGTGGTGTAAGTACATGGTACACACCGCCTTCTTCTATATTTTTAGTTATATTTAATTTAAACATTTCTTCTTTTGTTTTACAACTTTGTATAGCTGGAACACTTTCCTCTGTACCAATTTTAGCTACTACACTAACTGAATACTCTGTATTAGGTGATAATCCATTTATACTTGCATTAGTTGAAGTTGGACCTACTTCTTTTTTCTTAACAAACCCTTTTCCATCAGATACTGTTATTATATTAGTAGTAGCCCTATCTACAGATTTGAATGAGACATTAATAGAATTATGAGTACTAATTATATTTAAATCTTTAGGCGCTGGTATATCTATAAACTCATACTCTCTACAATCTTCTTTCCCAAAACATCCCAAATATACTCCTGCAGTAATTTTTGCTTTTTTAGTAATCTCTATATTTACTTTATCTTCAAAACTATACCAACTGTTATCTATGCTATACTTTGCTTGAAATGGCCATTTATAACTAGCTTCTATCATTATATTAACTTTTTCTCCATTATAATAAAGATATTTTCCATTATTATCTATGGGATTAGGACTATTACTTATTTTAATTTTAATCAAACATCTTGAAGCCTTTAACTCTTCTTCTGACATTTGGTTCTCTTTTTTTTCTTCAATATCTTTATTTAGCTTATTTGCTTCATTCTGTTCTTGTGATTCCTGTTCTTGTAATTCTTGTTCTTGTGATCCCTGTTCTTGTGATTCCTGTTCTTGTGATTCCTGATTTTTATTTTCTTCAGCAGGTTCATCCTTTTTTATTTCTTCTTCATCTTTTTCCTCTTCAACATCTTCAGTTTGATCTTTTTCTACTATCTGATTTTCCTGAGATCCAATTTCTGTTTCATTCTTTTTAATTTCATTTTCTGATTGTTTTTTTTCTTGTGTATCTTGTTTTTTACTTATGGTTTCCTCGGCATATCCAGTAATCCCAGACATTCCTACTAACATTGCTGTCATAACAATCATTGACATTAGCTTTCTTAGCTTAATTTTCTTCAAATACTTCACCCTTTCTTTTAATAGTTACTAAAATAATTAATCTAGAAATTATATTACTTAATTACTCCATGAATAATCAGTCTATGTGTTGCACCAATTACAGGATCACAGGTAATTAAAGTAATAACTTTGTATTTGCTACTTCCTTTCATAACAGATATATCGTCAGGTTCAACTATCTTTTTTTCATATACAGTATATACATACTCCTTGTCCTTTATAGTTATTATTATTTTATCGTCATTTTCTAACTCATTTAGCCTATTGAAAAAAACTCCGTAAGTATGACTTCTGTGTCCAGCTAATACTGCATTACCTATTTCACCAAATTTACCGCTACCTGGCATGTACCCAATGGAATATTTTAGTGTCTCAAGGTCAATTCCGTTAGCTATTGGCAGATTAACATCTATCTTATCAATTTTGATAACTGCCACTGCTTTAGGTTTTTGCTTTATTTCTGTTTTTTTCTGAAGATTGCTATTATTAGAATGAATATTATCTTTATTTTGATCATTATTAGGACTATTGTTATCTTCTATCAAACTATTATCAGTACTAATTTTAGAATGAGTATTTAATGCTAGTGTTTCTATCTGTCCATTTACATTTTCGATTCTATCAATAGATGATATTCTACCTTTATTTTCTTCTTTATCACCCCCTCTAAAAATACCGTCTAACTTTTCATTTTTATGAGAATTGATTAAGTCTTCATTTGATTCAACTTTAAATAAATAAAGTTCTTTTAATAATTTTTGCTGAAATTTCTTAGTCCTATACCTACCGACAAACGGTATAGTAATAAAGATCATTCCTCCAATAATTAATACTACTGATAATACTCGTCTCATTAATCACATTCCCTTCGATTAACATTATATACATTGATAGTATTATCTATACCATTAATTAGTATTTTTTCTATTTCTAATATTCTTGTTTTATTTATACAGCAAAACTTCATCAGATTATGATCATACTGAGAGAACGAAAAAAGATGTCCTTCTCAGAACATCTTTTTACACACATCAATATATTTTATTACATTTTAGTTATATTATCTGATCAATAAGTTTATATTTCTCTCCTATTCCCCAAAAGTATTAACAACTTCCTTCAATTTTTTCCTTATATCAATATGTTGTGGACATTTTTCTTCACATATACCACATTCAATACAATTACTAGCTCTATTTTCTTCATCTACATATCTATGGTATTTATTTTTTGCAAAGACTTTATTAAACATAAATGCTTCGTTATATAGCGAAAAGCATTCAGGGATAGCTATTTTCTTTGGACATGGTACGCAGTAACGACAACTTGTACAATTTACTTTTATTTTGCTTTTGTACAACTCTTTAACTTCATTTATTAATTGGGCTTCTTTTTTAGTTAATGATTTAGGAGTTGTTACTGTTGCAACTCTCATATTTTCTTTTATATGTTCCATTTCGTTCATACCACTTAAAACTACATCTACTTCTGGATGATTGAAAACGAATTTTAGTGCCCACTCAGCTGGAGTTCTCTTTTTATCTGCTTTGTCCCATATTTTCCTTACATCTTCTGGAATATTTTTAGTAAGACTTCCACCTCTTAGAGGTTCCATAATTACAATGCCTAAACCACGATCTCTAGCATATTTTAATCCTTCTTTACCCGCTTGATATTCTTCATCTAGATAGTTATATTGGATTTGGCAAAAATCCCAATCATATGCATCAACTATTTCTTTAAATAAACTTAGTTCGTCGTGAAAAGAAAAACCTACATATTTTATCTTACCATCTTTAACAGCTTTTTCTAGAAAATCAAACACATTATTATCTGTTAAATTCTTCCAGAATTTTTTATTTAATGTATGTAATAGATAAAAATCAATTTGATCTGTTTGTAATTTTTCTAATTGTTCATCTAGTATTCTATCCATATCTTCTCTAGATTTGATTAACCATGATGGTAATTTAGTAGCTAACTTTACTTTTTCCCTATAACCGTCTTTTAAAGCTTTTCCTACTAATTTTTCACTTTCTCCGCCATGATATGGATATGCTGTATCAATGTAATTTACTCCATTATCAATAGCATATCTTAACTGTTTTATAGCTAGTTCTTCATCAATTTGATTATCTTTGTTATCTATTGTCTGAAATCTCATACAACCAAAACCTAATAAAGAAATCTTTTCATTAGTACTCCCAAAAAACCTATATTGCATAATACATCCTCCTCTTCATATACTAGGTAATTTACAGTTTTGTCATTACTTAAAATATAAATCTATTAATATTACATTGATTTAAGTATAATACAATCTTTGTTTATTTACCAGTATGTCCAAACCCACCTGTTCCTCTTTCAGTAGCTTCAAGTACATCAACAACTTCAAGGTTTACTTGCTCTATTTTATTAATTACCATTTGCGCAATTCTTTCTCCATGTTTAATTACAAAATCTTCTTCTCCAAAATTAATCATTATTATTTTTATCTCCCCACGATAATCTGAATCTATTGTACCTGGGGTATTAACTAAGCTAATACCATGTTTTAGTGCTAGTCCACTTCTCGGTCTAATCTGAGCTTCATATCCTGTTGGTAGTGCAATTTTTAGACCTGTTGGTATTAGCTTTATTTTTCCTTTTTCTAGTATAACGTCTTCACCTAGACAAGCATAAAGGTCCATTCCTGCTGCATCTTTACTCATATATTTTGGTAAAGGTAATGTTTGTCCTTGTTTAGTTTGTTCTACATAAACTTTTATATTTTGCATATTTGTTTAATCCTTTCAATATCAATATCTTTATGTCTTCCTACTAAAGAGATACTCATTTTGTCATAATTAAATGTTTCTCTAGCAAATCTAAGGAAACCATCAAGGTCTACAGCATTAATGCCTTCTATTATTTCATCTTGTGACTTTATTTTATCAAGCATAAGTTTTATTTTTCCATAACCAGACATTCTAGAATTCATATTTTCAAATCCAATAATAAGGTTACTTTTTAATTGCTCTTTTGCTTTATTTAATTCTTTTATATCAATTCCTTTTTCTAGTAATAAATTAATTTCTTCCATAGCTGCCTTTATAACTTCTTCAATTTGAGTTGGATTAGAAGCTGCATATATATTCATCATACCAGTAATATTGTAAGTTTCTGCATATGAATAAATAGAGTACGCAAGTCCTTTTTCTTCTCTAATAGATTGGAATAACCTTGAGTTAATTCCTCCTCCTAAAATAGCATTAAGTATAGATAAAATATATATATCTTTAGACAGATAGTTAACGCTTGGGAAAGACATGCAAAGATGAACTTGTTCAATGTCTTTATCTTTAGTTACAAAACACTTTTTGTAACCTAATTCTTTTACTCTATCTATTTTGTCTTTCTTCTTAAGAACAGAAAATTTGCTACTTATTTTATCAAACATTTCATCAAAATCATATTTACCTACTACTGAGATTACAATATTATCTGGAATGTAATGTTTTTCCATATATTCCTTAACGTCTTCTCTAGTAAAACTATTTACTGATTCTTTTGTACCTAATATATTATAGCTAAGACTTGATCCACTATAGGCTTTTTCTTGAATTAAATCATGAACAATCTCTTCTGGAGAATCTTCATACATATTAATTTCTTCTATTATGACCCCCTTTTCTTTTTCCATATCCTCTTCACTTATTTTTGAGTTTAAAAGCATATCAGATAAAACATCCAGAGCAACATCTATATGGTTATCAAGAGTATGAGCATAATAGCACATATATTCTTTACCTGTAAATGCATTAATCCTGCCTCCAACTTCTGACATCTCATCAGCTATATCTCTTGCGGTTCTTTTATTAGTACCCTTAAACATCATATGTTCAATAAAATGTGATATCCCATTATTATTTTCGTTTTCATCTACGGAGCCATTTTTTATCCAAATACCTAATGCTATAGATCTTACATATGGATTTTCTTCACCAATTACACATATACCATTGTCCATCGTCTTCATCTTAACCATTCATATCACTCCTTATTTTAATGTTTATATCTGCAAACCACGTTGTATATCTAATTATTTAATATTATATATCTAATCATTTAATGTATATCTAATTATTTAATATTATATATCTAGTCATTTAATGTTCTATATCTAATATTTAATCACCAGCTATAAGAAAATGCCAACTAGCCTAGCGGATATGGTATAGGGTAATATGGAGCAGCGAGCCACGGACGGCGAGTTCAGCAGTTTCAACACGGACGTTTAACCTGCTGACGGAATATTACCCTATACTATATCCGCGGAAACCTCCCAAAACTTAAAGTAATTTGCAGTTTTTTTTAATCTAAAAAAGGGCATAACACCCCCTTTTAGTTTATATTAATTTCGTACTATATTATTATTTTACTTACATTTAAAATTATACAACTTTTATCAATGTCACTGGAAAAAGCTTTTCAGTGATCTGTTTTATTGTTTAGGAAGTGCATCTTTTCTAGAAAGATTAATTCTACCTTGGTTATCAATTTCTGTTACTTTAACTAAGATTTCATCACCAACACTTACTACATCTTCTACTTTTGCAACTCTTTCATGAGCAAGTTTTGATATATGAACTAGTCCGTCTTTTCCTGGTGCAATTTCAACAAATGCTCCAAAGTTAGTAATTCTTGCAACTTTTCCATTGTATATTGTTCCAACTTCAATATCTTTTGCAATTGATTCAATGATTTTTAAAGCTTTATTAGTTGCTTCACTGTCTACGCCACAGATAAAGATTCTTCCATCATCTTCTATATCAATTTTAACTCCAGTTTCATCAATAATTTTATTGATTGTTTTTCCACGTGGTCCAATAACTTCACTAATCTTTTCTGGATTAATATCAGTTCTAAGGATTTTTGGAGCATATTCAGATAATTCTTTCTTTGGTTCATTAATCGCTTTTAACATAACTTCATCTAAAATGAATAATCTAGCTCTTCTAGTTTGGTATATTGCTTTTTCAATAATCTCATTAGTAAGACCATGGATTTTTATATCCATTTGAATTGCTGTAATTCCTTTATGAGTACCAGCAACTTTAAAGTCCATATCTCCAAAGAAATCTTCAAGTCCTTGGATGTCTGTTAACATGACATAATCATCATCAGTTTCACCAGTTACAAGTCCTACAGATATACCTGCAACTGGAGCTTTAATTGGAACACCAGCTGCCATAAGTGATAATGTACTTGCACATATACTTCCTTGTGAAGTTGATCCATTAGAACTTACAACTTCAGATACAAGTCTCATTGCATATGGGAATTCTTCTTCTGATGGTATTACTGGTAATAACGCTCTCTCAGCTAAAGCACCATGTCCAATTTCTCTACGTCCTGGTCCTCTTGAAGGTCTTGTTTCACCAACAGAGTATGATGGGAAGTTATAATGGTGGATATATCTTTTTGAAGTTTCTAGTTCATCTAATCCATCAAGAATTTGTGCTTCTCCTAGTGGTCCTAATGTAGTAATTGTTAATACTTGAGTTTGTCCACGTCTAAATAATGCTGAACCGTGTGTTTTTGGTAATATATCTATTTCTGATTCTAATTTTCTGATTTCATCAATTGCACGTCCATCAGGTCTTTTATGATCTTTTAAAATCATTCTTCTTACAGTTTGTTTTTGATATTTATAGATTGCTTCTCCTATATATTGAATCCATTCTTCATTTTCTTCTGTAAATTTATCAGTTAATTCTTCAGTAATTTTACTAATTCTTTCTTGTCTTACTTGTTTTACATCAGTAAATACAGCAGCTTCCATTCTCTCATCGCCAACATAGTTTACAATTGCTTCGTAAACTTCACTTGGTACACAAGATTCTTCATAGCTATGTTTTTCTTTTCCTTCTTTTTCTACTATAGTATTTATCCATTCAACTATTTTTTTGTTTTCTTCATGAGCTTTAAAAATAGCTTGAATCATAATTTCTTCTGGTATTTCATCTGCACCTGCTTCAATCATAACAACTTTTTCACTAGTTGATGCTACTGTTAGTGCCATTCTTGATTTTGCTCTTTGTGCTGCTGTTGGGTTAATTACAATTTCATCATCAACATATCCTACCATAAGTGAACTTGTTGGTCCTTGGAAAGGTATGTCTGATATTGATAATGCAATAGATGCTCCAAGCATAGCAACTAATTCAGGTTGACAATCTTGGTCAACAGATAATACTGTGTTTACTAATGCACAATCATTTCTATAGTCTTTTGGGAATAATGGTCTTATTGGTCTATCTATTACTCTTGATGTTAATACAGAGTTTTCTGAAGGTTTTCCTTCTCTTTTAATGAATCCTCCAGGGATTTTTCCTACTGAGTATAAACGTTCCTCATAGTCAACACTTAATGGAAAGAAATCAATTCCTTCACGTGGTTTTTCTGATGCAGTAGCAGTAGATAATACAACTGTATCTCCATATTTTATTAATACTGCGCCATTAGCTTGTTCTGCAACTTTTCCGATTTCAACAGATAGCGTTCTACCTGCTAATTCTAATGAATATATTCTAGACATTTAACAATCTCCTTTCAAATTTTAAGTAGTATTTGCGACGTTTCGCATTTACTTAGGTTGTCTTTAGTCTAGAACCTTAGTCGTTAGTTTTTACCTTTTAACATATAATATATATCATACGTAAGGGAAACAAACTATTAATTAAAAAATAAAAACTAATGACTAAAGGGTAACTTATATCTAGTACTAAAGACAGTATTTTGTTTTTAAATTATCTTTCTTAAAATTATAGAGCGGATTTCTCCGCTCTTTAATAACCTAAAAGTACTTTTAGGTTTTAACCAAGATTATAATTATCTTCTTAATCCTAATCTTTTGATTAAGCTACGGTATCCTTCAATATCTTTGTTTTTAAGATATTGTAATAAACCTCTTCTTTGACCTACCATCATAAGTAATCCTCTTCTTGAGTGGTGATCTTTTTTATGAGTTTTTAAATGCTCAGTTAAGTGGTTGATTCTTGCAGTAAGTAATGCTATTTGAACTTCTGGTGAACCAGTATCGTTTGCATTTCTTCCAAATTCTGCGATTATTTCTTGTTTAGTCTTTTCCATTCTTTCTTACCTCCAAATTTTTTGAACACATGTAATGTCCTATATAAACACCAGTTGCTAAGAAAAGGTCGGAGTGTCCATTTTTCTGAGCAATGGCTTTACATCAATAAATTTTATCATAAATGTATTTGTTTGTAAACCAGTTATTTCAAGTTACTTGTAAGTATCCTAAAAGAATTGTGGAAAATGCTTGTTAGTGGTTTGGTTTATGGCTCGGGATGGGTATATGGTATTATAATAACTTGCCTTACCCTGGGAAGCGGTCGGTCTGCGTTATTCTAATACCATATACCCTTCTTTTGGATACGTTGTTGAAAACATTTGCAATGAGCTATTCTTTATGAGTGTCTTAGAGTAGTTAATAGCGGTCTTTGTTATACAAATGGTCTGGTTTATGGCCCGGGATGGGTATATGGTATTATAATAACTTGCCTTACCCTGAGAAGCGGTCGGTCTGCGTTATTCTAATACCATATACCCTTCTTCAGGATACGTTGTTGAAAAACGCTTATGTGAACTACTCTTCGTAAGCGTCTGACTAGTACCTAGTAAGGGGTACTTGTTTACGTGTAGGCACAAGCCTTTGACTAGCCAAGTAGGTTGATAGGTATTAAAAAGTAGCGACTTTAAATCATCCTTAGAAAACACTTAGTTATGTAAATACGAAACTACCTCAGATTCTATAATACAATATGTTGAATTCAATATAGATAAGATTTACATATTGTATTATAGAATTAATTAAAAGTTTCGTAATTACTTATGAATGGAAGAATAGTTTGCGTTAAGAAACTTAAATGTTTGACTGCAAGGAGTTTTTAAGTTTTAGCAAACTATTCTGGAATGAACTTAGTGTTTCTTAGGATGATTTAACTGACCGGATTTTTAATACCTATCAACCTACGACCGTCTTGTACTATACACATGTTATATAAATACCCTAACCAACCTACTTGCTCACCCATAATTACTACTATTTAATTACTAATATCTATTCAATAAGACTTCTAACAAACTTTATATTAGCATTAACCTCTTCTTTCAACTCACTAATCGACCCAAACTTCTTCTCTCTTCTTATAAACCTAACAATCTCCACAACAACATCTTCTCCATAAATATCTCCATCAAAATCAAGTATATGAGTCTCCACAACTTTTTGCTTTCCATTTAATGTAGGATTAATACCTATGTTAGTAATACTATTATATCTTTTATTATTAACATGTATCATTGAATAATAAACACCATTAGGTGGTAATAATTTATACCTATGAGGTATTATATTAGCCGTTGGGAATCCAAACTTTCTGCCATTTTTCTTGCCTTCTACAACCTTCCCAGAAATACTAAAATTAACTCCTAGTAATTTATTTGCAAGTTCTATATTACCTTCTTTTATTTCATTTCTAATCCAAGTACTACTCACAATGGTATTATTATATTCTATTTTCTCCATTGCAATTAAATTATATTCATACTTAATAGCTAGGTTTTCTAATAACTTAATATCCCCTTTTCTATTGTATCCAAATCTGTAATCTTTACCAACAATAATATACTTAGCATTTAATCGTTCACAGATAACTTTTTCAATAAAATATTCTGGGGTCATCTCTGCTGTCATTAAGTCATAAGGATATTCAATAAATATGTCAACTTTCTTAAGAAGTCTTTCCTTTTCATGGCTTAGATATATAAGGTCAACAGGTTCTTTACCTTTTAAAACAAAACTTGGATGTGGGTTAAACGTAAAAACTAAAGATCTTAATCCAAGCTCTTCTGATAATTCTAAAGCCTTACATATTAATTTCCTATGACCGATATGTATTCCATCAAAATTCCCTAGGACTACAATAGAAGGAGGAGACGCAATATCTTTTGTTCCTCTAATATATTCCATCATATTTCTCCTCATATTTTTTAACTGAAATCAAACAAAAAATATTAAATTTTTATATTTTTTGTTTAATTAAATCTTTTAAAATAGTGAATCTACATTTAAGTTGATTCACTATTTGATTATTATTTTAATTATAAGCTCTCAAGTAAATAAATATCAAGTATATTCTTAAATAAAAGTAATTTAACTAGCTACAAAACTATAACCCTACGTACCGAGCGAAGATAGTATAGGGGAATATGGAGCAGTGAGCCATGGACGGCGAACTCAGCCCTTTAAACACGGACGTTTAACGGGCTGACGGAATATTCCCCTATACTATCTTCGCGACCGTTGTATAAAAAAAGACCCTCACCGTCTATAAAACATCTTATCAGGCTGCAAAAGCATATTCCCGTCTTTATTTCTTCCTCTATAAAGCCCAATAAAATTACTTTCTTCATCATAAACCCTATAAAATTTACCTTTAATAACTTCCTTATTCCCCACAATACAATCTATACTTAATTTATTCCCATTATAAAGAAATTTATTAAACTTAGCATCAATAATAACTTTATCATACATTTCAAACACTTCATCTATACTTGTTATTATCTCTTCTAATCTATCACTTTCTATATAATCATCAATATCATCTAATTTAACACTAAAGTCAATGTCAAATAAACTTGATTTTGTTCTTACTAGCTTACTCATATGAGCACCACAACCAAGTTTATTTCCAATATCTTCACAAAGCGTCCTTATATAAGTACCCTTAGAACACTCTACTGTAAAATCAACATTATTACCTTCAATATTTTCAATATTTATATTAAATATTTTAATACTTCTAGCTTTTCTTTCAACAGTTTTACCTTGCCTTGCTAATTCATATAAACGTTTACCGTTAACTTTTAACGCTGAATACATAGGAGGAATCTGCTCATAATCTCCTACAAATGATTTTACAGCTTCTTCTATTTCCTCATTAGTACATGTTACTTTCTGCTCACTTATAACTGTACCAGTATGATCACCTGTATCTGTTTGTATTCCAAGAGTCATAGTAGCTCTATATGTTTTATTAGTATTAGTAATATAATCGACTACTTTCGTAGCTTTCCCAATACAAACAGGAAGTACACCTTCAGCTTCTGGATCCAGTGTACCTGTATGACCTACTTTTTTAATTTTTAGCTTCTTACGAATTATTGCTACAACATCAAATGATGTATATCCTTTTTCTTTATAAACATTAATTATTCCATCCATGAAATTATTCCTCTATTTGCATAATTATTTGGTTAATCAATTGATCTTTAATTTCCGAAAGATTACCCGATATTGTACAACCAGAAGCCTTAATATGGCCACCACCACCAAAAGTTTTCGCAATTTCACAAACATTTATTTTATTTTTGGAACGAAGACTAACTTTATAAGTATTTTCTTCAGTTTCCATAATAAATACAGCACACTCAGTATTAATAACCTCGTTTAGAATCTGAACTATTGCTTCAGTATCTTTTTTACTATAGTTATTTTCCTTAAGTTCTTGCATCGTCAATGTTGTTATGATAATCATATCATTATGAAAAAGTTGTGCGTTATCAATAGCTTTACCTGTAACTTTTAAAGCTTTAAAAGTTTTATAATAAAACACTCTATTTGTAATATCAGTAAAATCTATATCATACTTAATAAGCTCTCCTGCTATTTCATGTGTTCTTTTAGTTGTGTTACTATGTTTAAAAGCTCCTGTATCATATATTATCCCAGTATAAAGAGATTCACATATGCCTTTATCTAGTAAATCCATATTATCTTTCATTATTTCAAAAATCATTTCACATGTAGAACTAACATCTAATACATAATTCTTATCTGCAAATTTAGTATTACTAATATGATGATCAATGTTTATAGTAGTTTTTGCACTATCAAAAAGTTTAGCATTAATACCTAATCTGTCTTTATCTCCACAATCAAGAGAGATAAAGACATCAATATCTTCCTTGATTGTTTCTAATAAAAACTTACTTCCATCTAGATAATCATATGTATCAGGTACATCTTCTAATACAACGCTTGCATTAATCCCTCTTTTATGAAGAATAGTAGCTAGAGCGTAGCATGCTCCAATACAATCTCCATCTGGATGAATATGCCCTGATATTATAATATTTTTATGTTTGTCACATATTTCAATAATTTCTTGTAGCTTCATTATTACTCACCTTTTGGTTTATTGACTTTATCAATTAGCTTTGACATGTTAATACCATACTCAATAGATTGGTCTACTACAAAAGTAATTTCTGGAGTATTTCTAAGGTTTATTCTTTTAGCTAATTCATTTCTAATAAATCCAGTAGATCTTTTTAAACCTTCTAAAGTATCTTTTTGAGATTGTTCATCTCCAAGAACACTTACATATATTTTACAAAATTTTAAGTCTGGTGTAGTATCTACGCTAACTATACTAGTCATATGATTAACTCTTGGATCTTTTAAACCTCTGTTAATAATACTACTTACTTCTTTTCTTATTTCTTCGTTAATCTTAATTATTCTATTACTTCTTTTCTTCATTATTTACTCACCTTCTTATATTATGAGCACTATATATAAAAATTATAATACTATCTGTTACTTATTATATATATTATCTAGGAATTTCTTCCATAATAAATGCTTCTACAACATCGCCTTCTTTGATGTCATTAAATTTATTAAGCATAATACCACATTCATAACCAGTATTTACTTCTTTAACATCATCTTTAAATCTTTTTAGTGATTCAAGTTCACCTTCATATATAACGATACCATCACGTACAAGTCTTACTTTTGAATCCCTAGTGAATTTACCGTCTAGTACATAAGAACCTGCTATTGTTCCAATACCTGACACTTTAAATGTCTGTCTAACTTCAGCATGACCAATAACTTTTTCTCTATATTCAGGATCAAGCATACCTTTCATAGCGGCTTCAATATCTTCAATAGCATTATATATTACTCTATATAATCTAACGTCAATTTTTTCACTGTCTGCTACTGCTTTTGCACTTGCTTCTGGTCTAACGTTAAAACCAATAATAATAGCATTTGATGCAGATGCAAGCATTACATCAGATTCATTAATAGCTCCAACCCCACCATGAATTACTTTAATCATAACTTCTGGATTAGATAATTTAACTAAACTTTGTTTGATTGCTTCTACAGAACCTTGTACGTCTGCTTTAACAACAATGTTAAGCTCTTTCATATCACCAGATTGAATTTGTGTAAATAAATCATCTAGTGTTACTTTGCTAGGTGTATTTTGCATTAGTTTTTCTCTATCTCTACTCATAACTTTTTCTGCAACATGTCTAGCTTCTCTTTCATTTTTAGCTGTATAGAAAGCATCTCCTGATACAGGAACTTCTGAAAGCCCTAATATTTCTACAGGAGTTGAAGGACCTGCTTTTTTTACTCTTCGTCCTTTATCATCAATCATGGCTCTAATTCTACCATATGAAGTACCTGCTATAATAGCATCTCCTGTTTTTAATGTTCCGTTTTGTATAAGAACAGTTGCTACTGGTCCTCTACCTTTATCAAGTTGTGCTTCTACTATTGTACCACTAGCTTTTTTATTAGGGTTAGCTCTTAATTCTTCCATTTCTGATACTAATAAAATCATTTCTAGTAATTGATCAAGTCCTGTTCCTTCTATAGCTGAAACAGGTACACAAATAGTATCTCCACCCCAGTCTTCTGCTACCAATCCATATTCTACTAATTCTTGTTTTACTCTATCTGGATTAGCTCCTGGCTTATCTATTTTATTAATTGCTACAATAATTTGTACATTTGCAGCTTTTGCATGGTTAATCGCTTCTATAGTTTGAGGCATAACTCCATCATCTGCAGCTACAACAAGTATAGCTATATCTGTAGCCATCGCACCTCTAAGACGCATCGCTGTAAAAGCTTCATGACCTGGTGTATCTAAGAATGTAATATCATGATCGTTAATAGATACAACTGAAGCACCAATATGTTGTGTTATACCACCTGCTTCTCTTGATGTAACATTACTTTTTCTTATAGCATCTAATAAAGATGTTTTACCATGGTCAACGTGACCCATTACAACTACGATAGGAGATCTAGTTTCTAAGTCTTTTTCATCATCTGGTTCTTCTTTAAAAAATTCTTCTACTAAATCTTTTTCTTCTTCTTCTTCAACAAGTACGTCAAATTCTAAAGCTACACTACTTGCTGTTTCAAAATCAATTTCTTGATTAGCTGTAGCCATAACTCCTTTTAACATAAGTGATTTAACTATCTCTGAAGATTGTTTTTCTAATTTCTCTGCTAAAGCCTTTACAGTAATACTTTTTGGTATTGTAATTACTACTGACTCTAAATTTTCTTCTTCTACAACTTCTTCAATAGATTCTTCTTCATTTTCTTCTTTACTTGGAGCATAGTATTCTGTAATAATACTTGCTTCCTCATCTGTCAATGAGCTCATATGATTCTTCACTTCAATATCAAATTCTTTTAACGTGGCAAGTAATTCTTTATTACTTAATCCAAGTTTTTTAGCGATTTCATATACGCGAACTTTTGACATATTACCACCTCCGCAAAATTAAGTCCTGATTAGTTACATTTTTTCTTTTACTGCTTTTGCAAATCCTTCGTCAATAATACCAATAGATGCTCTTATATCTTTACCAATTGCTTTTCCTAGTTGTTCTTTTGTTCCAAACTCAATTAGTTCTATTTTATTAGTTGAGCATATATTAGTAAATAATTTTTTTGTATTATCTGATGAGTCTGTTGCAATAATTACTAGTTTCGCAGTTTTGTCTTTGACAGCTTTTTCTGTCATAAATTCTCCTGATACAAGTCTTGATGCTCTTTGACATAATCCAAGAAGAGAAAATACTTTATTATTCATCTATTTTACTTAATTCCTCCTTAAGAGCACTATATACGTCACCTGGGATACTTTCTTTAAAAGATCGTTCTAATCCTTTATTTTTAATAGCTTTTTCAAGGCAAGACATAGATGGGCATATGTAAGCTCCTCTTCCATTTTTCTTACCAGTACTATCAATTGAAATATCTCCTTCTTTTGTTCTTACAACTCTTATTAACTGTCTCTTATCTTTCATTTCTTGGCAACCTGTGCATTTCCTTAAAGGTATTTTTCTAGCCATATTTATCATTCCCTTCTTTATTTTTTCTTAAGAATGGTTATGAAAATAATTCGTCATCATCATCTTCAGATGTATTTCTAGATAATAATGCTCCAAGAGTTTCTTCTTCTGTTATAAAGTTTGTTTGTTTTGCTTGAGTTTCGCTTTTTATATCAATTTTATAACCTGTTAATTTGGCAGCTAATCGTGCATTTTGACCTTCTTTTCCAATTGCTAATGATAATTGATAATCAGGCACGATAACTTTTGCACTTTTTTCTTCCTCATTTACAAGAACTTTTACTACTTTTGAAGGACTTAGGGCTGCTGTAATAAATGCTACAGGATCTTCACTCCATGGAATTATATCTATTTTTTCACCTCTAAGTTCGTTTACAATTATTGATACTCTTGCACCATTATGTCCTACACATGATCCTACTGGATCTACGTCCTCATTTGTTGAATATACGGCTATTTTTGTTCTAGAACCAGCTTCTCTTGATATTCCTTTTATATCAACAATACCATCATGTACTTCTGGTACTTCTTGCTCAAATAATCTTTTTATTAGCTCTGGATGAGTTCTTGAAACATATACCTTAGGTCCTTTTGTACTTTCTTTTACTTCAAGTACATATACTTTAAATCTTTCATTAGTATAATATTTTTCGCCTGGAACCTGCTCTTTATCTGCAAGAATTGCATCTATTTTACCTATATTAATAATAACATTATCTCTTACTTGTCTTTGAACAATACCAGTTATTACATCTTTTTCTTTGGTAATATATTGATTAAAAATAACTTCTCTCTCAGCTTCTCTAATTTTTTGAACAACTACTTGTTTTGCTTTTTGAGCTGCAATCCTACCAAAGTTTTTAGGTGTAACTTCTACGTTAATTATATCACCTAATTTATATGTGGGTTTTAATTTCTTAGCATCTTCTACAGATATAGTTAATGTAGCATCTTCTACTTCTTCTACAACTTCTTTTTCTGCGTATACTGCAACATCACCTTTTTCACGATCAATCTCAACTTTTATATTTTGAGCCGTTCCAAAGTTATTTTTACATGCTGTTACTAAAGAAATTTCAATCGTATCTATTAAGACGTCTTTACTAATACCCTTTTCTTTTTCAATTTGATTTAATGCTTCAATGAACTCCGCATTCATTTTGATCCTCCTCAATCTATTTTTAACTTTAATTTATTTTTTAAAATAGTATTGCTAATCTAATAATAGCTACATCCGTTCTTTTAATAGGCCATTCCCCGCCATTTTCAAGTTCAAGTGTAATACTATCATCATCAAAACCTTTTAATATTCCTACAAATTCTTTTTGCTTATCAATAGCCTTATATAACTTAACTTCTACTTTTTTACCTATATTCCTTGCAAAGTCTTTATCTTTTTTTAAAGGTCTATCAAGACCTGGTGAACTAACTTCTAGAATATATGGCTCTTTTATTGGATCTTTATCTTCAAAGTCACTATCAAAAGCTCTGCTGACTATTTCACAGTCATCGATAGTTATGCCCCCTTCTTTGTCAATAAAAATTCTTAGGTACCAATTGGAAGCTTCTTTTACATATTCAACATCAACAAGTTCAAATTCATTTTTTACTAGAATGGGATTTAATACTTCTTCTGCCAATGTTTCTACATGTTCCCTAAATGACATCTTATCACCTTTCTTTCTTATTTAAGTAATTGCAAAGCTACCTATAGTTGATTCTTTAGTACAATTACCTACTATCTCATTTGCTTTAATTGAGAAACTATTCCTATAAGACAAGAAACAAGAGTGGACTCACGTCCACTCTTTCTAGTATTAGCATTATTTCTGAGACTATTATACCACTTAGTAACTTGTTTTGCAAGAAAATACTGTAAAATCATCATTAAGTAATTTAGAATTCTAGAATCCTCTAATATAATTATTACAACTAAATAATGTGATTTATAAGCATATTATATAAATACATATTTAGTTAATAACTTTAAAATTTCTTATTTATAAGTTTAATGTGACAAATTAACCATTTCATTTTATATTATAGATGTGTATAATTAATATACTACCTCACATATTTTTTAAAAATATGCAATTATTAAGAAAGGAGACATATTCATGACTAATGAAGGTACTTTAAGAGCATATGTAAAAGGAATTAACAAATTAATGCTTACATTATTAATTAGCGGAGATATAGCTTTAATAGTACTGGGGGCAATTGGAATTATTCAATCTTATATCCCTTTGTTACTTTGTATTATTGGAACTGTACTTGGAGTAATATTTGTTATTGGTTTTAAAAACATCACTGTATCGAAATATATTATTGTTATTTCCACTTTTATTGTTCTGTTTGCACTGAGTTTTGAAGGAAAATACATAACTAGTTCACTCATCCTGCTTTCAATAGCTGTAGCCGGTGCTTATCTTGACAAACTCCTTGTTGCAAGCTATACAGTCATATCAACAGGGGTATTTATTTTTTTAGAAAGTAGAAATAGATACATAGGAATTAAAGATCTTATAATTGAAATAGCAGTTATTATTTTTAGTGTCCTTGTATTTTTTGTCTTAATTGGTTGGGTAAAAAAAATGGTTAAACAGCTTGAGCATCAAGAGGAAAAAACCAATGAAAACATGGAAAAACTTAAATCTATGATGGATGTGATTAGAAACAGTTCAAGAATATTGATCAATGATATTTCAGAAAGCAAACTAAAAGTTAATCGCATCAACGAAATAAGCAACAACATTAATTTTACTGTTGAAGAAGTTGCCACAGGCATCTCTAATCAGACAGAAAATGTTCAGATAATCAGTAATATGGTTACAACATCCAATAGCAATTTCAATAAAGTAAAAAAGGTATCCTCTGATTTACAGAATGTTTCTCTTGTAGCAAAAGAAACTGTAGATTTAGGTGTCGCTAATATGCAGCAAGTTAATGACCAAATGAAAACTATTATGAACTCTTCAAATATTTCTGCAAAAACAGTAAATGATCTTATGACAAGTATATCGGAAATAAATAATTTTCTAGCAAGTATTACTAATATTGCTGACCAAACCAATCTTCTTGCTTTAAATGCAGCTATTGAAGCAGCAAGAGCCGGAGAGTCAGGTAAAGGATTTGCAGTTGTAGCTGAAGAAGTTAGAAAACTTGCTGAAGATAGCAGTAATACAGTTAAACTTATTGATGACGTTATTAAGTCTATCCAAGAAAAATCAAACCTGATGTTAACACATGTTAATACGGGTAAAGATGCTGCTGATGAAGGCTTATCAAAATCACAGGTCTTATCTGAAAGTTTATTGAAAATCCAGAGTTCATTCGTGCGTATTGATAGTCTTATAGAAGACGAAGTAAACCAAATAACAGATATCTCAGAAAATATATCTACAATTCATGAAGAAACAAGCAATATATCAGCTATATCTGAAGAACATGCTGCGTCCTCACAAGAAATCAGTAGTACAATGAATGAACAAAACACAAATATAAATCACCTAAATGAATTATTAGAACAAATTAATCAAGCCGGTAAAGAGTTAGAAAGTTTGTTATAGAAATCAATAGCAAATCAAAGGCTCAACTATTAAAATAACACAGTTGAACCTTTGAATACTAAAAAAGCAACTTATACCAATATAGATTATACCCAAAATCTAGATAATAATACAAACAAGTCCTCCATTAGCATCATTAACTATTTTTTGTAATGTGTCTTGAAGCTTTTCTCTAGACTCTTCTGGCATTCTATAAATCTTATTTTGAAGTCCATCATTTACTAAATCATGTAATGACTTACCAAAAACATTAGTATCCCATATCTTAGATGGATCGCTTTCAAATTCGCTTGTGAGATATTCAAGTAATTCTTCACTTTGTTTTTCTGTTCCAACAATTGGAGATACTTCTGTCTGAATATCGCATTTTATCATATGGATAGTTGGAGCACTAGCTTTTAGCTTCACACCATACTTATTGCCTTGTTTAACAATTTCTGGCTCTTGCAATGATAATTCACTAACCATTGGTGTTACGATACCATAACCTTTTGCTTTTACTTCATCTATTGCAGCAGATACTTTATCATACTCTTCTTTTACTTTACCTAATTTCTTAATAAGGGACATAAATTGATACTCACCTTTAATTTCAGTTCCCATTAAATCACTTAAAATATCATAATAATAATCATCATTAAAATCAATATCAATATTAGCACAACCAGTAGACAAATCTATTTTATCTAGTTTTACTCTAGTTATATGCTCGTTTTCTATTTCTAGAGTATCTTCTTTTTTAAGATCACGAATTGCATCAACTGAATCCATTATTTCATTTACGGATGTTATTAAAGAAGCTTTTAACCAATGATCATTATCTAACATTTCAATCCATTTTGGTACATTAAAATTGACAACCGAAAGAGGAAATTCTAGTAATACATTCTCAAGAATCTTAATAACATCCTCTTTTTGTAGTTGTTCACAGTTAACAGGTAATACTGGAACATTATATTTTTCTTCTAATTCATTTGCCGTAACTATTGTGTCATCTGAATAAGGTCTTAACGAATTTAATATGACTACATATGGCTTTGATAATTTCTTTAATTCATTAATTGTTTTTTCTTCTGCACTTATGTAATTTTCTCTAGGTATTTCACCAAATGAACCATCAGCAGTTACTACTATTCCTATAGTTGAATGATCATTGATAACTTTTTTTGTTCCTATTTCTGCTGCTTGAGTAAATGGTATATCATAGTTAAACCAAGGTGTTTTTACTTTTCTTTCTTCCTCATTTTCTAAATGTCCTGATGCTCCTTCTACCATATAACCAACACAATCAATCATTCTTACGTTAAATTCAACATCATCTGATAATGATACTGTCGCCGCTTCTTGAGGTATAAATTTTGGCTCTGTTGTCATGATTGTTTTTCCAGCTGCGCTTTGAGGAAGCTCATCTTGGGTTCTTTCTCTGCTATGTACGTTTTCTATATTAGGCAACACTAATAAATCCATAAATCTCTTGATAAATGTAGATTTACCTGTTCTAACGGGCCCTACTACTCCCATATAAATTTCTCCGTTTGTTCTAGCTCGAATATCTTTATAAATATCGTATTCTCCTAACATCTATATCCTCCTTATAAGTATTCTTATATATAAATATATGATATAGATATTGGAATATGACAGCCTATGCACTTAATTAGCTTTCTTGCATAAACATTTCAATTGACAATTAAAAACTACAGTTATAAAATTAATATGTATTATATATAAGTACTCAATAAAACTTCATTATTACACTTCTTTAGCATAAAGATTATTCTACAAAAATTAAAAAACTAATATTCTATACAAAATATACATAATCCCAATACTTTTATTTTATTGCTAAATTAAATAACTTTTATAAGAAAGATTATGTGGAGGATTGATATGCGAAAAATAATTATTATAATTCTTCTATTTTTCTTAAGTAATAACTTAACAAATATTAACAGTCCTAATACTCAATCAAAGCTAATTATTCAAGATAAAGAATTCTCTTGTACTTTTAGTAAACATAAACTTATATGTCATGATATAGAATTAAATAAACATTATAATATAAACATCTTACAAGATAGCGTAATATTAAGTATGGCAATAAGTGATATAGACTATGATGGAACAGATGAAATACTAATTATATCTGCTATTGATAAAGCTATTTATGGTAATGATTTTATTATCTATAAGCCATCATACGTAAAAGAAGAAATCATAATGCAGGAAATTTACCGAAATGATTTTACTAAAATTAAACCATGGGAAATACAAGTTTGTAACCTTGATAATGATAATATAAAAGACATATATGTTGGCGTCTATAAGTCTACTCCTATGTTTCATACTATAGAAAACAGACCATTTTTCTTTAATTTTGATGGAGAAAAATTAATTAAGAAATGGACTGGGTCAAAACTTGAACATTCCTTTTCTAAAATAAAATTCTTTGATTTAATTGGTAATAAAAACGATGAATTAATAGTTATAGAAAAGCTTGATGATTCTAGAGAAGTTATTAGTGTGTATTATTGGTTAAGATTTGGTTTTGTGAAATTTGCAGAAAGTTATAAATACGATAATATATCAGATTTTCAATTTATTGAAATTAATAACATAAAATATATAGATGTTTTCCAAAATAATAATAGAAGTAAGTCAAGAATACATTTAAAGGGAAATAAATTTATTGAATAAAAATTATAGGTAATTGCAAAACTGTTTTAAAATTACTTAAATAAAAAATAATGAGAGAGGTTATATAATGAATAGAAGAAAAAGTGTTTTTAAATTTATTGGATTTTGTATGATTCTTATAATCTTCTTATCCGGATGTACAAGCAAAATTACTGAAACTAAACACAATGCTAATTCACTTTTTGATAATGAGCAAAAACAAAAATCAAACAACAACAAAAATACGTATATTTGCAAGAATAGTTTAACTAATGTCCCTAAAAATGAGGAATCAAAAAAGATAGTTTGGACAGATAAAATAGAAGCTAAAACTATAAAAGTTCCTTATACTACTCCAAAGATTAATTATAATATCCCAATTTATTCTGTAAAATCAGACCTATCTAATATTAAAAATTATAACAATTTTAATGGCTTTACAAAACAACAATTGCAAAAACTTATAAAAAATGGCTTTGTAGTCTTACCTAGTAAGAGTAAGTATCCGCATCTAAAAATGGGAACTATTTATGATGAAAATGAATATAGTGGTATCCCAAGTTTTATTACTGTTGATTCTGTAATGAATTTATATCATTCATATTTTAGTACAACTCTTCAAGTTGTTGAAGACAAATATTTATTTGATGAGTTAACCAAGTTAACATCTAATATGTTAAATAAAAGTTTATCCCTATATAATGATGAAACTTATACTACTGTTAAAAAAGAAATAAAATTTAATGTTGCTTTTTTTGCAATAGGGAATAAATTACTCACTAATGAATATGGTAATCTACCTATTGAGATTAAATCTATAGTAGATGAAGAAATAAATAATATACTGAATGCTGAGGGTATTATTTCTTCACCTTTACTAAACCATAATGTTGATTATAGTCAATATAAAGTAAGAGGTCATTATACAAGAAGTGAAAAATTACAAGCTTATTTTAAAACTATGATGTGGTATGGGCAAATTGGTCTTCCTCTTACAAAAAAAGAAGCAAATGGTGACGAAGTTCTATGTGAAGATACAACAGCTAAAGCTTTAGTTATGACCTATATTGCTTTTATGCAAAATAATTCAAATAATGATATTGAGTCGTGGGATAAAATATATATGCCAACTTCTTTTTATGTAGGACAATCAGATGACCTTAATTTATTTCATTATAAAGATTTGATTCTAAATGTATATGGAAAAGAAGTTAATCTTAATGATTTTAGAAATAAAAAATACCATGATAAATTATTAGTGGAAGCAAAAAAATTACCTAGTCCATCTATTCAATATAAACTATCTAATAGTAATGATATACCTGTTGGAAAACAATTTAGATTTATGGGGCAACGCTACACTTTCGATGGAGAAATTATGCAAGAATTAATTGACCCATATGAAAGACCTGCTCCTTCTGGACTTGATATTTCATCTGTATTAGGTAGTATACGTGCAAGAGAACTTCTCGATACTTACTATCAACCTTGTAAATTATGGCCTGGGTATGAAGAAAATTTTCAAAGAATGAAAGAAAAAATATCTAAACTAAAAGAAGATGACTGGATGAGTAATATGTATAATGGTTGGCTATATACTATTACATCTATTCAACAATCATTTGAAGATATCGAGGGAGCTCCAATGTTTATGAAAAATACTTCTTGGACAGATAAATCAATTAGTTCTGCTCTAGGAAGCTATGCCGAGTTAAAACATGATACGGTTTTATATGTAAAACAACCTATTGCAGAATGTGGTGGTTTTGAATATACCTATCATCACTATGTAGAACCTAATGTTAATGTCTATTGTAAGTTGCTATGGTTAACAGAGTTTTCTACACAAAACCTGAAAGATAGAGGTCTACTGTCTGAAGAGTTTGAGAAAACATCACAAAAAATAGTTAAGTTATTAATCCTTCTAAGAGATTGCTCCGTTAAGGAACTTAATAATGAAGTCCTATCTGACGAGGATAAAACTAAATTAGATACTTTTGGTGGTCTAATAGACTCCATTATGTATGAGCTCCTTGCTGAAGCTAATGGATCAGAGTTGAGTTGCTCTGCAGTTATTTCAGATATAGCTACCGTAAATAATTGTCCCTTAGAAATTGGGACAGAATTACCTAATGAAATTTTTGTTGTTATTAAAGACGGTGAAGAACTATTCTTATCTAGGGGCGCTGTATACGGATATCACGAATTTATAAGCGATACTAGATTAACTGATGAAGAATGGCATACACAACTTGGTGTAAAACGAGAAAAATATGGAGAAAACGAAGGCGAGTATTATATAATTGACGTAGGAAAACCTTTACCATCATTACCCTCACAGCCTAAATGGGTAAACTCTTTTAAATCAACACAGGATAATAATGTAATATGTAAAAATAAAGAAGCTAATTGGGAATAAAAATATTTTATTCTAGTAAGTATCAAATAAATTTCTAATAAAATATTGACGTTTATATAATATCCATGTATAATTTAACAGTTACAAAATCAAAAAATGTTATTTTTTTGGTTAAGTTGCTTATTATATTACTACAATGGAGGAAAAAGACATGAGTATTTTATTAGGATTACTTTCTTTAGTTATTAGTATTGCAGTTCCTGTACTAATAATGATCTTTGCAGATTTTCAATTATTACATTTTTCAATATTTTTTATTATTCCAGCAGGAGCTATAGCAATTGGATATGCATGTGGATTTGGATTTTTTAAAGGTTTAATTATATCTAACAAAAAAATTAGCAGTAAACATTTTATAATTGGTATATTAATGGCATTTATTTGCTTAGCATCCATTAAGTATGCTACATATCATCTAACATGTGTTAGCCCAGAAACCGGTAAAATTGAATATAAATTAGATGGCAATCACATAAGTAATTACCAAATAGATGGTTACGGTAGAATGACATTTGTGAATTTTAATAAATTTATGATTGAAAGTACCCCTATAACTTTCAGTCGAAGAGGATCACAAACATTAGGAGAAGTTACTAATCCTACAGCTTGCTGGGTCTTTGCGATTATTGATTTCTTAGGAGTATTTATTGGTGTAATAGCAGCAGGAATAGGTATAAAAGATAAACATCAATACTGTGAAACTTGTAATAAATATAAAAACTCTAAGAAGATATTTAAGCTATTAAAAACTGATGGTCAAGCATTCTTTGATGAGTTAGAAATAATTACAAATGATATAAGCGAGAGTACATCTCTAAAACAAATTATTGAAAAATATAATGGTAAGGTAAAGACAGGAGATGCTTTCCTTGAATGTACGCTTATATATTGTCATAACTGTAAAAAAGCTACTCTAAGCTTTAAATTATTTGAAGTAACTTCTACAAATAAAGTAAAAGAAAATAGTGAGTTTAAATATAATGTTGCTATAAATTATAATTTAGTAAGAGACTATATTAAAGAAATCGCGGCGTAAAAAAATCGTCGGTAATAATAAATTATAAAGTGTATATAGATAGTTCCAATTAGTTAAAGATAAGTTGGGAGTATGTTTTAAGGGTAGATGGTTGATGGAGATTGGTTTGACTGTTGGCTCTTTAAGGGTATATGGTATTAGAACAACTTGCCTTACCCTGTGAAGCGGTCGGTCTGCGTTATTCTAATACCATATACCCTTTTTAGGATAACGTTAATCTAAAATCATTCCGGTTTCATAGCAAGCTTTTAGATATTTACCATATACCCTTAACGAACCATCCATGAACATTCAAACCAAAAAAATAAAGCCTGCTATGATCTATTCATAACAAACTCTATCTATATAATCCAACAATATTATAATCTAACAATACTCAATCTTCTTATCTCTAATCATCAATTCCTCAACAGCCTTCTGAGTATCTTTATCCCCAAACAGCACTTCATTAACCTGTTTAATAATAGGCATCTCCACATTATATTTTTCTGATAAAGCAAGAGCCGCCTTTGCAGTATAAACACCTTCTACAACCATTTTAACCTCATCCAAAGCCTCTTGCAAATTATAACCTTTTCCGATTAAAATACCAGCTCTACGATTACGACTATGCATACTAGTGCATGTAACAATCAAATCGCCAATACCAGATAAGCCACTAAAAGTCTGTTCTTCTGCACCCATAGCAACACCTAATCTACTAATTTCAGTTATACCTCTTGTCATAAGAGCTGCTTTAGTATTATCACCAAAACCAATTCCATCTGAAATACCCGCGGCAAGAGCAATAACATTTTTTAGCGCCCCTCCCATTTCAATACCAATAACATCACAACTAGTATACACTCTAAAATTACTATTCATAAATATATCTTGAACTCTCTTTGCTGTTTCATGATAAATTGAACCAGCAACACAAGTAGTTGGAATATTTCTTGAAACCTCTTCTGCATGACTTGGCCCTGATAACACCACTACATGATTATCAGGCATTTCATCATTAATAACATGCGCTAATGTAAACAATGTTTCATCCTCTAATCCCTTTGCTACATTAACAATAATCTGATCTTTATCTACATATTGTTTTATAAGCTTTGCTGTACTTCTAACAAATTTAGAAGGAACAGCCATAACAATAACTTCTTTATCTTTAACAGCGTTCTCTATATCACTAGTAATAAATATATCCTTTGATATATGTATACCTGGAAGCTTATTTATATGTTCTCTCTTACTATTTAACATATTCACTTCATCTTCCATTATTGACCAAAGCGTTACATCATGTCCGTTTCCATTTAATAATACAGCTAAAGCTGTACCCCAGCTTCCTGCACCCAAAACAGATACATTAGCCATATTTATCACCTCGCAAATTCTTGTCTCCTACATTATTGGAGTCATTGTTGTCAATTATAAATGTGGAAATATCAATTAACTTATTGGGCACTAGCTTCTTTTTTATGTCCTAATTTATTCTCTTTTCCACTAAGCAATCTTTTGATATTTGTTCTATGATTAAATAGTGCAAATATCATTAATATAGTTCCTAATATAATATACTGAGGGCTATCTATATAAAATATAGCCATAAGGATAGGTATTGAAATAGCCATTGTTATAGATCCTAGAGAAACATATTTTGAGATACCTATAATAATTGCCATTATCCCAATAACAATCAAGCCTATTCTTATATCAACTACAAGTAAAAGTCCTATAGTTGCAGCAATACCTTTTCCACCTTTAAATCCTAAGAAAACAGGCCAGTTATGACCCATAACCACACCAACACCAGCATAATAACCCATTAAAGTATCTTTGAAAATAAGGGTACAAATATAAACTCCTAGAGCAGCCTTACAAACATCAATAATAAATGTAACTATCCCTGCTTTCCAGCCTATAACTCTAATAACGTTTGTTGTTCCAGCATTACCACTTCCGTATTTTCTTATATCCAGTTTACCTTTTATGCGACTAATTATATAAGCTGATTGAAAACACCCTATTAGATAACCCACTAACAAACTAATAATTATATTCATTTACTTATCCTTTTCCTTTCTTTCTCTTATTATGAAATGAATAGGGGTACCCTTAAAGCCAAATGATTCCCTTATTCTATTTTCAATATACCTTCTATATGAAAAATGCATTAAGGTTCTGTCATTTACAAATATAATAAAAGTAGGAGGTTTAATTGATATTTGAGTCATATAATATAACTTTAATCTCTTTCCTTTATCTGAAGGAGGCTGATTCATAGCAGTAGCATCATATAGAACATCATTAAGAACACCTGTAGATACTCTTAGAGCATGGTTTTGAATTACAATATCAATATTCTCAAATAACTTATTAATTCTTAATCCAGTTAGTGCAGAAATAAATATTTTTGGAGCATATGTCATATAACTAAGAGTAGCATTAACATCATTTAAATATTTATACATAGTCTTGTCATCTTTTTCTATTGCATCCCATTTGTTTACTGCAATAATTGCTCCTTTACCTCTTTCATGTGCAATTCCTGCTATTTTGGCATCCTGCTCTGTTATACCTTCAACTGCATCAATAAGTAACACAACAATATCCGCTTTCTCTATTGCTGTTACAGTACGGATTATACTATATCTCTCAAGTCCTTCTTTTTCTATTTTGTTTTTTCTTCTAAGTCCTGCCGTATCTACAAAAATGTATTCATTACCATTATACTTAACTAAAGTATCTACAGCATCTCTTGTTGTTCCTGCAATATCACTTACAATAACACGTTCTTCTCCAAGAAGTTTATTAATTAATGATGATTTTCCTACATTTGGTTTTCCTATTACTGCTATTCTAGGTATACCTTCATTTTCATCATTATTTTCTTCTTTAGGAAAATATGATATAACTTCATCTAACATATCACCGATACCAGTTGATTGAGCTGATGATATTGCGTAAGGCTCACCTAATCCTAAGTTATAAAACTCAAATACATCATATTGAAGCTTTTCTCTATTATCAACCTTATTTACGCATAATACAACTGGTTTATGTGCACGTCTAAGCATGTCAGCAACTTTATAATCCGCATCAGTTAGACCAGATTTTACATCTACAACAAAAACAATTACATTTGCCGTATCAATAGCTATTTCCGCTTGTTTTCTCATATATGATAGCATTCTATCATCTGTAGTCGGCTCTATTCCTCCTGTATCAATGATAGTAAAGTTATAATTAAGCCATTCTACATCAGCATATAACCTATCTCTTGTAACTCCTGGGGTATCTTCAACAATAGATATTTTGGCCCCTGCTAATTTGTTAAATAAAGTAGATTTTCCTACATTCGGTCTACCTACTATTGCTACTATTGGTCTACTCATATAAGTGCTCCTTATCTTAAAATATTTCTAATAAAATCTTGTCCACTGGATTGTACAACAGTAACTTTTACTTGTAAAGCATTTTCTATGTCTGTTACTGTAATATCATCAAGCAAAGTCTCTTCACCACTTCTTAACAAATTGCATGGTAGAAGCAATTCTTCACCTAATTCTTTGTCTTTTAATTGGTCTATAATGTCACGTCCAGTTAATAGCCCTGATACAGTAATATTGTGTCCAAAAAAGTTATTAATAATGGGATAAATATTTACTTTTATATTAGGAAATTTCTCGTTAAGTCTATTAACCATGTCACTTATCATTTCACTTGCTGATATTCCAGTTGCGATTGATTTATTACTTATTATTAAATGATCACTATTTAATTCATTATAACATAATTCAAACTCATCAAGCAATAACCTTGACATACCTACTCCATTTTCTAATTGAAGATACCCATCGTAATTATCTTCAACTGGAAAATCTCTATCTGCAAGTAAATAAAATTCATCTCCAGCGTGTATAAAATTATTTCCTGTTTCATTATATATAATGCCTTGCCACTTATGAATAATATCTAAAACTTCATTTGCATCTTGTTTTGTAAATAATTCTAACTTATGAAGTCCTTCTCTATGTTTTGAAAGACCTACTGGAACAACAGAAACACTTTGCATATGAGGCATAAATTTTCTAAGCTCACCAATAGAATAATCTAGTTCTTTCCCATCATTTATCCCTTTACAAAGTACAATTTGTCCATTCATTATAATCCCTGCGTCATAGAATTTTTTCATATAACCTATTAGTCTATCTGCAAAACGGTTATTTAACATCTCTTTCCTAAGTTCCATATTCATAGCGTGTATAGAAATATTAATAGGCGATAAGTGATATTTAATTAATCTATCAACATCTTTATCTTTCATATTCGTAAGAGTTATATAATTACCTTGTAAAAAAGATAATCTAGAGTCATCATCTTTAAAATAAAGTGTGTCTCTCATTCCTTTTGGTAGTTGATCTATAAAACAAAAAATACATTTATTACTACAGGATTTATACTCATCCATTAAGTTGTTTTCAAATTCTATACCTAATTCTTCATCATAGTCCTTTTCTATGTCTAGTAACCATTCATCACCATTATTTTTTCTTATTAGTACCTCCAAATATTCATCATCTACTAAATAATGATAATCAAGAGCATCCTCAACTAATTGATTGTTAATACTTATTAATGTATCTCCTGGTTCTATACCAACCTCATAAGCTATACTTTCTTCTTTAATATGTATAATCTTATGACATTTATTATTCATTTGCTAACATTCCCTTCGGTCAATACTAGGTAACTGAAAAAGTAACCTGAGTCAATACTAATATGTAATTGCGTAGTTTCTCAATTACTTAAGTTCCATAATAGCTGCTAAACTTCCTCTTTTACCATTACTTCCTCTATGTGAAAATAACTCTTTCTTATTACATTTTGTACATATATCTGTTATAGTTATGTTTTTTTCATTAATACCTGCATCTAGTAATATTAACTTATTTGCCGCCCATAAGTCAATATTATATTTTTTCTCTGATTTTTTATTTATTATTTTATTTTGATCATCTATGTTAAAAACATTCTTAAATTCTAAAACAACTTCCTCTTCTACCTCAAAACAACAAGGACCAATTGATGGAGCAATCGCAACTAATATATCATTTGCATCTGAGTGAAATTCACTTACCATCTTATTTACAGTTTTCGCCCCTATTTTTTTTACTGTACCTCTCCATCCTGCATGAGATAAAGCAATAACCTTTTTGACAGGGTCTAAAAAGAAAATAGGTACACAGTCAGCATAAAAAGTTACTAAAGGAACTTTACTTTCATTAGTTATTAAAGCATCAACTCCTATAATATCACTTTCTTTTAGTATACCTTTTCCTTTATCTTTGCTAGTTACTATTTTAATTATATCTTTATGTATTTGATCTGAAAAAACTAGGTCTTTATAATTGATATCTATACTACTACATAGTATTTCAAAATTCTTTTTAACATTTTCATCTAAATCTCCTCTACCAAACCCAAGATTCATACTTTCATAAATTCCTTTACTAACACCGCCAAGTCTTGTACTAAAGCAATGGTTAGTAATTCCTTCATTTTCAAAAGCAGGAATAGTTATATACTCCAAATCATTAATTTTATTAATATGAAAAACTTTAGACTTCATATTTGCCTAACCTTTCCTTTTTAGCAGTTAAATGCATTTTTAGTAACTCTAATTTTATTATTGACAATTTCTACTATATCAAATCTTATATCTATATTATTTAGATGTTTTATTTTAACATAGTATTTTGCAGTATTTATTATTCTTCTTTGTTTGTGATACCCTACAGCCTCAATAGGATATCCCTTATTTATATCTTTTCTATACTTAACCTCAATAAATACTAAATAATTATTATCTCTACCTATAATATCAATTTCACCAAATCTACACCTATAATTTCGCTCAAGTATTTGATAACCCTGATTCAATAAGAAACGAACTGCAATATCCTCTCCTCTATTACCAACCACTCTATTGTTTTGTCGCATGACTTTTTTAATAGCCCCCAATTCTCCCCAAAAAATTTAATAAATACCCTTTTTATATATATCATCTAAATCACTAACAAAAACAAGAATTTCAGCTACTACCTGATAAAGCTCTGGTGGAATCATATCTCCTATATCTAGTTTAGTTAGAGTTTCTACTAACTTTTCATCTCTATATATAGGTAATTCCTCTTCATCTGCTTTTTCAATAATTTTGTCTGCAACAATACCCATCCCTTTTGCTATAACGATAGGAGCTGTTTCATTAACATCGTATTTTAAAGCCGCAACCTTTTTAATTTTATCTTTTTTCACTTTATCACCTGCTTATACTCTCATATCAAACGTATATCTTTTTACACTTTTTGAATTGTTTTTTTTGTTAATAAAGTCTTCTACAAAATCAAATTCTTTATTTTTATTAATAACCAACATTTCTGTAATATTATAATTAAAGTTCTTTATTTTTTTATATAATTTATTTATATGATTATTAATTACATCTTTTTTTTCTTCATCTTCTACATAAAATTTGCACCCAATATTTTTTGCCTGTTTCGCAACATAAACATCCATATGTCCAAGGTTAAGATAATCAAGACGAAGTAAGGCTGAAATTGAATCACCATCTCTTTTCTTTCTGAGTTCTTTTTTATTTTCGAAAATATATAATTCACTATTTATAAGCTTATTATTAAACTTAAAAGGTAACTGAACATAATTATAATTATTATTAAGATTATTCATAAATTCAATATTGTTTTTAACCTTAATAGCGTCTTTTGTTAAGCTACTAGTTTTACCTACTGCACTTTGAGATAATTTTATTATATTAACTAATTTTTCATATATATTATTAAAGTAATCATTAACTAGTTTTGGATTTTCTAATGCTTCTTTACCGAGATAAATACTTTCATCTACAGCACTTGATAATAACTTATTGGTTATATGTTTATTAATATTTACTTGCTTTTCTTGTTTAATATTTAGTTCAAATATTTTTTCTTGTAGTTGTTGCAAAGTCATTTCTTTTGATAAATTTAATGAATCTGTTTTTTGTAAATATGTATTTTTTATTTCGCTTTCTAATTCTTTAATGGCCGTTTCTGATATAATACTTCCTAGTTGCATTGTTGATAATTTAGCATTTGATTCATTTGCATTTGTATTACTAATTTGATTAAATGTGCCTTCTTTTTCTATACTCATAGATTCAATATTATTTTGATTATCTCCATTAGCATTTACATCTAAATTATTACTAGAGCTAGTAAGTATTTTGATTAACTCTTGTTTCGTTTTCAAATCATTATTATCTATTATTTCATTTGATAAACCAATAATTTCTTGTTTTATTGAATTATTGTTATCTACATAATTATTAAGCTGCTCTATACTTTCTTTTGTTACTGGAATGTTATTTTTTAGAAGTATTATTAATTTATCTATAGATGTATCTTTAAATTGCCTTGATAATCTTATAATATTATTTATAAATTCTTTATCAAGAGGCATATTATTATCTAGTAATTTGTTTACAATTTCAACGTTTTTTTCGTTAACTGTTACATTTGCTTCTTCAAGTACTTGAAACAACTTATCATTTTTAGGATTAATATTTTCATCAATAACAGGTTTTAAAAGTATACGTTCTGGATTAGAGTCTTTAATTTCAAATAAAACTTTTTGTCCTATGGAAAACTCCATTTCATTTGTTAATTTCGCAATAAGTGAAGCGCCATTTGTTAGCTTGATTAATATATTTTTTTGGTTAATATCACGAATTTCTCCTTTTAAAATCTGACCTTTTTGAAAATCTTTATTATTTACTTGGGACACTTTAGGGATAATAATGTTTTCTCTTAATTTATTATTATAATTAACTCGCATAAACATCATCCTCTCAATTACTAGGTAATTTAGGTAATTGCAAAACTAGAAATTATAATTCTTTACATACAATATGTATCTCTTATTAGAAGGGGAACCCAACATATCGTATTAAAGAATCAACTGAATGTAGTTTTGCAATTACTTCAGGTAATTGCAAAACTTATATCAAAGATTTTATGAAAGTTTTTCTATGTATTGGACATGGTCCATATTTTCCCAGCGCTTCAATATGTTCTTTTGTACCATATCCTTTGTTTTTAGCAAATTTATAATGTGGAAATAATTCATCATAATCTTTCATTAGTCTGTCACGGTATACTTTAGCGATAATACTTGCTGCAGCAATTGATATGCTTTTGGCATCTCCTTTAATTATAGCTTCTTGAGGTATATTAATTCTTGGAATTGTTACTGCATCTACTAATACTATATCTGGTTTAACTTCTAGTTTATTTATTGCAGATATCATAGATTCATAGGTTGCATTAAGTATATTTATATCATCTATTACATCAACATTTACAATTCCTACACTTACTGCAATTGCTTTTTCCATTATAATATCATATAATTCTTCTCTTTTTTTTTCAGATAGTTTCTTTGAGTCATTAATATAGAGTATATTAACATCTTTTGGAAGAATAACTGCTGCACTTACAACAGGTCCCGATAAAGGGCCTCTGCCTACCTCGTCAACTCCACATATATACTCTTTATTCGGATATTTATTTTCATAAAACCTCATTTGTATAAGTCTATCTACTTCTTTTTCGTAATCTAAAATCTTCTTTTCATATCTTTTAATTAATTTTTTTACGCCTAATCTTTCATCTATTTTCAACTGATCCAATTCGTTTTGTAGGTAACTTATTGGCACATTATCTAACTTATCTTTTATATCGGAAATAGTCATACTACCCATTATACTTTTCTCCTTATTTACTAAAATTCATAGGTAATTGCAAAACTAGGAATTATAATTCTTTACATACAATATGTATCTCTTATTAGAAGCGGGAACCCAACATATTGTATTAAAGAATCAACTGAATGTAGTTTTGCAATTACTTACTAAAATTCATAGTAATTGCAAAACTAGGAATTATAATTCTTTACATACAATATGTATCTCTTATTAGAAGTGGGAACCCAACATATTGTATTAAAGAATCAACTGAATGTAGCTTTGCAATTACTTAAGTAATCAATAACAGATTCTATTCTTAATAATTCTTGTTCATCATTAATTTTTTCTTTACAATGAGTCATAAATTTTATAATAACATTAGCTTGTAGTTTTTCTTCTTTTTCAGTCATTCTACCTCTTCCTGTTCTATCACATAATGATAATAATGCAATTTCAGAGACAGATGTTTCATTAATCATTTCTTCAACTTGTGCAAAAGGTAATTCTTTATATACAAATAATGGTTGCATATGCCATCTTACTAATTTTGCAATCTTATTTATAAGTATATCATCACTTATAAAAGTCTGCATGAAATTCTTTGCTATTTGTTCTCCTTGTCTATCATGATCGTATGCAGTTATTCTTCCTTTTCTTACTCTAGTACTAGTAATTTTTCCAACATCATGAAGCAAGGCACTCCACATAAATACAAATCTATCGTTACTTAAATGTTTTACTTTAGCCGCATTATCTACTACTTGCATAGTATGATTATATACATTTCCTTCTGGATGATGTAAAGGATTTTGTTCCACTTTTTTTAAATCAACCAATATTTTTAACGGATAAACATTTAAATATTTTTTTTGTTTAAAAATTTCATGAAAGTACTTAGATGGCTTTATATCGTTTAATAAATGTTCATTGAATTCTTGAAATAATTCAATCAAATTATTCATTTAATCATTCCTAACTTATATATTTTAATAACTACAGTTATTATTCCTACCTCATTTATAATTTAGTCTTTCCTATAAGATAAAAAAATATATTATTATAATGAAAAATACGATAAACATGCAAAAAAGAAATATAAGAATTGAAACAAATATAAGATGAAAAACAGTTAGATTATTAAAGACCTATGTAAGGTCATTTTCTCCAACTGTTTCTAAAGATATTTTCCCAAGTATTCCATTCCTAAATTCATCCATTAGAATAACTGATGCTTTTGTGAGGTCTAATTGATTACCGGTTTTAATTAAGTTTCGATTCTCAGCAATTTTCTCTAATATTTGAATAGGTTCAAAATCATCTATGTTTATTAAATTATATCTATTAACTAAAAGATTATTATAATTCTCTTTCAAGTAGCTAATCAAAATTAATGCAAGTTCATCTATATTTAATATATCATCTTTAATTGAACCAATTAAAGCTAAATTAATGCCCACTTGTTTATCTTCAAATTTAGGCCATAAAATTCCAGGAGTATCTAATAATTCCATATCTTTTCTTAGTTTAATCCACTGTTTACCTTTTGTAACACCTGGTTTATTTCCTGTTTTTGCACTTGCTTTTCCTACTAGTTTATTTATAAATGTCGATTTACCTACATTAGGTATTCCTGCAACCATAGCTCTTACAGGTTTATTGATTAAACCTCTTTTTTTATTTCTTTCGATTTTTTCTTTACATAATTCATATGCTTTACTAATTACTTGATTAATTCCTTTTCCATTTTTTGAATTAACCAGTACCACACTAACTCCTTGTTCTTCATACCATTTAACTAATTTTTCTGTATTATTTCTATCAGCAAGATCAATTTTATTAAACACAATAATTCTAGGCTTATTGTTTGCTATATTAGCCATATCAGGGTTCCTGCTACTCAAAGGAACTCTTGCGTCAATTAACTCAATAATAACATCTACAAGTTTAATATTCTCTTGCATCATGCGTTTTGCTTTTGTCATATGTCCTGGGTACCATTGTATATCCATATCATTATTCCTTTATGTTTTTTATTTATGTAATTGTAAAACTACAATTAGTTGATTCTTTAATACATTATGTTGGATTAAATCTAATATAAGATTTACATATTGTATGTAAAGAATTGAAATCCTTAGTTTTGCAATTACCTTTTAAGCAATCTTTATTTATTATTTCATTATAATCTTAAAATTATTATTATTTTACAAAACCAATATTATTTAATGGCCAAATTCTTAATCCGGCTTTACCAATTATATCTTTTCTGCTAATTGTTCCAACATCTATATAACGACTATCTGAACTTTTGTTTCTATTATCTCCCATTACAAAGTATTCACCTTCTGGAACAATTAAAGGAAATTCCCTATTACCTAATTTTTCAATAACATCAAATTTCTCAGTTAATTTTTTATCGTTAATATAAACTGCTCCATCAATAATATCAACTTTATCATTAGGTAATCCTATGATTCTTTTTATATAATTTTGAGTTGGATCATCTTTATAAGGAAAAACTATAATATCATATTGTTTTGGACTAGCAAATCTATAACTTATCTTATCTATAATAACGTGATCTCCATCATGAAGTGTCGGTTCCATCGAGCTTCCTATTACATTAGTTTTTTGAAAAACAAATGTAGTTATAAGCAATACTGCGACTAATACAATTCCAATATCAAGTATCCAACTTAATATCTCTTTCCCCAAAGAATCATTCTTCATGTTATACACCTTTCTTCCCAAATTGATTTAGATAATTAGTTAAATATTCCAAAAAATTAATTTAAATAACATTCCATAATATAACAAAAAGGGACTAATGCATAATACTCAGTCCCTTATTAGTTATTACTATAGTTGTAGTCCTACGAACTAAAGTCGTTATCTAATTAATTCTTTTACTTTAGCAGCTTTACCAATTCTGTCTCTTAAGTAGTTAAGTTTTGCTCTTCTAACTTTACCACGTCTTACAACATCAATATGATCAATGTTTGGAGAATGCAATGGCCAAGTTTTTTCAACTCCTACACCATAAGAAATTCTTCTTGCTGTAAAAGTTTCGCGATTACTACCGTTTTGTCTTTTAATAACAACGCCTTCAAACATTTGTAATCTTTCACGATTTCCTTCTTTAACTTTAGCGTATACTCTAATAGTATCACCAACGTTAAATTCTGTTAATTCATTCTTTCTTAATTGTTCTTGTTCAATTTTACGTATTATATCGTTCATGTGTTTCCTCCTAATATCTAGATGTTCTTATTACAATTTTGTAAAAGAGGACCATCCGTACTCACATTTAAATACTATATCATAGTTTACTTTTTTTTGCAATATTTATCTAGAAATTTTGTATCTATTTCATCTAAATTAGCCTTTTCTAATAAATCAGGCCTTTTATTATATGTTCTAATTAAAGACTGCTGTCTTCTCCACATATTAATATTTTTATGATGCCCCGATAATAGTATATCTGGTACTTGTCTATTCATAAAAACTGCTGGTCTAGTATACTGAGGGTATTCCAATAAATTATCGTCAAATGTTTCCGTTTCGGCAGAAGTTTCGTTAGATAATACATTAGGAATTAACCTTGAAATGGCATCTATCATAACCATAACAGCTAATTCTCCACCTGTTAATATATAGTCTCCTATAGAAACTTCATCTGTAACTACCATTTCAATAACTCTCTCATCAACGCCCTCATAATGGCCACATAAAAATATTAATTCTTCTTCTTTTGATAACTCTAGAGCCATTGTTTGATCAAATTTTTTTCCCTGTGGAGTTAAATATATAACACGAGGCTTTTTACTTGAATTCTTAGTAATTTCTTTATATGCTTCATAAATAGGTTCAGGTTGCATAACCATGCCTGCTCCTCCACCATAAGGGTAATCATCTACTTGCTTATGTTTATTAAGTGCATAATCTCTAATATTAATTGTTTCTATATTAATTAATTTTTTTTCTTGTGCTTTTCCAATAATACTTGAATTAAGACCTTGTTTAATCATATCTGGAAACAATGTCAATATGTTATATTTCACTAATCTATCAATCCTTCCAGCAATGAAACAATCATTATTTTGTTTTTCATATCTACTTTTTTAATACATTCTTTTAATGCTGGTATCAAAACTTCTTTATTATTATCATCTTTAACTAAATATACATCGTTGCTACCTGTAATAATAACATCTTCTAATATACCAAGATATTTTCCATCTTCTGTACTAACTTTAATACCTATTAAGTCTTGAATATAGTATTCATCTTCTTGTAACGGTAATGCAAGTTCTCTTGGTATTTTTATAATAGATTGCTTTAACGCTTCTGCATGATTCATATCTTCTATTTCTTCAAATTTAATAATAATCATGTTTTTAAAATATTTAATATTTTTTATTGTATATTTATCTATTTTTTTATTGGTATCAATATATACATATTCAAGTAATTCAAACCTACTAGGTTCATCCGTTAAAGGTATGACTTTAACTTCACCTCTAATTCCATGTGTATTAACTATTTTACCAATATTAAAGTAATCCATATATTCACCTTCACTATATCCATTTAAGCCTTAAAAGAGAGGTTTTTTCTGTATCTATTAGCTCATGGGATTATTAAATTATTATAAAGAGCCTAGCGTATATGGTATAGTGTAATATGGAGCAGCGAGCCATGGACGGCGAGTTCAGCTAGGTGGTCACTGAAAAACTTAGAATTAAATTCTTAAACACAATATGTATGTCTCATTTTTATAAGGCGAACCCAACATATTGTATTAAAGAATCAACTAAAGGATGTTTTTCAGTGACCTTATTTAACATGGACGTTTAACCTGCTGACGGAATATTACACTATACCATATACGCGGAAATCTGCTGATAACAAAAAAGGTTAGGAAAATCCTAACCTTATTGTAAAATTTCAACAACAACTCTTTTTTCTTCTTTAGTTGCTGCTGCCTTAACTACTGTCCTTATAGCTTTGGCAATTCTACCTTGTTTGCCAATAACTTTTCCCATATCGTCCGGTGCAACTTTTAATTCTAATATAATTGAGCGTTCTCCCTCAATTTCATTTACTTTAACATCATCTGGATTATCAACTAATGATTTAGCGATAACTTCCACTAATTCTTTCATGTTGTACACCTCCAACAACTACTTTACAACCCCTGCTTGTTTTAATAATCTTTTAACTGTATCAGAAGGTTGAGCTCCGTTACTTAACCATTTGTTAGCAACTTCTTCATTAATCTTTAAGTCAATAGGATTTTTTGTTGGATTATAGTAGCCAACTTGCTCGATAAATTTACCATCTCTTGGAGATCTTGAATCTGCAACTACAATTCTATAAAAAGGAGCTTTTTTAGCACCCATTCTTTTTAATCTCATTCTTACTGCCATTTGTTTCACCTCCTGTAATATGTAATCTTATTTATTAGGCTAGCTAAGGAACACCATACTAGCCCATAAATGGCAATTTGCTTAGTAATCCTTTTTTACCTTTACCCTTCATCATGCCATTCATTTGTTTCATCATTTTTTTAGCTTGTTCAAATTGCTTAATGAATCGATTAACATCTTGAATATCATTTCCTGATCCTTTTGCTATTCTTCTTTTTCTAGAAGGATTCATAACGCTTGGATTAGCTCTTTCTTCAAGTGTCATTGAATAAATCATTGATTCCACTTTTACTAATTCTTTATCATCTATTTCTACATCTTTCATCTGCTTGTTCATACCAGGAATCATAGACATAATGTCGCCAAGTGATCCTATTTTTTTAATTTGTTGCATTTGTTCAAGAAAATCATCAAAAGTAAATTCTGCTTTTCTAAATCTTTTTTCCATCTCTGCAGCTTTCTTTTGATCTATAGCTTCTGAAGCTTTTTCTATAAGTGTTAATACATCGCCCATACCAAGTATTCTAGAAGCCATTCTCTCGGGATGAAATTCTTCAATATCTGTTAGTTTTTCACCTATACATGCAAATTTAATTGGTTTTTGTGTTACAGCTCTTACAGAAAGTGCTGAACCACCTCTTGTATCACCATCTAGCTTAGTTAATATAACACCATCAATACCAATCTTTTCGTTGAAATTCTCTGCTACATTAACAGCGTCTTGACCAGTCATAGCATCTACAACTAATAATACTTCTTGAGGGTTAATTGAATCTTTTATTTCAATAAGCTCATACATCATATCTTCATCTATATGAAGTCTTCCTGCTGTATCAATTATAACTACATTATTACCATTTTTCGTAGCTGATTCAATGGCTGCTTTTGCAATATCTACAGGTTTATTTTTATCACCCATTGTAAATACAGGAACATCAATCTGTCCACCTACAACTTGTAATTGTTTAATAGCTGCTGGACGATATACATCACATGCTACTAATAATGGTTTTTTACCATTTTTCTTAAGTTTTCCTGCAAGTTTGGCTGTAGTAGTAGTTTTACCTGCACCTTGCAATCCTACCATCATGTATACAGTAGGAGGCTCATTTGAAAAAGTCAAATCAGCTTTTTCTTCACCCATTAACTTTACTAATTCTTCGTTAACAATTTTTATTACTTGTTGTCCAGGTGTTAAACTTTCCATAACCTCATGACCAACAGCTCTTTCTTTAATACTATTAACAAATTTTTTAACGACTTTAAAGTTAACATCTGCTTCTAATAGCGCTAATTTTACTTCTCTCATAGCAAGTTTTACATCTTGTTCACTTAATTTCCCTTTTTTCTTAAGGTTAGAAAATATATTTTGAAACTTATCTGATAAACTCTCAAATGCCATACGATAACCTCCTTCCTCATAACTTATTAGGTAACTACAAATTCACGATATTAATTACCTATAACTAATCTATAAATCTTCCAATATCTTATTACAAGTAGTATTAATCTCTACTATTTTATTTACAATCAACTTTGTTTCTATGTGTTCTCTTCCTTGTAATTCATCTAAAATATCACTTGTACATTTTGAAATCTTATCTATATTATTTTTATTTAATAAAAATTTATTAACTAACTGTAATTTATTTTCGTAATTATCAAGTTGTTTATCACATCTTTTTAAGGTGTCATGTACACCTTGTCTACTAATTTTAAGCTGTTCAGATATTTCTCCTAAAGATAAATCATTCAAATTATACAATTCATATATTTCTTTCTGGTGTTCTGTTAATAGTTCACCATAGAAATCATATAATAATGTTTTTTGAAAAATATTACTCAAAAAAATCACCACCTGTAAAGGTTAATTACTTTACAGATGGTATTATATGATACTTGATAATATTTGTCAAGCCTTTTTGGGGATTTTTTTAGAGATTGGCCTATACGTAAAACATGTTCAAACATATACTCTTCTCTTTCTGACCTCTGAAAAAGGTTCTCCAACTGTGATACCCATAATCGAAGTTCCGTATCCTTATCAATTGGATTTACTTGAAGTGCAAGATTCAAAGCTACACAAATCAGTTAATTATAGCTTATTATTTTATGAGTATTTGAAAAATGCTCTAAACTTACATCAAAAAAGTTATGATTATATTTTTTATAATTATATTCTGCATTCTCATATTTGTTGTTAGAACTCCACGTGGTGTCTATAATAACCCATCTTCCATCAATATAAGCTTCATTCCATGCATGATTTGATGTATTATCAATATTGTCCTTTGTCCATTCCCCATTGGTGCTAATACCTAACGCAAACCCTGATACTGTAACACAGGGGATATTGGAGGCTGTAAATAACGCTTTAGTTAACTCAGCATAGCCTGCACAAACTGAAGTTTTACTTTTCAGTGTTCCTTCTGCACTCGTTGCTCCATAATCACCAGAATAATAACCATCATAATTGTAATAAATATTATCTGCAACCCAATCATGTATAGCCATAGCTTTATCATAATCACTTTTAATTCCTGCAGTTATCTCATTTGATAGATTTACTATTTCTTTAGGAATATTATTTTTATTCATATCAATTGAAGGTACTTCCTTTTTTTCTATATAGAACTTTTGATAATTATTTGTATACACAGGTGATAATTTAAAATATATTTTTGTATTATCTTTTATAAGTGTTATATTATTAATCCAATTCCAATATGTAGTATACCTTTCAGGCGCTTTATATATCTCTATTTCATAGCTTTCATCTTGAAAGTTTACATCTAAGCTACTTGATAAATTCCCCTTACTATCAATTGGTATGTATTTTTCGCTTATTCTTTGTCCTTTATTTTTTATTATACATGATATCCATTTTGTTTCATTATCATTTATATTGCCACTAATATTAAGTTTATTGCCTTCTATATTGAATGTCATATAGTGTTGTTCATTATGATGAGTTAATATACTATCAATTCCTAATGGTATTTCTAGTTTGATTAATCCCATTCCACAAGCTATATCTATATTAATTACTCCCTGTTCCACTAGTTTATTAACCAATGTTGTATTTTTATCTTTTACATTCATTAATAAACTTAAATAACTATATTTTGCTATTTCATCCCTTAAGAACACATTGTTTTTTAATTCTTTATAATCCAATTCATTAATAAGTTTATTATTCCTAACATATTCTAATGATTCATTCCATATAAAATCTTTTTTTGAATCATCATAACCTAATGCCCTTAATATAAATGTAAAGTAACTTTCTGCACTAATAAAATCAGCAGAACCATACTTATTATTTCCTGTACCATTGGTTAACCCTTCATGATACAGATACCCGATATAATCATTTCCCCATTTAGGTACATCTGTATAAGGATGTTCATATTTTTTATCATGTGCTTCTTGTTCTGTACCTAATAGTCTTACAAACATAACAGCTGCTTCTAGTCTAGTAGGTTCTCTATCTAACTCAAATCCTGTACTAGTTCCTTTAAACACACCTAGTTTTTTTAGTTCTTTTGCGTACTCTTCATATCTTACATTATAATCTGTATTTGCGGTTATATTTATTGTCATAGTTAAGAAAATAGCCGGCAACATCAGAAAAGCAATAATTTTTTTCATAGTTCCTCCTGTATTATTATGTCTTTATCTTCCAAAACGTTATATAATGTAATAACATATAATCAATTTTCTCTGGCAAATTTTTTTAAAATAAACCCCATCCTTACTTATTTATTGTTCTCTTAAATTATCTAAAACTATTTTAAATTACTATTCATTATTGAGTTTTCCTTTTCTAATTATCACCACTAGCCCTAAACTAGCCTAGTAAGTTGATAGATATTAAAAAGTAGAGCCTTTAAATGAGCCTTAGAAAATCTTAGTGAATGGAAGAATAGCTTCCGTTAAAAAACTTAAAATGTTTGACTGCAAGGAGTTTTTAAGTTTTAGGAAGCTATTCTGGAATGAACTCTAGTTTTTCTTAGGCTGATTTAACGAAAACGAATTTTTAATATCTATCAACCTACGACCGTCTTGTACGGTTTACATTATTAATTAATGGAAATTTAATCCTCTAACTCTATCCCACAATACATACAATGCTTAAAATTCTTAGCTTTACCAAAATTTTGCAATGAGGGCATTTCCACATAAATGTAGCAATAATTGCACATATAAGAGTTCCCCCTGCTAGTATTGCAAATATCATATCGGCTGGTATAGATAATAGTGTTGTATTTTCTATGTAATTATCAAACTGATCTTTTGCAAATCTTTTTATACCTAGAAATATAAAAATAATAATTTAATAACTAATTTTCCCACCAATTTATTAGCATTACTGCATATAATATGTGGTGGGAAATAATTATATTATTGCTCGAATAAAGCACTTACAAATTCTTCTGAATCAAATTGTTGCATATCATCTATTCCTTCACCAACACCAATATACTTAACTGGAATATTTAGTTCTGTTTGAATAGCAATAGCAATACCACCTTTTGCAGTTCCATCTAATTTTGTAAGTACAATACCTGTAATATCTGCAATATCTTTAAATTGCTTAGCTTGTTGTAATGCATTTTGTCCTGTTGTACTATCTAGCACTAGAAGAACTTCTTTGCGTGCTTCTGGATACTCTCTATTTATTATTTTAAATATCTTTCTTAACTCTTCCATTAGATTTTTCTTGTTATGAAGTCTTCCTGCTGTATCACATATTAAAATATCTGCGTTTCTTGATTTTGCAGCTTGAACTGCATCAAAAACAACTGCACCTGGATCAGAATTTTCTTGTTGTGATATTAACTCAACCCCTGCTCTATTAGACCATTCTTCTAGTTGGTCAATTGCAGCCGCTCTGAAAGTATCAGCTGCTGCAAGTATTACTTTTTTTCCATCTAGTTTATACTGATGAGCTAATTTACCAATTGTAGTTGTCTTTCCTACTCCATTTACACCAATAACTAAAACAACTGATTTTTCTTGTGTAAAATCATATATATCATCATCATTTCCCATAAGTTCTTTTAATTCTTCCATTAAAAGCTCTCTAACTGATTCTGTGTCTTTTATTTTTTGTTCTTTAACTTTAGCTCTTAAGTCTTCAATAATTTTCATAGAAGTATTAACACCTAAATCAGCTACAATTAATGCTTCTTCTAATTCTTCATAAAAGTCTTCATCTATTTTAGTAAAAGTACTAAGAACATTGTCAACTCCACCTATAATATTGTCTCTTGTTTTTGTTAATCCTTGTACTAATTTACCAAAAAATCCTCTTCGTTTTTTCTTCTCTTTCTCCATATTCTACTCCTTCCAAACTACTTATAAATAATATTTTTAACCTGTTAATTCATTTTCTATTAATTTAACAGATACTCTTGTGGATACACCTTTTTCTTGCATTGTAATACCATATAATATATCTGCAGCTTCCATTGTTCCTCTTCTATGTGTAATAATAATAAACTGAGTATTATCTGAAAGTTTTTGTAAATACTTTGCAAACCTTTCAACATTTGCATCATCTAGTGCCGCCTCGATTTCATCAAGTACACAAAATGGTGATGGTTTTAATTTCTGAATTGCAAATAATAATGCAATAGCAGTAAATGCCCTTTCTCCACCTGATAATAACATCATACTTTGTAACTTTTTCCCTGGTGGCTGTGCAACTATATTGATTCCTGATTCCAAAACATTATCTTCATCAATTAAATATAATAAACCTTTACCGCCGCCAAAAAGTTCCCGAAATACATTATTGAACTGATAATTAATTTCTTTAAATTTTAATTTAAATTGTTTTACCATCTCTTTATCTAATTCATTTATAACACCTATTAGTTTTTTTTCAGCTTCAATTAAATCATCTTTTTGTTCTGTTAAAAAATTAAATCTTGTAGTTACTTCTTTATACTCTTCAATGGCATTAACATTAACATCTCCAAGCTTTCTAATAGAGTCTTTTAATTCTTTAACCCTATTTTTAAGTTGAGTTACCTTGCCAAGAGATTCTTTAATCTCTATCATATTATAGGTTAATTCATATTCATCCCACATATAATTTGTTAAATTATCTTTTTGCAACTCAAACTTCATTTTAGAATTTTGAAATCTTAATACTTCTTTTTCTAATAAGTTAGTCTTCTCACTTAATTTTTCTCTTTCTTCTAATAAATCATTTTGTTCTTTACTTATATTATTTTTTTTATCATTTAATAACTTAAGATTTTCTTCCATTACAGTTATTTCATTTACTGTTTCTTCAATGTTTACTTTATATTTACTTATTAAATCATTTTTTAATATAATACTCTCGTTATTACTTGCTAATTCTTTAGTATATGATTCTTTTTGATTATTAATTTCTTCTTGTTCATTACTTAGTCGTTCTACGTTTTCCTTTAAGCTAGTTATTTTTTGCTTATTAGAGCTTATGTTTATTTTTAAATTAGTCAATTCTTCAGATATATTATCTTTAATTATTTTATTTTTATTAATAATATTTGTAATATTTAATACTTTGTCTTCTGCATCTGTATTTTCACTTTCACTACCACAAAGTTTCTGATTATAATTATGTGTAGTTTTTTCTAATTCCTTATTTTGAATTTCTAGTTCTTTTAATTCTTTATTACTATCTAATAATTCCTGTTCTTTTATTTTAATGTCTTTTATTAACTGATTTCTGTTCATTTCCAAAGAATTTAATTTTATATTTAAATTATGCTCTTTTTCTACTAATTCCATAGATTTATTACTAAGAACTTTTTTCTCTTCAACTATGTTAATTTTATTACTACTTGCAATTTCAATTTTATTTGAAATCTCTTGAATCTTTATTTGATATTCATTTAGTTGTCTTTTTCTAGATAGAAAATTATTAGCTTTATTTTTATAACTTCCTCCAGTTAATGAACCTCCTAGATTCAATACTTCTCCAGATAATGTAACAATTTTTAATTTATAGTTATGTTTTCTTGCAATTTTTATTGCGTTGTCAATATTATTAACAATAACTACTCTTCCAAGAAGGTATTTAATGATATTCTCATACATACTATCATATGAAACCAAATCACTTCCATATCCAATAAATCCCTCTTCATTAGTTATTGGCTTATAATTATTATTTACTCTTATACTTGTAAGAGGCAAAAAAGTAGCTCTTCCATATTTGTTTTCTTTCAAATATTTAATCATGTTTTTTGCTGTTTCTTCATCTTGGGTAACAATATTTTGAATTCCTCCTCCAAGAGAAGTCTCTATAGCAATTTCATATTTTTTATCTACTTTAATTATATCAGCTACAACACCTAATACAGTATTTAACTTATTTTTAATTTTTTGTTCCATAACTTTTTTAATACTATAATTATAACCTTCATAGTGTTGTGTTATTTCATCAAGAGCATTATATTTTGATTTATATTGATTTATTTGTTGATTTAGTACATTTAAGTTTTCTTGTATATTTTGTTTTATTTCATTTATATTTTTTATTTTATCTGATACTAAAATTGATTGTTCTTTTGTCTCTACCAAATTATCGCTTACAGTTATAATTTCTTTATCTAGTTTTTCTCTATTATCATTTATTAATTCTTTATCACTATATAATTGATTTGTTTTATCTAGTAAAAAGTTCTTTCTATTTGAGATATTCTCAAGCATAGTACTATATCTTTGAATCTTACCTTTTACTACTGTAATTTCGTTTAATCTTTCAATAATATTTGTTTTAATTTCTTCAATTGTAGCTTCATTAGTACTTATTTCATTAGAAATTGTTGTAAACCCATGATTTTTTTCTTCAATATCTTTTGTTAAAGTATCTAATTTTTTATTTATTACATCTATTTGTTCATTATACTCACTAATATTTTTATTATTAAGGTTATATCTAGAACTCAAATTATCCATGTTTTCTTGGATACGTTCATTTGTACTGTTTATCGAATGGATTTGTTCTTTCGATAGATTAATGTCATTTTCTATTCTTTCTTTTTTAAGGTTGGAAGAAGAAATTTCTTCTTTTTTTGTATCAATAGTGTTACCTAAAGTTTCTATTACCTCATTTATGTTATTATATTGTAATTTAATATCATCATATTTATTATTTACTTCATTAATCTCGTTATTAATATTTTTTTCTTTGTCACTTATTTCATAAATATTTTTGTTTATTTTTTCAATCTCCGAGACAAAAATACTTACTTCATTACTTTTTAATTCTTCTTTAAGCAAAAGATATTTTTTTGCAACTTCCGCTTGTGCTTCTAAGGAATCTTTTTTACCATCAAGTTCATTTATTATATCATTTATCCTTAGTAAATTTTGTTTCTCTTCATCTAGTTTTTTATAAGCATCTGTCTTTCTTCTTTTAAATTTTACAATACCAGCTGCTTCATCAAATAAGTTTCTTCTATCCTCTGGTTTAGTACTAAGTATTTTATCTATTTGACCTTGTCCAATTATAGAGTACCCTTCTTTTCCCACTCCAGTATCCAAAAACAAATCATTTATATCTTTTAACCTACACGGTGATTTATTTATGTAGAATTCACTTTCTCCTGATCTATATACTCTTCTAGATATTGTTACCTCTAGATAATCCATAGCCATTTTTTTATCATGGTTATCAATTGTAATATCTACTTGGGAATAACCTACAGGTCGTCTATTCTCAGTTCCTGCAAAAATAACATCTTCCATTTTAGAGCCTCTTAGTTGTTTTGCACTATGAGCTCCTAAAACCCAACGAACTGCATCAGCAATATTACTTTTACCACTTCCATTAGGACCAACTATACCTGTTATTCCTTTATCAAATTCAAAATTTATTTTGTTTGCAAAAGATTTGAATCCTTGTAATTCAATATTTTTTAAGTACATTTGTATCCCCTTACCTGTGTATATTTAATGATTGGCATTGGACAATTGACAATTATAATAACGATAATTGTCAATTGTACACTGTCAATTTATGTTATTTAATTGTTTTAATAGCATCATAAGCACCATCTTGTTCAGCTGCTTTTTTACTCCTACCTCTTCCATGACCAATTACTTTTCCTTCATGTCTTACCTCTACTACAAATAATTTGTTATGATCTGGGCCCTTTTCCTTAACTATTATGTACTCAATGGGTTGTTCACTTGTCTTTTGAATAATTTCTTGTAGGTGGGTCTTACTATCAATAAATAATTTCCTTTTTTCAACATCTTTTAATAATGTATTTACAATAAATTTTCTTGCAGATTCTAAGCCTCCATCCAAATAAATTGAACCAATTAAAGCCTCTACTGCATCAGATAAAACAGAAGCACGATACCTTCCGCCAGAATTCTCCTCACCTTTACCAAGTCTTATAAAATCACCTAATGTAATTTCATTTGAAAAGTTTGCTAACGTTGGTTCACATACAATACTCGCTCTAAATTTTGTTAATTCCCCTTCAAGCATGTCCGTATAATTTCTAAATAAAAAATCGCTTGTAACTATTTCTAATACTGCATCTCCTAAAAACTCAAGTCTTTCATTATTTTCAAATTTAGACATTTTATGCTCATTAGCATATGAACTATGAGTTAACGCTTGTGATAATAATCTGATATCTTTAAATTCGTAATTAATTATTTCCTGAAATTCATTTAAATTCTTATACTTACTACCCAATAAAATCCCTCCACTTTACATAAAATCAAAGCCCTTAAATGTAAGGGCTTTCATTAGTCGTTATTAATTTGCTGATTTATCGCCTCAAGTGCATCGTTAATAGTTACAATGTTTTCTGCTTGATCATTATCAATTTCAACGTCGAATTCTTCTTCTAAAGCCATAATTATTTGCACTAAATCCAAAGAATCAACATTTAGATCATCTACAAATTTTGTATCTCCTGAAATTTGTGATTCATTTACATGTGCAAATTCCGCAATAATAGAAATTAATTTTTCTAATTCCATTTTATTTGCCCCCTTAAATCATATTTATATTTTGTTTTATTTTTTGGTTAATTTGCTGATTTGCAAATTTTTTACATTGAAGTATGGTATTTTTAACTGCTTTTGCATCTGAACTACCATGAGTTTTAACAACTAATCCTTCTAAACCAAGTAAGGGAGCTCCCCCATATTCAGTATAGTCAAAACCCTTTTTAAATTTCTTTAGTGCTGGTTTTAATAAAAGTGTTCCAATTTTTGATCTAGTATCTTGCAATAAAGCTTTTTTTAGCATATCAAACATAGTCAAAGCAAAACCTTCTGTATATTTCAAAATAATATTACCTACGAAAGCATCACATACAAGTATATCAGCTTTACCTTGTGGTATTTCTCTAGCTTCAATATTACCAATGAAATTAATATTTTCTTTTTGAAGTAATGGATACGTTTCTCTTACCAAAAGATTGCCTTTTGATTCTTCTTCACCAATATTAACTAAAGCAACTTTTGGATTTTTAATACCTAATACATTCTCAAAATAAATAGAACCCATTTTAGCATATTGAACTAAATAACTTGCTTTTGAATCAACATTTGCTCCACAATCAATTAATAAAGATACACCTTTTTTATTAGGAATTAAAGGAGCAAGCGCTGGTCTTTCAATACCTTTTATTCTTCCTACAATAAAAGTACCTCCTGCAAGTATAGCACCTGTACTACCAGCCGAAACAAAAGCATCCGCTTTTTTCTCTTTCACAAGTTCCAACCCTTTTACAAGTGAAGAATTCTTTTTTCTTCTTATAGCCATAACTGGTGACTCGCAAGGCTCAATTATTTCTCTTGCATCAACTACCTCTAGTTGTTCTTTATTATATGTGTACTTTTCTAGTTGTTCATTTATGATAATATTATTACCAACTAAATAAATCTTTATGTTACTATCATCATTTATTGATTCAATACATCCTTTTACTATTTCATTTGGAGCATTATCTCCACCCATTGCATCAACAGAAATTGTAATTTTATTTTGCATAATACCACCTTTAATTCTAGATTCTCTAAAAATACTATACTAAATTTTTAATATATTTTCAATAAAAAATTCATATTTTTTTAGGCACTACTACTATGGTTCCCATATAAGTTATAAATAACTCAATAATAATTAAAGGCAGCCTTAGCTGCCTTTTAATTATTCAGTTACAATAACCTCTTTATTTTTGTATGTTCCACAAGATTTACAAGCTCTATGAGGCATTACTAATTCGCCACATTTACTGCATTTTACTAAGTTAGGTGCAGTTAATTTCCAATTAGCTCTACGCTTATTTCTTCTAGCTTGTGATGTTTTTCTTTTTGGTACTGCCATATTGACACCTCCTTAAAACTCTTTAAATAAATCTTTAAAAACTGTTAATCTTGGATCTATGTCACTATTATCACAGTTACAAGTTCCCTTATTTAGGTTAGTTCCACATTGATTACAAATACCTTTACAAGTATCACTACATAGTACTTTCATAGGCAAATGAATAATTATTTCATCTAAAGCAAATTTTTCTAGATCTAAATTATATCCATCAATAAATTCGATTTTTTCATCACCATCAAATTCAATGTCCTTAGAAAAATTGGTCTCAAGATTATAATCTACTTCTTCCATGCATCTATCACAAGGAATTTTTAGAGTTCCTTTTATTACGCCTTTTAAATTAATTTTCTTATAACCTAAATTAGTAATATCTACATCAATATGAATAAAATCAATTTGGTAATTATTATTTCCAAAATTTAATTCTTTCACATTTATGTCGGTAGATATGTTTCTTTTCATTCCATCATTGAACAAAAAATCAGTTATGTTATATTGCATATTATCACCCCAATCACATGTAATACCATTATACCGGAATGGAAATTGCATAAAATAACCACAAGTAATTATACATACCAATTAAAGTTTTGTCAATATTTTAAGGAAAAATAAAAAAATTATTCATAGTATATGGAAATTTATTGTTAACAAGAACCTACCTTCAAACTAAGAAAGTAGGCTACTTGACAAATTATATATATTAGATAAGTCTTGCTGTTTCTCTAGCAATAGTCATTTCCTCATCAGTTGGAATTACTAATGTTCTAACTTTTGCATTTTCTTTAGAGAAATCTCTTTCTATACCTCTACATTTATTAGCTTCTTTATCTATATCTACACCTAAAAATGTAAGATATGAACATATTTCTTCTCTTACGTCTCCATTGTTTTCGCCAAGTCCAGCAGTAAATGTAATTGCATCAATACCATTCATTGCAGCAGCATATGCTCCAATATATTTTGCTACTCTATAACAAAATACATTCATAGTTAATTCTGCTCTTTTATTACCTTCATCAATAGCATTTTCTAAATCTCTAAAATCACTTGATAATTCTGAAATACCTAAAACCCCTGATTTTTTATTTAAAATTGTGTTTATTTCATCAATTGTTAAATCTTCTTTATCTGCTAAGAATTGTATAATAGCAGGGTCCATATCTCCGCATCTAGTTCCCATAGCTAATCCTTCTAATGGAGTAAGTCCCATACTTGTATCTATTGATTTTCCACCATCTACAGCACATATACTAGCACCATTTCCTAAGTGACATACTACAATTTTCATATCTTTTATATCTTTACCTAAAAATTCAGCAGTTCTTTTAGATACATAATTATGAGAAGTTCCATGGAATCCATATCTTCTTAATTTATATTTTTTATAGTATTCATATGGTAAAGCATATAAGTATGATTTTGCTGGCATTGTTTGATGGAAAGCAGTATCAAACACACCTACCATTGGAACATTAGGCATAAGTTGTTTACATGCGTTAATCCCGATTAAGTTTGCTGGATTATGTAATGGAGCTAAATCACTACATTTTGTTATAGCTTCAATTACATCATCATTAATAACAGTGGAACAAGCAAATTCTTCTCCCCCATGAACAACTCTATGTCCAACAGCATTAATCATATCCATGCTCTCAATTACACCATGTTCTTTTGATATTAATGCATCAATCACATATTGAACAGCATTTTTATGATCTGGCATATCTCCTTTAATAATTATTGCATCTTTACCCATAGGTGTATGCTTAATTTGTGAATCATTAATTCCAATTCTTTCACAAATACCCTTTGCTAATACTGTTTCTTTTTCCATATCAATTAACTGATACTTAAGTGATGAACTACCACAATTTAATACTAAAATATTCACTTGAATTATCTCCTTTAAATATATTTTTTTAGTTATGTATTTTTTTATTGTAATTGAGCTTGTACTGCTGTAATAGCAACTACACCAACAATATCTTCTGCTGTACATCCTCTTGATAAATCATTTACAGGTTTTGCAATACCTTGTGTAATTGGGCCATAAGCTTCTGCTTTAGCTAATCTTTGAGTTAGTTTGTAACCAATATTTCCAGCATCTAAATCAGGAAATACAAGAACATTTACTTTACCAGCAACTTCACTATTTGGTGCTTTTGATTTACCTACACTAGGTACAATAGCAGCATCTAATTGGAATTCACCATCTAACTTAAGTTCTGGGTTTAATTCTTTTGCTATTCTTGTTGCTTCAACAACTTTGTCAACGTCTGGATGTTTTGCGCTACCTTTTGTAGAATGTGATAACATACCTACTATTGGCTCTTCTTGTACTAAATGTTCAAATGATTTAGATGAACTAATTGCTATAGAAGCTAATTCATCTGAATTAGGATTTTGAACTAATCCTGAATCAGAGAATATAAAAGTACCATTTGCACCATATTCACAATTTGGCACAACCATAACAAAAAATGCAGAAACTAATTTAGTTCCTGGAGCTGTTTTAAGAATTTGTAATGAAGGTCTAAGTACATTAGCTGTTGAATTAACTGCTCCTGCAACCATTCCATCAGCCATACCTGTTTTAACCATCATAACACCTAAGTATAGTGGATCATTAAGTAAACTTTGTGCCTTTTCTTTTGTCATACCTTTAGCTTTACGTAATTCTACTAAATTATTCACATATTCATCCATTTTTTCAAATGAATTAGGATCAATAATATTTGCTCTAGATATATCTAAACCTTCTGCAACTTTTTCTATTTCAACTTTATTTCCAATAAGAATAACATCTGCTATTTCTTCAGATAGAATTTGTGCAACAGCTTCAACTGTTCTTCTTTCTAATGATTCTGGTAATACAATTGTCTTCTTCGCTTCTTTTGCTCTTTCTTTAATGCTATTAATAAAACTCACTTTTAAAAAGCTCCTTTCAAAAACCATATCTATTTATTTATACTTCTATAATCTATTATAGACTTATTGTTTATTGTATACAATATCTTTTTTTACTTTTTTTTATTTTTTTCTAGAAATATTACCAAATTATTAAAATAATGGTACTGCTGCTTGATTTAATTAATGTTTTAATTTAATATTATTACTATGAATTAAACTAAATATTTAAGTAATTGCAATCTTTTTTTAAATCCTTAGTTTGCAATTACCAAAAACTAAGCAAAGGTGATATAAATGAGTGTAGTAGGAATTGTCGCTGAATATAATCCTTTTCATAATGGTCATAAATTTCAACTAGAACAAGCGAAAAAAATAACTAAATCTAAATACTGTGTTGTTGTGATGAGTGGTAATTTTGTTCAACGAGGAGAACCAGCTATTGTTGATAAATGGATTCGGACAGAAATGGCTTTAAAAAACGGTGCTGATCTTGTAATTGAATTACCTGTGCATTTCTCCACATCTAGTGCAGAGTTTTTTTCTCATGCATCTGTTAAACTTCTAAATGATATAGGAATTATTGATAATTTATGTTTTGGAAGTGAACTTGGCGAGACTAGTGTCCTTGGTGAAATAGCATCCGTTTTATGTAATGAACCAAAAAAATACAAAAATATATTAACTAGTTATCTAAAAGAAGGAAATAGTTTTGCTACTGCACGTTCAAATGCTCTTACTGATTATTTAATTAATGACAAAATACTAGCTATGTGTAAAGATGAATTAACATCTATTATTAAATCCCCAAATAATATATTGGGAATTGAGTATATGAAAGCTTTACTCAATTTAGATAGCCGTATTAAACCTTATTCAATTAAACGAATAGGTTCTTCTTATCACGGTAATGACATTAATACTTTATCGTCCGCTACTGCAATTAGAAAAGCACTAAGAAACTCAACAAAAGAACTCGAGAGCCTTGAAAACTGTATGCCTGCTTCTTCATATGAATTATTAGAAAAAGCAATAAAAGCTAATATCGCTCCTATTTTTTTTGATGATTATTCAGCACTTATTAATTATAAATTAAAAATATTATCTCCAGATCAAATGGAAAATTGTCTTAATGTTAGTGAAGGTATTCAAAATAGATTTAAAAAAGCAGTTATAAACTATTGTACTATAAGTGATATTATTGGTTATACTCGAACAAGAAGATACCCTATATCACGCATTCAAAGAACATTATTGCACATAATGCTTTCTCTTGATAAAGATAATTTTTGGAAATTTGTAGATAATGGTTTTGTTCAATATGTTAAAATACTTGGATTTAGAAAAGATAGCAGAGATTTACTAAAGCTGTTAAAGGAACGTTCTATTTTACCTATAATATCTAATGTTAAAGATAGCTTTTTAAGCCTTAATGAGTTACAAAAGAAAATGCTTGAAGATGAGATTAAATGTAGTGATATATATAATATTATTATTGGTAATAAATATGGTAGAACTTCAAAAAACGACTATACTCACCCTATAGTCAGAATATAAGATGTTCTAAAAATAGTATTCTATAAATATACTTGTATTAATAAAACAAGCAAAAGGGTAATTTATGATAAGAAAAATATCAAAAAACTTTATCGTTAATGTTCTTTTAATATCTTTATTAATTATTATTCTTATATTACCACAATCATCAATGGAAGCTGCTAAAGAGGGATTATTACTATGGTTTAATGTTATGATTCCTACTTTATTTCCATTTATTTTATTATCTAATATTATTATTCATTCTAGTATTATAAGTTATATTAATTACATCTTCACACCAATAATGTCCAAATTATTCAAATTGCCCGGTGTTGCAAGTTATGCTTTTATTACTGGATTATTGTCTGGATATCCTGTGGGCGCAAAAATCACAGCAGATTTATTAACAAAAAAATCTATAACTCTCTCCGAAGCTCAATATATGCTTACATTTTGTAATAATGCTAGTCCAATGTTTATAATAGGATTTATAGCTACAGGTTTATTAAATAATTCTCATATGGGCATTCTTATGTTAATTGTTATATATTCAGCCACTATTGTAACTTCAATTATTTATCAAATTATTTACTCTAAAGATTTATCATCCCATAAGAAAAAATCATTAACTAAATCCATTAATAAAAAAATTTCTTTTTCTCTTTTTGATGATTGTATAATGAATGCTATAACTCTTATTGTAAAAATAGGTGGCTACATTATATTTTTTTCAATTATATTAAATTGTCTATATTTAATACCAATAAAAGATAGTATTTTCAAAACTTTTCTGCTTAGTTTAATAGAGCTAGCTAATGGATCTAAAATACTAGCAAATACCCAATGTGTAAGCTCTGTTAAGTTTGTATTACTATGTACACTCGTAGCTTTTGGAACATTCTCTGTACACGCACAAACTGCAAGTGTATTAAATAACACAAAAATAAATGTAAATAAATACATCATATCTAAAATAATAAATGCTATAATTACATTTATTATAGCATTATTATTTATTCCATTATTATAAACAACTCATTTATATTCATTAATATTTATTTTGGTTGACTATCATTTTTTTTCTTAATTTTTCTATCTTGTAAATCTTGCCTATTTTCGCTAAGCGTTTCTAATTGATGTTTCATATATTCTTCAAATTGTTCATATACCTTATGAGCATCAAATAAAGAATCTTTAGTTATTTGCTCAACCTTACTAATTATTTCATCAGCATACTCATATGCCCCTAACTTTAGTTCTCTAGAAGTATTTTTTGCTTCAGCAAGTATTACTTCAGCTTCTGAATAAGCTTGTTGCATAATTTCGTGCTCATTAATTAGTTCTAACATTTTGTTTTCCGTCTCTTTTTCTACATTTTCCGCATTCTTTTTAGCATCCAATATAATTTTGTCTTTTTCACTTATTATTCTTTGACAACGTTTAATTTCTTCAGGTAATTTCAGACGCATATCTGTCATTAATTCATATATAACTTCTGGATTTACCATAATCTTATTAGAAAACGGTACTTTACTGCAACTCTCAAAATAATCTTCCATTTCATTTATTAAATCCATTATACTACTCATTAGAATCCCCCTCTAATAGCTTTATTTCCGTTTAAATTTTTCATTAATGTATTTGATTGTTTCATTAGGAACCATCTTACTTATGTCTCCACCATACATAGCAATTTCTTTAACTATACTAGCACTTAAAAAAGAATATTCTACTCTTGTAATCAAACATATAGTCTCAATATTATTGTCAAGACTATAATTAGTCTGAGCAATTTGTAATTCATATTCAAAATCCGATACTGCTCGAAATCCTCTAACAATAATTTCCGCATTTTTTTCTTTTAAAAAATCTACTAATAATCCCGAAAAACTATCTACTTCAACGTTATCCAAATCTTTGGTTAAAGATTTTAATAGTTCAACTCTTTCCTCTATTGAAAATAAAGGATTTTTGGAACTATTATGTAATACACCTACAATAAGTTTATCTACTAGTTTTGCACTTCTTTTTATTATATCTAAATGACCATTAGTAGCAGGGTCAAAACTTCCTGGATATACAGCAATTCTCATTTTAGTCACTCCTAAATACAAAGGAGCTATTACTCCATTTGTTTATTATTGTAAATTATCTTTAGTATCTTAGATAATTGCTTAATCAGTAATCAACTTCTTTACATAAAATATATATCTTATGTTCAGTCGCATCTATATATTGTATTAAAGAATCAAAGACATGTAATTAGCAATTATTCATACCTTATAAAAGTAAGTTTATTTGTTCTAAATATTTTTTCTTTTTCTATATAATATTTTGTGCTATTAATAAAATCAAAGTTTGTGTTGATTGAACTTTCACATACTAACAATCCATCTTTTTCAAGTAAATCTTTTTCTTCAATTAAAGAAATAATCTTAGTTTCCCATCCATTATCATATGGTGGATCCATAAAAATAATATTAAATTTCTCGTTATTATCTTGTAATTTATTTATTGCATTTAAAACATCTATTTTGTAAATTATAGCCTTATCAGCTAATTTAGTTTTTTCTAGATTTTCTTGTATGCATTTTATAGAATCAATACTTTTTTCTACAAAAGTAACCTTGTCAGCTCCTCTACTTAGAGCTTCTATTCCAATTGCACCACTTCCACTAAATAAATCTAAAAAAGAACTATTATATACTTCCATATTAATTATGTTAAACAATGTTTCTTTCGTTCTATCCGTTGTAGGTCTAACATCTAACCCACTTGGTGTTACTAAATTAATTCTTCTTGCTTTACCAGATATTACTCTCATATGTTTCCTTTCCATTCGACACTATTATTATAATATACACTATTATTTTAACTCATTGACATAAATTGTCAATAAGCATTCTGTTCGATATATTTATTTTTTTCAAAAGCATCAAAAAAACCGCTAATCCAAAATAGGAAAATCACGGTTTTTCTGAAAATATTATTGACCCATTAAATTTTGTTCTGCTCTTTCAATTAATTTCTTAACCATATATCCACCAACTGAACCATTTTGAGCTGATGTTAAGTCACCATTGTAACCTTGTTTCAAAGGTACTCCAATTTCATTTGCTACTTCATATTTAAATTTTTCTAATGCTTCTCTTGCTTGTGGTACTACATTCTTTGCCATACCTAGACCCTCCAATTCTTACAATGCTAAATTTTAGTGTCCTCTTCGAAGAGATGTAATTAGGTTACGATATTATTATATGTATATTAATTAATATTACACTAGTAAATACTGTATTTAAAACTAAAAAAATGCAATTTTAATAATTAATTTTTTTTGGAATTTGTGGTTTGACGTGTGGCTCGGGGAGGGTATATGGTATTATAATAACTTGCCTTACCTGTGAAGCGGCCGGTCAGCGTTATTCTAATACCATATACCCTTGTCATGGATACGTTATTGCAAACGATAGTTTGTGGGGTCAAAGGTATTTTCAATAGTTGATGATAGCTACTATTTTTAAATATCACCACTAGCCTAATACTAGCCAAGTAGGTTGATAGGTATTAAAAAGTAGTGACTTTAAATCTTCCTTAGAAAACACTTTGTGAATGGAAAAATGGTTTCCGTTAAGAAAATTAAATGTTTGACTGCAAGGAGTTTTTAATTTTTAGGAAACCATTTTGGAATGAACTTAGTTTTTCTTAGGAACGATTTAACTGAACGGATTTTTAATACCTATCAACCTACGACCGTCTTGTACAGTATTTAGTTTGACGAAAACCTCAAGTTTATAAAAATATCTGTTTAATACTCTCCGAAAAATACTTTAAAATCTTTTCATTCAAATATTTATACTGATCACTCTCTAGATGTTTATCCTCATCTAATATTTGCCTAGCCAAGCTATTAGCCTCTTTTAATACATCCATATCTCTAAATATATCTCCAATATTAAATTCTGGAAGTCCATGTTGTTTTAAGCCAAATACATCTCCTGGTCCTCTAAGTTTTAAATCATATTCAGAAATTACAAATCCATCTGTATACTTACACATAATATCCATTCTTTTTTTAGTAATATTATTTTTTGAATCTGTAATTAGTATGCAATAAGATTTATGCTTTCCTCTTCCTACTCTACCTCTAAGCTGGTGAAGTCCTGCGAGTCCAAATCTCTCTGCATTTTCTATTATCATCATAGTTGCATTAGGAACATTGACACCAACTTCTATTACTGTTGTAGATACAAGTACATTAATCTCATTATCACTAAATCTCTCCATTATTTCATTTTTTTCTTTTGCTTTCATTTTTCCATGTAAATAATCAATCTTAGCGCTACTATCAATTTTATCTTTTAATTTTTCAGTATATGAAATTACAGACTCAAGTTCTAATGTATCAGAATCTTCTACCATGGGACAAATAATATATACTTGTCTTCCACTATTAATTTCTCTCTGAATAAAAGAATATATACGTTCTCTATAAGAAGTATTTACTGCATAAGTTTCTATTTTTTGCCTTCCTGGAGGCATTTCATCGATTATAGAAACATCCATATCTCCATATACTATAAGAGCTAATGTCCTTGGTATTGGTGTTGCACTCATAACAAGAATATGTGGATAATTGCCTTTTTCCGCTAAGATTTTCCTTTGTTTTACTCCAAATCTATGTTGTTCATCCGTTATTACTAATGCAAGATTTTTAAACTCAACTTTTTCTTGAATGATAGCATGAGTCCCAATTAATATATTAATTTCACCTGATTTTAACTTATTATAAATGATTTCTTTATTTTTTTTAGTAACAGATCCAACTAATAATTCAACTTTTATTCCTAATGGAGTTAATAACTCTGAGATTGATTTAAAGTGCTGTTTTGCTAATACTTCAGTTGGAGCCATCATACATCCTTGATAATTATTATCTGCTATTATAACTAGTGCTAAAGCTGCTATAATAGTTTTACCTGAACCAACATCTCCTTGGACCAATCTATTCATAGTTTTATTAGACATCAAGTCCTCTTTTATTTCACTCCATACTTTTTGTTGAGCACCAGTTAAAGAATACGGTAACGATTTAATTAATTTATTTTCACTGTCTCCTAAAGATATATTAAAATTATTAATAATATCATTAGAATGACCTTTTATTAAATTCAATCCTAATGCAAACAGTAAAAATTCATCAAAAACTAGTCTCCTTCGGGCAATTTCAAGAGATTGAAAACTATCTGGATTATGAATTTGTTTAATAGAATAATTATATTCTGCTAAATTGTACTTAGCTTTAATACTATTATTCAAAAAATCTTTCAAGCTATTATCAGTATACTCTATAGCTTGTCTAATAATAGTACTTATGAAATTCATAGAAATATCTTTTGTAAGCGGATATATCGGCTTTAGTCTATTTATATTAGTTTTATATTTTGACACCTCTATCATTTCTGGTGAGCTCATTTGAATCATATTATATTTATTTTCAACCTTACCTTTAAACACATATTTGCTTCCAATTTTTAATTTATTTTTTAGATATGGTTGAGAAAACCAAATAGCAAATATTTCTCCAGTATTGTCCCTAATTTTAGTTTTAGTTAAAATCAAAGTTTTCTTTCTTATGTTTTGTGTTGATAAACATATTGTACCTTCTATAACATTTATTTCATTCATTTTAATATCTGCTATTTTAGTTATGGGCATAATTGTTTCATAGTCTCTAGGATAATAGTTTAATAAATCTTCTATTGTTTGTATTCTAGCTTTTTGTAATACTTTACTTTTTTTATCTCCTATTCCCTTTAAAACCGTTACAGATAAATTTGTATTCATATAAACCTCCACTTTAAAGGCAAAATAGACTGTCTCTATAAGACAGTCCAAATTTCACTAATAATATTAGAATGTTTAGCTTCGTAACATATTATTCTACTGATAGTATATAATAATATAGTGGTTGACCACCATAATGAACTTCTACATCACAATCTTCGTAATTTTCTTCTATATATTTTCCGAATTCATCTGCAATATCCTTATCTACTTCTTGACCATAGTATATAATAACTAACTCACTTTCATCGTTTATTAACTGTTTAACTAATTCCTTAGCCGCAATATCTAAATCTTTTTGAACTGAAAGAATTTTATCATTACCTATTCCAAGGATATCTCCTTCTCTAATTTCTTTCTCATCGATGCTAGTATCTCTAACAGCAAAGGTTAGCTGCCCCGTAGAAACGTCTAACATAGATTCTTCCATATTTTCAATATTTTCTTCAATATCTTTCTCAAATTCAAAGCTAATCATAGCAGAAATACCTTGTGGTATTGATTTTGAGTTAATAACAATAACATTTTTATCTTCACATAATTCACTTGCTTGTTTAGCCGCTAATATTATATTCTTATTATTAGGTAGAATAAATACATTATCAGCATTTACTTCTTTGATTGCGTTCAACACATCCTCTGTACTAGGATTCATAGTTTGACCGCCTTTAATAATATAATCAACTCCTAAGCTCCTAAAAATCTCGTTTAATCCTTCTCCAATAGATACTGCAACAAAACCTATTTCTTTTCTTTCCTCAGGTATTGGAGTCGTTATATTAACAGCTTCGTGTTCTTCTTTAGAGATAACTCTAGCTGAATGTTGTTGCCTCATATTATCAATCTTTAAGTTCACTAATTCCCCTAATTCTAACGCTTTTTGAATAGCTAAACCTGGGTCATTAGTATGTACATGAACTTTAATAATATCATCATAACCAGCAACCACAATTGAATCACCTAAAGTTTCTAAGTAATCTCTAAAAGTGTAACTATCCTCTTCAGTGCTAGCTGGATTATTTACATTAATAATAAATTCTGTACAATAACCAAATTTGATGTTTTCAGTTGCTAAACTACCATCTAAATGTACATCATTTTCTTTTGTAAGTGTATCTGAAGCAATGTCAAAATCTAATTCTTTTCCTTCTTCAAGTGATTTAAGTGCACCTCTAAAGATATATATAAGTCCTTGTCCACCAGCGTCTACAACACCTGCTTGCTTTAAAACATCTAACATTTCTGGAGTTTTTTGGAGGACTTCTTCTGCATGTTTAATACCTTCTCTAAAAACAAACTCAACATCGTTTGAATCCACTGATAACATAGATACTCTTTCAGCCATTTCCCTAGCTACTGTAAGTATTGTCCCTTCTTTTGGCTTCATAACTGCTCTATACGCAGTTTCTACACCTTTTTGAAAAGATTGTGCTAAAACCAAAGTATCAATTCTTTCATTTTCTCCTATTACTTTTGCAAAACCTCTAAGTAACTGAGACAATATAACACCTGAATTCCCTCTAGCTCCTCTAAGTGAACCAGATGAAATTGCTTTAGCTACTTCTTTAATATTATTAAAATCACAACTGCTTACTTCTTTAGCTGCTGACAATATTGTCAAAGACATATTTGTTCCTGTATCTCCATCTGGAACTGGAAAGACGTTTAATTTGTCAACATACGCCTTCTTAGATTCCAATTTTTTTGCTCCTGAAACAAACATTTTCTTTAATGTAATTGAATCTATATATTCTATAGCCACAACTTTTCCTCCTCGATAAATACTTCCTTAAGGCTAATCAACTCTAACGCCTTCAACAAAAAAATTAATCTTTCCTACTTCCATTCCTGTGAAGTTTTCAAGTTTATATTTTACATTATTAATTAAATTATCTGCAACCGCTCTTATATTAATTCCATATTCAATAATTACATGAAAATCTATTGATATAATATTATTTAATACATCTACTTTTATACCTTTTGTTAAACTCTCTCTTTTAAGTAATCTAACAATCCCATTAGTAACATTAATTGATGCCATACCAACTATACCAAAACACTCAATAGCTGTTAATCCCGCTACTTTAGCTATTACTTCATTATCAATGGTAATATCTCCAATATTTGATCCAATCCTTCCAGTCATATAATAAACCTCCTTTTTTATTTTTTATTTAAGTAATTTCAAAACTACATTTAGTTAATTCTTTTAATACAATATGTGGATTTCCACTTATAATAAGAACTACATATTGTATATAAAGATTAAATCTTGTTTTGGAATTACCTATTTTTTATTAGATAATTTTTATTACCTAATGTTGTATTAAAAATAATTACTTATTATTATAATTGTAAATAAATATTCAAAGTACCCATTTGCACTCTTAGATTCTAGAAATTATTCGTTTTATTTAAACAGTATTTCTATCGATATTATTAAAATATTTTCTTTTTCTTAAATTATTATAATCTAATACTTGCATTATGTCCACTTTTTTGTTAAAATTGTTTTGTTGTAAATACGTACGTATTATTAAGGAGGTGCAATTATGGCTAAGTGTGATATTTGTGATAAAAGCGTTCATTTCGGAATTAAAGTGAGCCATTCTCATAAAAGAGCTAATAAAATGTGGAAACCTAACATTAGAAGAGTTAGAGCAATCGTAAATGGTCAACCAAAAAGATTAAATGTTTGTTCTAAATGTTTAAAATCAGGTGCGGTAGAACGTGCATAAAATAATCCCCATTCATGGGAGGTCTGCTGAAAATTTTTTAGACTTTTCAGTAGACTTAATCATGGGGATTATTTTTTTGTATTTTAATATAGAAAAGTTCATTACTTTACAGAAAAACTTCCCTATAATTCCTAAAAAATTTGCGTAGCAAATTTTAGTTAACATTTTAATAACCAAATACCTATACATAATAAAGTAAGTGAAAGAACAACACCTACAGCTCCTTTAGGTAATATAGAAATTAATAATGTGCCTAAAGCTATGGATATTAAAATAACGCCTATTAATTTTGTTCTAAAGCACATTTTTTTCACCATACTACAAGTATCATTATATTATATGTTAAATATCTAAACTTAATTACCAAAATATCTAATCCCTTGATTTAATTATAATAAGTACTCCATCTCTAATACTTATTGTAGCTTCATCACCAATCAATTCGTTACTAATTCCAATAGAAAGCCCCTGTTCCATAGTATATTCGTTTAATTCATACTTCAAACCGCTAGTTGTAATACCTGAAACATTGTTTGTAAATGGAATCAAAGAAATATATTTATAACTATCTCTTTTTAGTTTTATATTGGTATTTAAAAGCGTAATAACATTATTTCTATTAATTATTCGGCATTTAATCCCTTCTTTTAATGGAATTAATAGAATATGTATATTTGCTAATGTGTGATCTATTCTACTTCCTATGCCACCAAAAATATCTATATGTTTACTTCCCATTTTAACAGCTTCTAAAATAGCTAAATGTGTATCAGTCTCATTTTTTTCCGCAATAAACCTTTTTAATTTAATGTTAGTATTATTTGATAATTCTTTAATCACTTCTTGATTTATTGAATCAAAATCGCCTATCATTAAATCAGGTAAAACAGAAATATTATATAAATATTCTACTCCTTTATCTACACCTATTATATAATCATATTTATTTTGTTTTAAAAAATCCCGAAGATAATCTAAATCCAGACTACCTCCAGTAATTATTAATGTTCTCATTACTTACTCCCATCATCAAAAACTTCTCTAAAATCTTTAACTCTTTTATTAATATCATTACAATTAAAAACTGCTGAACCTGCTACAATTACATTCGCACCAGCATCTACTATTGTTTTTACATTATCAAGACAAACTCCACCATCTACTTCAATATCACATTTTAATCCTCTACCACAGATTATATCTTTTAATGTACTTATTTTATTCAAAGAAGATTTAATAAATTTTTGTCCTCCAAAACCTGGGTTAACAGACATAATAAGTACCATATCTAAATCTTCTAACACATATTCTAATGTACTAATAGGTGTCGCTGGATTTAAAGATACCCCTGCTTTTAATCCATAACTTTTTATTAGGGATACAGTCCTGTGTAAATGCTTACAAGCTTCTGCATGAACAGTTATAATATCTGCTCCTGCATTTTTAAAATCTTCAATATATCTACTTGGCTCTTCTACCATTAGATGTACATCAAATACTTTATCTGTATAATCTCTAATACTTTTAATGATCGGAACTCCAAATGATATATTTGGTACAAAGGAACCATCCATAACATCTATGTGTATATAATCACAACCAGCTTCATCAATTTTTTTAATATCTTGCCCTAAATTAGCAAAATCTGCTGATAATATTGAAGGTGCTAATTTTACCATTTTACCATCTCCTTATATCTTTTAATTCATTGTATAATAATGTATAGCTATCATATCTTGATTTACTTATTTCTCCCTTTTCTAATGCGTCTTTAACAGCACAGTTTGGTTCACTAATATGATTACATCCATAGAACTTACACTTATCTTTATATCTTTCAAATTCTATAAAATAATTTTTTAAATCATCTTTTTCAATATCATTAATATCTAATGAACTAAACCCAGGGGTATCTACAACATAACTATATTTATCAAAAGCAAGCAAAGTAGCATATCTAGTTGTATGTTTACCTCTTTTAATTTTTTGACTTATTTCACCTGTTTCTAAATCTTCAACTTTTTGTACTAAATTAAGTATCGATGATTTCCCTACTCCAGATGGTCCTGCAAAAACAGTTGTATTATTAATTAATATATCTTTTAGTGGTGAAATTCCTATATCTCCAATAGCACTTGTTAAAAGAACATTATATCCAGCACTTATATATATTTTTTTAATCTCTTCTGCTTCTTGCTTTGATACTGTATCTACTTTATTAAAACAAATAACTACATGAATATTTTGTCGTTCAGCCATAATTAAAAATTTATCTAACAGGTTAAAATTAGGTTTTGGATTATCTAAAGCAAAAACTATAACTGCTTGGTCTATATTTGAAACTGTTGGTCTTACAAGACTATTCTTCCTAGGTAATACTTCTAATATATTACCTTTTAATTCTTCGTTTTCAAGTACATCTATTTCTACATTATCACCAATAAGAGGTTTAATTTTTTTATTTCTAAAAACACCCCTTGCTTTACATTCAAACACTCCCTTATTGGGAACATGAATATAGTAAAACCCAGCAATTCCTTTAATGATTTTACCTGTCATTAATTAGCCTCCTCTTTAAATACAAAGGGTTGTTCATATTGAAATACGTCATCAAGGTATGTCTTAATAATAGCGTCTCCTTCTCCATATACAGTAATAGTTAATGGGAAATCTTCAAATTTAACTAATTTATTAAATACAACATTTTCTTTACCCTTATTAACTAGAATAATTTTTACTTTCCCCTCAGTTTGATCAATATTTAACATATCATGAATTATAACCGTTTGTGTAAGAACAACTTTTTTCCCTAAACTTATAGCAACATCAATAACATAATTCTCTTTTACTTCTTCACCTTGTTCTACTGTTTGGCTTATAACTTGCCCTTTAGGCACTGAGTCATGATAAATTGTTGTTACATGACCTAATACAAGATTTTTTTCTAATAATTTATTAGTTGCTTGTTGCTTAGTTAGTCCTTTTAAATTTGGTACTTCCACTGTTTTATCTTTTTTACCTTCGCTTACAACTATAGTAACGACTCCATCTTTCTTTAACTGGGTTCCAGTATCTGGGCTATGTCTTATTACATTGCCAAGTGGTATTATATCATGATATTCTCTTTCAATCTTATAAGTTAAACCAGCTTCTGTTATATATTTTTGTGCAAATGTAAATCTCATATTGTCAACATCAGGTACAGGAAACATTTGTATTCCTTTACTTACAGTTAGTTTAACTACTTGATCATCTTCAGCAACAGTATTTTCTTTAGGTTCTTGATTAATTATTTGGTTCTTATCATATTTATTATCATAAACCTCTTCAACTACCTCAAATTCTATCTTTTTGTCATCAAATATATCTTGGGCTTCTGATAACAATTTCCCCTCAACATTAGGTATAATTGTTTGTGGTTTTGGTTTAAATTTATCTTTTAGACTATTAAATACGAAGAAAGCTATTATTGATACAAGTATTATAGCTGATACTATTCCTAATGCTACAACTATTTTTTCTATTAGTGGTTTTTTATTTGTATCAGTAACTATTTCTTTTTCATTCCATATTTTTTCCATATCATTATCTGACATAAAAAGAGTTGGAGAATCATCTATCTCTTTTATATTTACAAAATCATCGTCTGGAGATACGTTTGCTTTTTTCAAATCCTCCATCAATTCATGTGCGCTTGAATATCTAAATTCAGCTTTTTTGAGCGTTGCTTTTATTATTATAGATTCCAAACATTTTGTTATGTCAGGATTTTTGTCTCTTGGGCTTGGTAAATCTTCATGAATATGAAGAAGCGCAACTGAAACTGGGCTATCACCTTGATAAGGCAATGTACCGGTAGCCATTTCATACATAGTTATACCAAGTGAATATAAATCACTCTTTTCATCACTAAAGCCACCCCTTGCTTGTTCAGGAGAGATATAATGTACAGAACCACTTGCATTAGTTGGAGCAACTATAGTTTTATCTGTAGCTACTCTTGCAATACCAAAATCTGCTACTTTAGCAATTCCATCTTTTGTAATAATAATATTTTGAGGCTTAATATCCCTATGTATAATATGATTATCATGGGCATGTTCCAATGCAGAAGCAATAGACGCAGTAATTCTAATAGTCTCAGCGTCAGATAAAGGGGCATTATTTTTTATATATTCCTTTAGAGTTACTCCTTGTAAATACTCCATAACTATATAATAAATTTTTCTATCACTACCTACATCATATATATTAACAATATTTTGATGTGATAAACTCGCTGCTGATTGAGCTTCTATTTTAAATTTTTTTACAAAGTCATCGTCTGAACAAAATTCATCTCTAAGTACTTTTACTGCAACATATCTCTCAAGTTTATTACATTTAGCTTTATATACAATAGACATCCCACCTGAACCAATTTTTTCAATAATCTCATATCTATTACTTAAAACTACTCCTGGCTGTAACATTAAATATCACCTCATTCCCCGTTTATTAATACCGTTGCTATATTATCAGTCCCACCATTATTAAGAGCAAGAGTAATTAATTCATCTAGTTTATCTTCTTGTTTTTTATTAGAACCAACTACATTAAGAATTGTTTCATCTTCAAGCATATTAGTTAATCCATCTGAACACATTAGAATATATTCTTTTTCTGTAATATTTAAAGTAAATATATCACATTCAATACTTTCATCTACACCAACTGCTCTAGTAATTATATTTTTATTTGGATGATTCTTTCCTTCTAATCTCGTAAGTTTTCCAGTACTAATCATTTCTTCAACCAAAGAATGATCTATCGTAATTTGTTTTATAGTATCATTTATTAAGTATAATCTACTGTCCCCAACATTAGCCACATACAATTTATCATTCTCAATTGAGCATACTATAAAAGTAGTACCCATTCCAGAATAAGCTTCATCTGTTACTGATTTATTATAAATAAATTTATTTATGTAATTAATTCCATTGATAAAAGCATTAGATATATAGCTATCATTATTTGCCTCTATATATTTAACAAATTCTTCAACAGCACACATTGAAGCATATTCTCCAGCTTTGTGACCTCCCATTCCATCTGCAATAATATATAGATTAGGAAGGCTTCCAATTTTATCATTAGAAATGTAAAAACTATCCTGATTAATATCTCTTATTTTCCCTATATGGGTTTTTCCAATAGCTTTCATATAACCTCCTATAATTAAGTAATTGCGATACTATTTTTTATTATATGTCCTTCTAAGTTGACCACATGCTGCATTTATATCTCCACCTAATTCACGTCTAATAGTAGTAGTAATCTTGTTATTTTCCAACACATCTCTAAATCTATAAATAGAATCCTTATTGCTATGTCTATAATTTCTTTCACTTATCTCATTAACAGGTATTAAATTTACGTGGCACAACATCCCTTTTAAAACCTTTGATAATTCTAAAGCACATTCTTTTGAATCATTTACTCCTCTAACTAAACTATATTCAAATGTTATTCTTCTTTTCGTTTTATCTATATAATCCTTACAAGCATTTATTAATTGCTCATAATCATAAATATTTGCTACAGGCATTAGAGTCTTTCTAATAGTATTATTAGGAGCATGTAAAGATATTGCTAGTGTAATTTGTAGATTTTCTTCCGCCAATTCATATATTTTATCTATTATACCACAAGTTGATACAGTTATGTTTCTTGCACCAATATTCATTCCTTCTTTTGAATTAATTATTTCAATAAATTTTATTAAAACATTATAATTATCCAGTGGCTCACCAGTTCCCATAACAACTATATTTGATATTTTTTTACCACTTAATCTATTTATTTCATATACTTGTCCTAACATTTCAGATACTAAAAGCTGTCGTTCTAGTCCACCAATTGTTGAAGCACAAAATTTACATCCCATTCTACATCCAACTTGAGAAGATATACAAACTGAATTACCATGCTTATAAGACATTAAAACACTTTCAACAACATTATGATCATTTAATTCAAATAAATATTTAATAGTACCATCTTTTGACTTAACTTGCCTAATTTTATTAAGCTTAGTTATATTACATTTTTCTTCTAATTTATCTTGTAAAACCTTAGGTAAATTTGTCATTTCATTAAAAGAACAAACTCTTTTTTCATGTAACCATTGATATATTTGCTTAGATCTAAATTTCTTCTCATCGATACTTAACATTAAATCTGATAATTCTTCTATAGTCATTGATAAAATATCAATCTTATTATTCATAGTATAGTTCCTTCCGTGTGCCTCACTTTAAACAACTTTATATACCTACTCTTCTTAACTTGGCAATAAAAAATCCATCTGTATTATTAAATCCTGGTAATAACTGAATACATCCATTTATATCACTATTTAATTCATTTGGTAACTCTTCTCTAATATCTACAAGTTTAAATTCAGGATATTTATCAATAAACCACTTAATATTATCAATATTTTCTTGAGGATTTATAGTACAGGTACTGTACATAAGTATACCATCCACTTTTACATATTGGTAAACTACATTTAATATATCTCTTTGAAGACTAACTAAGCTATCAATATTTTCTTTAGTCATGTTATATTTAATATCTGGTTTTTTTCTTATAATTCCAAGTCCAGAACAAGGTACATCTGCAATAACTATATCTGCTTTTTCTTTTAATGATTTATCAAGATCTAATGCGCTATGTTTTTGTACTATAATATTGTTTAACTGTAGTCTTTTTACATTTTCCTTAATAAGATTTAATTTCTTTGTATATATATCTCTTGAATAAACACATCCTGTATTTTGTAATTTTTCAGCTACATGAGTAGTTTTTCCACCTGGTGCAGCGCACACGTCAATAACTGTATCATTCTTTTGAACGCTTGCTAAATGACCTACTAACATTGAACTTTCATCTTGCACCGAAAATTTACCTTCTACAAACGACTGCAAACTCCTAATATTATCATAGTTTGATATTTTAAATGCATATTCAAATATATCACTATTTTCAACTTCTATATTATTTTTCTCAAGTTCTTTTCTTAAATCTAGTGTATTTGTTTTAGTTAAATTACACCTTATATTTGTTTTGATTGTTTTATTACTATTTTCGCATATTTGCTTTACAGTTTCATAATCATATTGACTTAGCCACATTTTAATAAGCCACTTTGGAAAAGAATATGTCACAGATAAAAATTCTATGGGATTAATTTTTTCATCTGGAAAAGTAATTAAGTGGACATTTCTTCCTATATTACGAAGAACACCATTAACAAATCCAGATAAATTATTAAATTTTCTTTTTTTTGTTAATTTTACTGCTTCATTGCAAATAGCTGACATTGGTACTTTGTCCATATATTTAATTTGATATACTGATAGTCTAAGTATAATTAAGATTGTATTTTTCATCTTACTAGTTTTTGTTTTGGAAAATTGATTAATAATATAATCAATAGTTATCTGATTCTCTACTGTACCCTCAACTATTCTGGTAATAAACGCTCTATCTTTTTTTGACAAATAATTATGTTCATTTAAATATTTGTCTATAGCTATATTCGTATATGCTTTATCTACAAAAATATTGTGTAAAATATTTAAAACCATATTTCTAGTATTTACTTTATTAGTCACGTTGTTATTTAAGTTAGTCATAGCTACCCCCAACATCTTTTGTATTCAATTTAATCATCTCTTCCTCCAAGAATCAAGAGTAATCTTAGTAAACTTGATATTGAAGATGCTGCAGCAGCTACATATGTAAGTCCTGCCGCTGATAAAACTTTTTTAGTTGGTACTATTTCATCATGAGAAAGATAACCTTCTCCTTCTAAAATGGCAATCGCACGATTAGATGCATTAAATTCAACTGGTAAAGTAACTAATTGAAAAATTACCACAGCTGTAAATAAAATAATACCTATTTTTAAGAAAAATACACTTGCAATTAAGCCTATAAATATAATAGGGAATGCAAGTTTAGAAGAAATATTAACAACTGGATATATAGTATGTCTAAGTTTTAAAAAAGAATATCCAGTATTATGTTGAATAGCATGACCACATTCATGTGCTGCTACACCAATAGCAGCAATAGACTGATTATTATAAACTGCATCGGATAAATTTAAAACTTTTGTTTTTGGATTATAATTATCAGTTAATTTTCCACTAATATGTTCTACTCTAACATCATATATACCAGCTCTTCTTAATATCATCTCTGCAATTTCTTTCCCAGTGTAACCTCTAGAATTTCTATATCCTGAATACTTTTTAAATGTTGATGATACTTTTGCCTGGGCATACATTGATAAAATCATTGCAGGAACTAATAAAATGATTGTGGGATCATAAAATAAACCAAATCCGCCTATTGGCACATTTATCATCTCCTTCCTAAAACTTCTCCAATCTCTAAATTATGCCCTCTTAAAAAAGCATCTGCTGTCATTCTTTTCTTTCCTTGTAATTGTACTTCTTTAAGTAAAAGACTGTTATTTTTGCATTTTATTACAAATCCATCTTTTAATATATCAACTATTTCACCTGAATTTCCTTTATATTTATCTTCTATTACAGTAGCTGACCAGATTTTTAATATTTTATTTTGTAAGTAAGTGTATGCACTAGGCCAAGGATTAAGCCCTCTAACTAATAATTCTATTTCTCTAGCTTCTTTGTCCCAATCAATATTCCCCATACTTTTTTCTAACATTGGAGCATATGTTGACTTTTCTGAATCTTGTTTTTCTCTAACAATATTATTATTTTGCACTTCTTTAAGAGTTTTAATCAATAATTTTGCTCCAACAACGGATAATTTATCATGCAATGAACCACCTGTATCTGTATCTTCAATTTTAACTGTTTCTTTTAATAACATATCCCCAGTATCTAACCCAACATCCATAAACATTGTAGTTATACCAGTTTCACTTTCTCCGTTTATAAGAGACCATTGAATAGGTCCAGCTCCTCTATATTTTGGAAGTAGTGATGCATGAACATTGATACAACCATACTTAGGTAAATCTAATATTCTTTTAGGTAATATTTTACCAAAGGCTATAACAACTATTACATCTGGATTTATTTCTTCCATATTGGCCACAAAATCTTCTTCACTTAATTTTTGTGGTTGATATACATTAATATTGTTATTAATAGCTACTTCCTTTACAGGTGTAAATAATACTTTATTACCTCTTCCTTTTGGTTTATCCGGTTTCGTTACAACTGCAACAACTTCATGTTCTGAATCTATTAACTCCTGTAAAGTTGGAACAGAAAAATCAGGAGTTCCCATAAAAACTACTTTCATTTATTCTCGCCCTCTCTTAATCTTCGCTTATTTCTTCTGCTATATCTATAAATAGTTTTCCATCAAGATGGTCTGTTTCATGACATAAAGCTACAGCTAATAATTCTGTTCCTTCAACAACTATTTCTTCACCATCTAGATTAAGTGCTTGTGCTTTAACATAAGATGGTCGTTTAACATTACCCACTTTACCTGGAATACTTAAACATCCTTCAGGATTTATTTGTTCACCTTTTACTTCATCAATCTTTGGATTAATTAATACTATAGGACCTTCACCTACATCAATAACTACCAGTCGTTTAAGTATACCTACTTGAGGGGCTGCTAACCCTACTCCATTTGCATCATACATTGTATCTAACATATCTTTTGCTAATATCTTTATATTCTTTGTTATCTTCGTAATTTCTCTGCACTTTTTCCTTAAAATTTCGTCGCCTTCAACTCTTATTTGTCTTAAAGCCATTATAAATTCACTCCTCTTACATTTTTTGATAAGTAATGAAATTCTTCCAGTTGATTATTTATTACAACATTAAAATCCTTAGTTTTTCAATTACTATTATATAATTAATAATAATTGGTTAATATGAGATTAACGGATTAATATCAATATGTATTGAGATATCTTTATATTTGCCTGTTAATCTTTCCATATATTTATTAACAAAATTTAATAACTGATTATATTTATTACCTTTTAATAAAATCACTCTTCTATAAGTATTGTTTATTTTTGATACATTAGCTGGTGAAGGTCCAATAACCTCAATATCTACTTTAGATAAAATATAACACAAATCTCTTTTAAGCATATATGAACTTTCTATTAATTGTTTTTCGTTAGTTGATTGAAGTAACATCGTAAGCAAATTGGAAAATGGAGGATAATTCATTAGATGTCTATATTTTATTTCAGCTTCATAAAACCCTTTATAATCTTGTTCTTTTGATTTTATTATACTATAGTGTTCGGGTGTATATGACTGTATTATCGCTGTTCCTTGCAAATTACCTCTTCCTGCTCTACCTGTAACTTGTGTTAGTAATTGAAAAGTCCTTTCTGAAGCTCTAAAATCACTCATATATAAAGATAAATCAGCTGCCAGCACTCCAACTAGTGTAACATTTGGAAAATCATGTCCCTTAGCAATCATTTGAGTTCCTATAAGAATATCTGCCTTGCCTTTTCTAAACATACCTAAAATAGTATCATAGCTATTTTTTTTAGTTGTAGTATCAAGGTCCATCCTAAGAACTTTTGCTGAAGGAAATTCTTTTTTAGTATATTCTTCTACTTTTTGAGTCCCAATACCAAATTGTTTAATATATTTAGAGTTACAAGATGGACATTTACTAACCATATTTATTGTTTTACCACAGTAGTGACATATAAGTTTATTTCCTTGTGCATGGTATGTATATGGAATATCGCAGTTATCACATTTGAGAACATGACCACATTGTCTACAAGATACAAACCTAGAATATCCTCTTCTATTTAGAAATAATATTATTTGTTCATTATTATCAAGCTTTTTCTCAATTTCATCTTTTAATAATTTACTGAATATAGATTTATTACCATTTACTAATTCTTCACGCATATCTACAATTTCAACATTAAGTTCGTTAGTAGTAGCTGCTTTTTCTTTTAACTCTAATAAAGTATAAACACCTTTTTTTGCTAGATAATAGCTTTCTAAGCATGGCGTAGCAGAACCTAATATAACTGTTGCCCCAGTCATTTCTGCTCTTTTTATTGCAACTTCTTTGGCATGATATTTCGGTGATATTTCTGATTTATAAGTCATCTCATGCTCTTCATCTATAATAATTATACCAAGATTATTAAAAGGAGCAAATACAGCAGAACGAGGTCCTATCATAATAGAAATTTTACCTTCTTTAGCCATTCTCCATGCATCATATCTTTCACCATTAGATAATCTACTATGCATAACACCTACTTTATCTCCAAATCTAGCTATAAATCGTTTAACTGTCTGAGGAGTTAAAGAAATCTCAGGTATTAGAACAATAGCTTGCTTTCCTTCATCTAATACTTTTTGTATAATTTGTATATATATTTCGGTTTTTCCACTACCAGTTATACCATGAACTAAAAAAACTTCATTATTGTTTCCTAAGTTTTTACTTATTCTATCAATTACTGTTTGTTGACTTTTATTAGGCAATTTATTATTTGTTTTTTTAATATTATTTGCATTATAAGGATTTCTATATACTTGTTTTGATATAATTTTAATTAGTCCCTTTTTTTCTAAATTATTCAAAACAGAAGTTGATATATTGACATCCTTTAATATACTGCTTTGTTTACAACTTTTATTAATAAGTAAATAATTACCCGCTCTACTAAGACCACTATATTTTTTCTTATCCCATAACTTAATATAGCCTTGTAATTGTTTAGTATCAATATTTCTAATAATTTGTTTCTCGGTTTTATTGTTCATTTGTTTATTAACTGGTATTAGTGTTCTAAGTGCCGATAAAATTGTACATGCATATCTTTCTTTCATCCATATAGCTAAATTCATCAAATGAGTTTCAATAGTCATATTCATAGCTACTAAGCTATGTATTTCCTTAATTTTATTTACATCAAAATCAGGTTCATCAGTAAAACCAACCACATATCCATTAATATTGTTAGTTCGTTTACCAAAAGGTATGCTAACAATCATTCCAATTTCAATTTTATCTTTCAAGTCTTCTGGAATGCGATATTGAAATATTTTATCTAACTTTGAATGAGATATATCAACAATTATATTTGCAAATGTTTTCATGATATCTTTCCTTTGTATGAACTAACACCTTTGATTAAACTACAAAGAGTATTGAATATAATTTTTTGTAGAATAACCATACCTTTATTTATCATTATATCATATGAATAATTATATAACAATGTTGCAAAAATGCCCTATTATATCCTTAACTCTTGAATTTTATGTGCTTAATTATAACTTCCCTATACGACAAAAAAGCGAGGGGAATCCCTCGTTAATTGTTTGATGTAATATCAATTTTTCCTTCATATAACTCATTTACTGCATTAGATAGAGGTTTTGTATATCTTCCGTTTTCAAGAAGAATTTCGTCTCCTCCTATAATTTCTCTAGCTCTTTTTGATGATGCAATAACAATAGAATACCTACTTTTTAATTTTTCTTCATCATCACTCATTCTATTATTTATTGTTTTCATTAAATCTGAATAAGATGGGTGTAACATCTATATCTCTCCTTTCAATAGTTCCTCAAATTCTCCTATTAACTTTTGTTTAAGGGTAATATTTCTTGCAGCAGCTTTATTTTCTGCATTAATTATTGAATGAATATCTTCTACACATTCTTCTAAATCATCATTAATTACAATATAATCATATTTATCTATTATATTTACTTCTTCATAAGAACGCTTCAATCTTTTATTAATAATATCTGAACTCTCAGTTCCTCTTTTCTCTAATCTTTTTTTAAGATCAGTTACTTTTGGAGTTGTAATAAAGATTAAAACTGCATCTTCATATTGTGATTTTATATCAATAGCTCCTTGCATCTCTATTTCTAGAATTACATTCTTGCCTTGCTCAAGATTAGATTCAACAAACTTCTTAGGTGTTCCATAATAATTATCACAGTAACTTGCCCATTCTATAAGTTCATTGTCCTTAATCATTCTTTCAAATTCATCACGGCTATCAAAAAAATATTCTCTTCCATGTTGTTCATATTCTCGTGGTTTTCTAGTAGTAGATGATATTGATAATACATAGTCACCTTTTGATAAAAGTTCTTTTACTACAGTACCTTTTCCAGCACCAGAAAATCCTGATATAATTATAAGTATTCCCTTTTTTATCATATTATCACCTTTTATTATGTTTTTTCTAGGTAATTGAAAAACTAAGAATTCTAACAGTTTTACAATTACTTATTTAAGTTTCTTTTATATCTATGTTATCTTTTTGCAACCTTTGACCTATTGTTTCGGGAATTATAGCTGATAATATAATATGCCCACTATCCATTATAATAACAGCTCTTGTTTTCCTACCGTGAGTTGCATCAATTACTTTTCCATCATCCCTACCGTTTTGTACTAATCTTTTAATTGGCGCAGATTCGGGACTAATAATACTTATAATTCTATTCGCCGATACCATATTCCCATACCCTATATTAACTAGATGTATCATATTAAATCCTCACTTATTCAATATTTTGGATTTGCTCACGAATTTTTTCAATTTCGGTTTTAAGCTCTAACCCATTATTAGATATTGTAACATCATTTGATTTTGATAATATAGTATTAGATTCTCTGTTCATTTCTTGTAAAAGAAAATCTAATTTACGCCCTATTGGTATGTTTTTATCTAGAGTCTCTTTCATATGCTCTATATGACTTTCAAGTCTAACGATTTCTTCATCAACACAACACTTATCTGCAAAAATAGCTACTTCAACAGCTAATCTTGATTCATCAATAGAATTCTTTAATAATTCATTAATTCTATTTTCAAGTTTTATTTTATATTCTTCTACTACATATGGTGCTCTTTCTTTAATGTTTTGTACTAATGTATTAATTGTATTGAGTTTTTGTATTATGTCTTTTTTCAACAATTCACCTTCAGTGGCTCTTGTTTCAATAAGTTTATCAACAGCTATTTCTACTGCATGATGCATAATATCCCATAATAATTCTTCATCCATCTGTTGTTCTTCTAAAGTAATAACATCAGGATATCTAGTCATGTGTGATACCTTTATATCATTATCTAAACCGTATTTTTCACTAATTATTTCAAAATACTTTAGATACTGACTAATTAAGTCTTCATTAAGTTTAATACATTCATTTCCTTCAGAATTATCTTCGTAAGAAATATAGATATCAATTTTACCTCTAGATATTCTTTGTTTAATATAATTTCTTATATTATTTTCTAAAAAACTTATTTTTTTTGGCATTCTAATATTAATATCACAATATCTATGATTAACAGATTTTATTTCAACTGTCATCTTTCTATCATTTGATACATATTCACCTCTGCCAAAACCAGTCATACTTTTAACCAATACAATCACTCATTTCTAATATATTTCCACATAAATAAATGTAAAAACATATTTTAGTTTCTTTTCTTTACATAATATCCTTAGGGTATTATACCCTACTAAGCATATCTAGTCAACCGAACTAATTTATGTCTAAACTAATTCTAAGATAAATCATTCCAATATAAATCCATTAGTTCACATATAGCTCGTGATGGGTATATGGTATTATAATAACTTGCCTTACCCTGAGAAGCGGCCGGTCTGCGTTATTCTAATACCATATACCCTTTTGAGGGTACGTTATTGCATACTTGAATATGAAGTATTTATCGTGAGTACCTAGGCTTGACTATTAGCATACTAGACAAGTAAGTATTCCTTTTTAGTTAACTTAAGTAATAACTATTATATCTTTTTCAGTTTAGTCTGCTAAGCCCTTCTTTAATATTGACTTACTACCACATTAATTAGCCCAGCCAATGGGTATTTATTTATGGAAGTTTTATTTATAAATGATTCGCTAGACTTACTTAATGAATGGAAATGAAATTTTCCGTGAAAAAAACACGACGTTTTTTTAGCTCATCTGAAGCACGGACGCTGAATATGAGCGTTAGGAAAATTTCATTGGAATGAATTTAGTAAGTCACAAGAATTTATCCTAAAACTGGAATAAATAAATACCCATTGGCGGAAGACTATGTTGATATTAATCTTCTAATCTATTTGAATTGATTTTCATGTTTTTTAAAGAAATCAAAACGTGGCTCTAAATATTTAAGTTTATGATCAGTAGCATTTTCAGCAAAATAATGTATAGGTTCAAAAATATAATCCCAGTTCCATATATTCGCATTTACATTTAAATATTCTCTTACCAATTCACAGCTGCTTGGAGCAATTGGATGTATTAATGTAATAGCAGTACGCACGCCATGAAAAGCATCTATTAATACTTGTTTTCTCAAATCATTATCATCATTGGTATCTGCTTGTTTCATTTTATTAACCCAGTACTTATTAAGTTTACGAATATAACTATCTAAAACATATATAATTCTATGAAAATCATGATTATACATATGTTTTTCATAATTTAAAACAGCATCTTCAGATAGCTTTCTTATCTCTTCGCTAACTTCTCCTTGTGGAATACTTGAATCAAAATATTTTTGTGCCGTATAGAAACTAGATCTAATAATTCTATTAAATACATTAGTAAGTAAGTTTCCGTCTTTTAAAACAGTATCATTTCCTGTTCTCTCTTCTTCATCCATAAAAGCTTCCGGCATAAAGCTAACACTTTTCTTAGCTAATCCTAGACTTAAAAAGTGCATTCTTAACTGTTCATGTGTGTAATGATCAAGTAATTCATGAGCCATAGGTGGTTTAATTTCACTACTACTACTTGCTTTTTTATCCATAAATAATACATGATTATTAGGAATTAAATGAGGTAAATTAATATTATCAAAATTTAAGTCTTCTTTGTTTTTATCAAGCAACGCTAAAAACATTCCCATTTCTGCAATACCATAAAAATATATATTATCTTCACCTATAAATTGGTATACTTTAGAATCTTTTGAGTTAAACCATTCTTTCCAAGCATCTTGATCTTTACCAATAGATTCAAGATATGTTCTTGCAAAAGATATTGGTGCCCATAAAGATTCAGGCCAAACCCAAAAAGTTAAATCTTTTAAATCTTCTTTTTCTGGAACACTAATACCCCAATCAATATTACCAGATAATCTAAATGGAACTAATGTTTTACCTGTTCTAAATCTTAATCCCATTTCATCAAATACTTTTCTAGCCTTATCTCTATCATCTAAATTATCAAATACAAAAGTAATAGAAGGTTTTTTTGGTTCATCAATCATTGTATGTTTAGGTAATTTCTCTTGTATACTAGATATATCACCTTCTATTTGCTTACGTTTAACATAAATAATTGGTGGTTTTAGAAATTCTTCTATAGTTTTTAATAAATATTTACGACAATTAGAATTTTTCTTAAGGTATTCTATATACTCTTTCAAAACATCTGTATATTCATCTAATTTGAAGTACCAATTTGTAACTTCTCTAAGTTCTGGTGTTTTTCCTGATAAAACACTTTTAGGATCAATTAACTCACTAGGCATATACATATGTCCTAATGAACATTCATCAGCATATCCTTTATCAGAGTTACAACCTTCTATAGGACATTTTCCTACTACTTGTCTACCATTTAATAAAACTTTTTCTTCTGGATCATAGAACTGTGGAGTAGATAATTTAACTAGATAGTCATTATCATATAACTTATTAAATATCTCATCAGATACTTGTTTATGAATTTCACTAGCTCTATCTAATGCTGAAGCAGCATATAAATTAAGATTAATTTCATATTTATCTAGTACTTCTTTTTGTTTTATATGATTTTCTCTTACATAATCTTCAATGGAACCTTCATATTGATTTTCATCAACTAATTTTTTATAACTTGCTAAAATAGGAGAACCATAACAATCCGTCCCAGAAACAAAAATAACATTTTCTTCTCCAATTCTGTCTCTTAAAAATCTTGCATAAGTATCTGCATGAATAAATACCCCGCCAACATGACCAAAATGTAATTCTTTATTACCATAAGGCATACCTGCTGTTACAATAGCTCTTTTTGGAAAAATAGGTCTTTTTCTTGTATACTCTTTCATAATAAGCTCCTTATATAGTTTGTTTTTAAAATTTTTTAAATACAAAAAACGCTCCTACAAACATAGTATATGTTAAAAAAACATTAGTTTGTAGGGGCGAATTGTATCGCGATACCACCCTAATTTATCAGTATGTCACCATACCAATCTCATCAAGTACATAGTATACTCAAGTTCTGTAACGTGAACAAACGTTATATCATCACTTACTATATAATTAAGAAGAATTTAATAAATAACATCTCTTCTACTATAATAAGATCCGTATACGGCTTAGAGTCTTGGTTCATTAAATATCCACTATTCCTTTTTCAGCAACAGGAACTCTCTATAAGCTTTTATTTAACTACTCTTCTCGTCATTGCCTTTATCTTCATTTTTTTACAGTATATTAGATGTTAAATATTTTGTCAAGACATATTATCTTTCACTTAACTTCTTATAATCTCTACTCTCTGTAATATTTTTATATGCAGGTCTAATTATTCTATTACATCCATAGTATTCCTCTATTCTATGTGCACACCATCCACCAATTCTAGCTATTGCAAATATAGGTGTATATAACTCAGGTGGTATTTGCAACATACTATACACAAATCCTGAATAAAAATCCACATTAGCACATATTTCTTTTGAAGATCCCTTTACTTCTGCAAATACTTCTGGTGCTAATTTTTCAATAGTCTCATATAGTTTAAATTCTTTCATCATATCTTTTTCAATAGCTAATTCATTAGCTTTCTTTTTAAGCATAACGGCTCTTGGATCAGATAATGTATAAATCGCATGACCCATACCATAAATAAGACCTGATTTATCATTTACTTCTTTATTTAATATTCTAGCTAAATATTTTCTAATTTCATCTTCATTTTCCCAATCTTTAATGTTGGCTTTAATATTATCCATCATTTGTCTTACTTTATTATTAGCACCACCATGTTTTGGCCCTTTTAAAGAACCAATTGCTCCTGCTACAGCAGAGTAGGTATCTGTTCCTGAGGATGAAATTACTCTTGTAGTAAAAGCAGAGTTATTACCTCCACCATGTTCCGCATGTAGTACTAAGCATAAATCTAGTAATTCTGCCTCTGACTGAGTAAATTTATTATCCATACGTAACATATACAAAAAGTTTTCTGCAGTACTTAAGTTTGCTGTAGTATTATGTATATATAAACTTTTATTATCATAATAATGGGACTTAGCTTGAAAAGCATATGCAACAAATATTGGGAATCTAGCTATTAATTCCATACATTGTCTTAACATATTTTCAATACTTGTATTATCAGGATCATCATCATAAGAATAAGTTGCTAATACACATCTAGCTAATTTATTCATAATATCTGGACTTGGGGCTTTTAAAATCATATCTTCTGTAAATCCATCAGGCAATTCTCTACTTTCCCCTAGTATCTCGTTAAACTCTTTGAGTTCACTTTTAGAAGGTAATGACCCAAATAACAATAAATAACATACTTCTTCAAACCCATATCTTTTTTCTGATTGAAATCCATCAACTATGTTCTTAACATCAATACCTCTGTAGAACAATCTACCTTCTGCAGGAATTTTTTCTTCATTTATTATATTATATCCGTTTACATCTCCAATTTCAGTAAGCCCTGCAAGAACACCAGTACCATTATTATTCCTTAATCCTCTTTTTACTCCAAATTTATCATATAGTTGTATGTCTATCTTATTGTTTCTTTCTGCTAGATTAGTAAATTTTAGGATTCTCCTATAAATCTCTTTATTACACATTAATATCAGCTCCTTAATTATATTGTATTTATATTTATAAGCAACCATTAATAAATATAAAAATTATAGTTGATTTTTTGTATTCTTTTTTGATTTTTTTATAAAATAATATCATCATTGAAATTAATATGACAGTTTAACTAGAATTGTATACAATCGTGCATATCATTAATTTGAGTCTTAGTTGCTCTAGAATTCGACATTTACAAAATTAATACTTGTATACTATTGTAATATAAAATTCTCCATTTTGCAAGTATTATTCTGTTAAACGAATTGAATAATTGTATACAATTTATTAGTTTAAATATTCCAACTATTTTTACCTCACATTATTTAGTATATTTATACGTCATTACCTTTTACTCCATTCTCCCCTCAAGAAATTTTTATAATAATATCTATCATATCTAAATAAAAACTCAATTTCTATTATATGCTATTTTATAATTTTAATGTTATTCTTTTATAAATAGCAAAAAAATCATGGTGATATATAAGTTTTTACTAATATCACCATGATTTTTACATAATTATACTACTTAACGATTATCTACTTTTTCTATTGTATAAATATAATTCAAATAAAATTCCAAAAAGGCCTATCAACATAATAGTTAATCCAAAATAACTCTTTATGCTTTGCCCCTTTGCAACTAAATAAATTGAAAGAACAAAAAAAACAGCCACACATAAAGCTTTAATTTTTTTCATTTAATCACCCACTATTTTTGCCCAACGAATCTCATAGGCTTCTAAATTCGTATCAAAAGCATTACCTTCTCCATTATAAATTATAGATTTTTGAGGCGTATCTGAATTATTTACTATAGCATATTTTTTAATATCAGGATATGCATGTACCTCTACAAAAATATTATTAGCGAACCATTTATATAATTGTTCTTCCTTATGAGCACAATAATACATACTTCTTAGCAGTAATCGATTATTCTCTTCATTATACGGAAGTCCCGCCATATAAACGCATCTACCTTTTCCATATTCATTAGCGGATAAATGAACTTCTCCATTGCTATATTCAATAATTTCTGTTTTTTCACTCAGCGAATAAATATTTTTCATACTTTCTCCAAAATCAATTGGTTTTATTGTATCTTCAGTAATGAAATGTCTCTCCTCTTGTTCTATATAATATTTATCTGTACTCAAGGAAAAACCTATTTCCTTATCTACTCCTAAAGCATCAGCTAATTGAAAATATTTTCCTTGATAGTGTTTTGCAGAAGGTTCTCCTACACCTATAAAACCTCCTCCATTATATATCCATTTCCTAATAATAGTTATAAGTTTTTCATCAAGCCATTCCTCGCCTCCACTAAATGACGTATTATGGTCTCCAGCATTTATTAATACATCTATATCCTTTGGAATCCCTTTTTCTTTTATCTCACTAAAACTCATAAATGAAACATCTACATTAGCACCACTTAAACATTCTAATATTCCTAGGTATGAATAGATCTGTTTATACCATATGGCATGAGCAACCATATGAGTTTGCCATGATCTAGTTTTCCCCCATGAGTTAATAATCATAACCTTTAAACCACAATATGGCTTTATTCCTTTTATATTATTATAAATCTCTCTAAATTCATCACATACATTTTCAATATAATCTATAAATTTAGGAAACTTATAAGCTAGCGATAAATATCCACCATAACCAATTCTGTCAACAGGTTTTCTCATAATAGCACGTCTTGCAGCTATCCAATTTTCTTTTGCTTCAACTGTAGGATCATTACCTTCTTTAAAAGTATCTGGAAAGAAATAAGGCAAAAATCTACCTTCGGTATATTTGACTCCTGGAATTTCCGAAATCATCCTTAGTGTAGCTCCATTATTAACAGAACCAATAACAGCATCTATACCTATATTATGGAAATATTCACCATAAGGTTCTGTACCAATCCAGTTATCTCCTAAGAACATCATAGCCTCTTTACCTGCTTCATGTACCTTATCAACAAGCTTCTTAGCTGTTTTTGATACAAATTGTTGTTGAAAATCCATAAAATCCAAAAATCTTTTTGAAGGTATTCTAAAAGGATTATTATAGTAACCCTGGTCAATTATATCTTCCGGCCTTAATTTATAACCTTTTTCTTTTTCAAATGCTTCAAATGCTTCTGTCGATACACTCGCACTATAACCAAACCAATCTACAAACTTTTCTTTACCTATATTATTAAATATAAGAGTAAAATGATAAAAAAATGTTGTAAATCTTACTACATCACTATAATCATTTTCCTTAAGCCATTTATCAATATACTCCAATATGTACTTCGCAGATTTAGTAGATCTTACATTAAAAGGGATATCATGTTCTTTTTCTCCCCAGCTATTTGTTATATGATTATACATTTGTGTTGGATCCCATATTGCATATGCCAAAAATGAAACTGTATATTTATGAAAGAGCTTTGTTTCATAAATTATTACTTTGTTTTCTACTTTATCTATATCCCACTTCTTGGTATCTACAACTTGTCCAGTGGTTCTATCTATTACTTCCCACCATTCCTTGGGATTATGAATATAATCAGGTTTTACTTGCTGAGAAAAGTAGTTTTCCATAAAATATATTTCTAACTTATCTGAATACGCTAAAACAAATTCACTCATTAAGTAAAACTGTTGGCACTCCTCCATATTTTCCCTTGCAAAATCATTGTGCCCTCTACTTACAAAATAGGTGCTGTAAATCTTTGCATCTAATTTTTTAACATCTTCTGAGAGTTTAGTTCCATCACAATCTCTGATTGCATCAGCTCCCAATCTTTCTAATATCTCCTTTGTTTCTTTTAAAAATCCTTCCTCACTAGGAAGAGTCACATTACCTTTAAATTTTGCCATTATAAATCACTCCTTTACTCCTCCAATACTCATTCCCTGTGTTAATCTTTTTTGTACTAATATATACAAAATTAATGTTGGGATCATTACTATTACCAACCCTGCATACATTTGCCCATAATTAGCTGCTGCCTTTTGAGATTGCATTAAATTTATTAATCCTACTGGTAAAGTTTTGGATTCTCCTGGCATCAAGGTTAAAGCTAAAATATATTCATTCCAAAAAGCTAAGAAATTAAATAATATAACTGTTATTATGCTAGGTCTTACCATAGGAATCATTATACTAATCATTGTTCTAAAATATCCACAACCATCTATATATGCTGCTTCTTCATAAGTTCTGGATGTTGTCTTAAAATAATTAGATATTAAATAGATTGTAAAAGGTATTGCAGAAGCAGCATAAACAATCGCTAATACAACAATATTATCTATAAATAGTCCTCTTCCTATAATCTTCATAAAATATCTATCCCAACCTAATAACATTAAAAAGATTGGAACAACGATATAGTTTACGTTAATAAAAAGACCAGCCATAAATAATCTGTTTAGGATTTTTTTCCCTTAAATTCAAATCTAGCTAAAACATATGATGCTGGAATAGCTACCACCAACAATATAACTAACCCTAAAGATGTTACTATAATTGAATTTAAAAAATACTCTCCCATTCTTGCTTTTTCAATAGCATCTATAAAGTTTTTAAAACAAAATCCTTTTGGTATAGCCCAAGGGTTCCCATAAAACTCTGAATTTTCTTTTATTGACGCCATAAATACCCATAATACTGGTACTATTATACTAATAGCTAAAGTTATTAATGCTACATATATAAATAATCTATAAATATTACTCGCTTTTATCAATTTCTTTTTCTTATTCATATGACCCTCCTAGAACTGTAAGGTTTCACGTTTTGTTATTTTATTAATAATTCCCGATAATAAGAATGAAAATAAGAAAACTGTAACACCTATAGCCATACCATAACCATAACTTGCATTGTTATAGGCTTGTTTGTACAAATAGCTTAAGAATACTTCTGAAGATCCATCTGGTCCTCCACTAGTCATTACCTTTACAAATAAGAAACTTAAATTGATAGAACTTATTATAAAAAATGTCAAAGTAGTTCTAATTGTATCCCAAACTAAAGGCAATGTAATATTAAAAAATTGTCTTATTTTACCTGATCCATCTAGTTGTGCTGCCTCATATAACTGAATTGGTATAGAACACATGCTGGCCATATACATTACCATATAATATCCTATAGCCTGCCAAATCATTGCTCCTGCTATAGCATAAATTACAATTCTTTGATTTCCAAGAAACTGTATATTTACCCAACTTTCCGGTTTCAATAATCTAAAAAAACCATTTATAAGTCCTTGACTAGGAGCATATATTGCTGAAAATATAGATGATATAACTACAACAGATAATATGTTAGGTATATAAAATATAATTCTAAAAAAGTTTTCACCCTTAATGTTTTCTCGAACTAAAATGGATGCAAATACTATTGCTATAGTTAATGTTATCACGCTAACTACCACAATAATAAAGATTGTATTTTGAAAAGATCTTAAAAAATTGGGATCTTTAATCAAAATTTTAAAATTATTTAATCCTACAAAAGCTTTTTTTGCTGACAGTCCTCCCCACTTATAAAGCGACATCTTAAATACGCTTATAGTTGGAACTATCATAAAAATTAAAAATAACAAGAGTGCAGGAGTAATACAAATAATAATAAACGATTTCAAACTTCTGTTATTCATAATTTTCCTCCTCATAATAAGCAATAGGGCTATCGTATAAATACATTTTTAGAAATGAATTGATATTAATGTTAAAAATGTATTATACGACAGCCCCATAGCAGCTGCATTTAGAAAGTACTATTCAGATTTCATAGCTTTTCTAATTTTAACTGCCGCTTCAATAACTTCTTTTTGCCATTGTTCTACAGTTTTATTCTTTGTTACAATAGAGTTTACTGTTCCAAAAAGAATTCCTTCTGAACTTGTAAGGTCAACACCTTCTACTGGAGGAGCTGCTGCAAATCCACCCATAGCAGCTTTCGCACCATTATCATATACTGAATAGAATAACTTGTTTTGATCTTCATCTTGCATAAATTTCGATACGCCAATTATTGGTTGTACTGCATGACCTTTCTCAAATATGATTTTTGCTGCTTCGTCAGAATACATATATGCCATAAATTTTTTAGCTAAATCAACTTCTTTAGCGCCTTCTGGTATATACATTTGTTCAAAGAATGTATATGAATATGCATCTTGATCTGCTTTTACTTTTGGTAGAGCTGTAAATCCCCATTTAAATCCATCTGCCCTAGGCGCATCTTTCATTTCTCCTGGTAACCAAGTTCCATTAGGTATAAATAAAGCTTTATTATCTAATATTAATTGTTGATTCTTTGTAAATCCTTCTTTATTTGCTTGAGATACTGTATCCGGATGAGTATACTTAGCTAATTCACCTATTAATTCAAAGGCCTTAGTTGCCTCTTTACTTGTCCAAGCTTCTTCTTCGTAGTTCATAGCTTCGTTAAATAAATTAGCGCCACCTACTTCATTAAGAAGTGCATAGAAGAAGGCATCAAAATATCCAGTTGTTGGATAAGTAAATAAAGAAATACCATCACTCTTAGCAGTCTCTCCAAGTGCTAATAATTCATCCCAAGTTTCAGGGAATTTATATTTTCCTTCTTCGAAAAGGTCTTTATTATAGAAAAGACCACAAGGTGAATAAAATAAAGGTACCAAATATGTTTTACCATCTCCATATGGATTTGTTATTAAAGTATCTGTAAAACCTGGTACTATTTTATCCTTCACCTTTATTCCTTCATTAGGAACTTCCATGTCTAGCACATCAGTTATATCTTGGATAGCTTTTTCTTTTATTAAAGTATCTGTTAATTTACCTTCAGAACCAACAGCTAAATATATAATGTCTGGAATATTTCTAGCTTGAATTTGAGGTCTTAAAATTTCTGCTATATTTTTTTCAAGAGTCAATTCAATTTTTACTCCTGGATTTGCAGCTTCAAATTTAGAAGCTAACTCTTTCCAATGCTCAACTCCATATCCCCCGTTCAAACCGGCGATTTTTAAAACTTTTTCTTGTGGTTTTTGTGCTTTTTGTTGTTTTTGTGGTTTTTGTTTTTCTTGCTTTTCATTTTCTGAAGTAGTAGGTTTAGTATTTGATGAACAAGCAGCAAGCGATGTAATTAAACAAACAGAAATTAGTAAAGTTAATAATTTTTTCATAATTTTCCCCCTAAATATAATTTTCTTTACGTTTCATCCCAATTATACCTATTTTACTCTTTTATTTCTATAATTATATTGCTTATTTTTTTATTTATATTGCTTTTACAATATTAAAGCAATATAATAAAATCATAAGTATTAAGGAGGATTATAGTTTTGTCAAATAATTTAATTGAGATTAAAAGTAATGATTTAAGAAAACATAATACTAAACTTAGATACGTATCAAGAGCAAGATATGAAGATGATTGGTATAGCATAATGCATATGCATCCTTTCACTGAGTTATTTTATATAGTTGAAGGAACGGGGCTTTTTAAAATAAAAGATGAAACTATTCATGTTAAAAAAGATGATTTAATTATAGTAAATGCATATGTTCTCCATACGGAATCCTCGAAAAACTCCATGCCCTTAGAATATATAGTTTTAGGAATAGATGGTATATCTCTAACTGTGGATTCAACAAATTCATATATTATACATAATTATTATAAATACAAACAGGAAATTCTTTTCTATGTATATAATATTCTAAAAGAAGCCCAGCGTCAGGAGGAGAATTACCAATTAGTCTGTGAAAATCTTCTAGAAATTTTAATTATTAATTTAAAACGAAGAATTAAATCAAATATCATACTAACTTCCCAAAAAAAAATGAATACAGAGTGTACTTTTATAAAAAAATATATAGATGTTCATTATGCATCAAATTTAACTTTAGATTCTTTAGCTTCAGTAGCTTATATGAACAAATTCTATCTAGTACATGAGTTCAAAAAATATAATGGAATTTCTCCCATCGAATATTTAATTGAAAAAAGAATATCAGTGTCAAAACTCCTACTAAAAACAACACAATATTCAATTGAACAAATTGCTGGTATTGTTGGTTTTAATAGTCAGTCATATTTTAATCAGATATTTAAAAAAAAGACTGGGACCACACCAACAAAATATAGAAAAACTCATACTAATAAATAATATAAAATTATTTATTACATAAAATCCTTTTTTGCCATTACCTATATCTTTTATTTTTTAGTACTTAATGTTATACTGATAATTGTATTTAAACATGACATATTGTATAATGTAGTTTTTCAACTACTTATGTTACATGAAAGGAATGAACATAAATGGCACTAGACGGTATTGTAATTTCTAATATTGTATATGAACTTAATAATTTAATAGTTGGTGGTAGAATTGATAAAATATATCAACCTGAAAACGATGAATTAATAATATCTATTAGAAATAATAAAAAATCATATAAATTATTACTTTCGGCATTAGCTAATATGCCTAGAATTCATATAACTGAAATTCAAAAAAAGAATCCATTAAACCCACCTAATTTCTGTATGTTACTTAGGAAATATATAACTGGTGGTAAAGTCCTAAAGTTAAAACAACCTAATTTTGAAAGAATTGTTGAAATTCATATTGAACACTTAAATGAATTAGGTGATTTATGTACGAAGAAGCTAATCATAGAAATTATGGGTAGACATAGTAATATTATTCTATGTGACAATGATAATAAAATACTTGATAGTATTAAGCACGTTTCTCTAAATGTAAGTTCTGTTAGAGAAGTTTTGCCGGGCAGAATATATGCTTATCCCCCATCAAAAAATAAAGTAAATCCGTTAAATGACTATTCACTAGAAGAGTTTAGTGATCTACTTAAAAATAAAAATACTATTATCCATAAAGCTCTATACTTTACATTTAATGGTATAAGCCCAATAATTGCAGAAGAATTATGTTATAAAGCTTCCTTAAATAGTTCAACGAATACTTCTGAACTAACAAAAGAAGATTTTAATAATTTATTTACTTATTATCAATCCTTAAAAGATACTCTTAATAACTATAATTATTACCCAAATATTATTGTTGATAATAATGATTGTTATAAAGAATTTAGTTCTGTGAGTCTTACTAGTTACAGTGAATATAGCACAATTTCTTTTGACTCTATATCACAGCTTCTAGATAAGTACTATGCAAAAAGCTCTAATAACTCAAGGATTAGTCAAAAATCAAGTGATATAAAAAAAATAATATCAATCAATTTAGAACGTTGTTATAAAAAATTAGATCTTCAATTAAAACAGATAAAAGATACAGAAAGCCGTGATAAATATAAAATAAAGGGTGAGCTTATTACTGCTAATATTTATAATATTAAAGAAGGATCTGATAAGTTTACTACTATTAATTATTATACAAATGAAGAAATAACTATTTCATTAAGTCCTAATTTATCACCTTCTGAAAACGCTACAAAATATTATAATCGTTATAATAAATTAAAAAGAACTTATTTTGCTCTAACGGAACATATAGAAGATACAAAAGCAGAAATTAACCATCTAGAATCCATACAAAGTTCTTTAAATTTTGTACAAGCTGAAGAAGATTTAATAATGATACGTGAAGAATTAATGAATTATGGGTATCTAAGATTTAGAAAAAATAAGAATAAAAAATCTCTACAAAAATCCAAACCTTTTCATTATCAAACAAGTGATGGTTTTGATATTTATGTAGGAAAAAATAATTTGCAAAACGATGAATTAACTATGAAATTTGCAAATTCAAATGATTGGTGGTTTCATACCAAAGAAGTTCCAGGCTCTCATGTTATTGTAAAAACAAATGGTCGTGAATTAAGTGATTCTGCTTTTGAGGAAGCCGCTCAACTTGCTGCTTTTTATAGCAAAGCAAATACTTCTACAAAAGTTGCTGTAGATTATACATTGAAAAAAAATATAAAAAAACCTGCGGGTTCAGTTCCAGGATATGTAATCTATCATACCAATTATTCTATGTATGTTACTCCTAGTGACAAAAAAGTAGTTATTATAAAATAAACCATTATAAAACTTCTTATAAAATTGTAAACAACCTCGTATTTTAATAGCATAAATAGAAAATGCTCCTATAATTTTTTTAGAAAGGAGCATTCTTTCTATAATATATATTAATTTGGATATATTTCTTCTAAAAATACATCTCGTGTATTTTGATATATATCATTATCTATTTTATTTCCTTTACAACCTGTACAAATAGTGATAATTCCAATTATTATAGCAACTGCAATATATTTTTTCATGTCAATCTATCCTTTATAATATAATAATTATAACAATCAACTACTAAGTTTTTATATTTCAATAATATTAGTATATGTAAACTCATAATTTTTATTATACAAAAAATATATTTTACTATATTAAATTACTCTTGGAATTCAAAAAAGAAATGTCATAGATTTGCATTAATTAATCCGACTTTTTCAGCAGATGAAAAAGTCGGATTATCGTTATAATTAGCTTTATTTTAATTCATTTATTGTTTTTCTTAGTAATTCGTTAACCATCTTAGGATTTGCTTTACCTTTAGTAGCTTTCATCATCTGTCCAACTAATGCTCCAATTGCAGCTTCTCTACCATTAATAAAATCGTTAACTGCTTTTTCGTTATTATCAATAACTTCTTTTACTAATTCTTCTAGTTGTGAATTATCGCTAATTTGTTTTAATCCTTTTTCTTGTACTATTTCTATAGGTCGTTTTCCTGATTCCCAGCAATCTACAAATACTTTTTTCCCAATACTATTACTAATAGTTCCATCTTCTATTATATTAACTAATTCTGTCAAGATATCTGGTTTAAATGGAATTTTTGCTTGTTCTTTTTCTTCTTCATTGAGTCTTCCATATATTTCAGTTATTATCCAATTTGCAACAGCTTTACAATTTTTTGATTCATTAGCTGCCTCTTCATAAAAATCAGCCATGTTTTTATATGCTACAATTAATCTTGCATCATATTTTGTAATTTTATATTCTTCCACATATCTTTTTTCTCTACTATCTGGTAATTCTGGTATAGATTTTTCAATCTCATCTATTTTTTCTTGTGATGTGATAATAGGCATAAGATCTGGTTCAGGAAAATAACGATAATCATGTGCTTCTTCTTTACTTCTCATAGAAACAGTAATTCCTCTTGATTCATCCCATCTTCTTGTTTCTTGAATAACATTACCGCCATCTTCAATAACTTTTATTTGACGTTTAGCCTCATATTCTATTGCTTTAACTGCGAAGTTAATGGAGTTCATGTTTTTCATTTCTGTACGAGTACCTAGTTCTTTATCTCCTTTTTTCCTAACAGATAAATTTACATCACAGCGGAAAGAACCTTCGTTCATTTTACAGTCAGAAACATCTACATATAAAAGAATCGTTCTAAGTTTTTCTAAGAAAACTCTTACATCATCAGAAGAGCTAAAGTCTGGTTCTGTAACAATTTCAATTAGAGGAACTCCGCACCTGTTATAATCCACAATTGAACCTTCTCCAGATTCATGAATTAATTTCCCTGCATCTTCTTCAATGTGTATCCTATTGATACGAATTTTCTTTGCAGCATCATTTACTTCTATTTCTACTTCTCCTTCATAACATAAAGGAAGGTCATATTGTGATACCTGATAAGCTTTTGGCAGATCAGGATAGAAATAATTTTTCCTATCTTGTTTACTAAATTTATTAATACTACAATTAGTTGCTAAACCAGCTTTTATAGCATACTCAACAACTTTTTCATTAAGAACAGGTAAAGTTCCTGGCATTCCTGTACATATAGGACAACAATGAGTATTTGGTTCTCCACCAAATTCTGTAGTACAATTACAGAATATTTTTGTTTTAGTTTTTAGTTCAGAATGTACTTCTAATCCAATTACGACTTCATAATCTAAGTAGCTCAATCTTTTCACCTCTGTATATTCATAAATTTTTATATTCATATTTATTTGACAATAATCCCCTTATAACAGTATATCTTTAGGTTTCTTTTAAATATTATATAATTTTTATTGGTAATATTAACGCTCTAATCCATTATGTTCTTATATGCTTGCAACATAGTGTATGTTAATACTTATAATAATCCATTTATAATTGTGGTTCTATCCTAGGTAATTTTACATTTTGCTCATACGCATAAGCAAGATTTAAGATAGTTTTTTCGTTAAATGCTTTTGATATAAATTGAACACCTATAGGCATATTATTGCTATCAAATCCACAATTCATTGATAAAGCAGGAACTCCCGCAATATTAATTGGTACTGTACATATATCATTCATGTACATTTCAACAGGATTATTTCTTTTTTCGCCAATTTTAAAAGCAGTTGTTGGTCCAGTTGGAGTTAGAATAATATCATATTTCTCAAATACTTGATTAAATTCATTTTTAATTAATGTTCTAACTTGTTGAGCTTTTTTGTAGTATGCGTCATAATATCCTGAACTAAGTGCATAAGTTCCCAGCATAATACGTCTTTTTACTTCTTTTCCGAATCCTTCATCTCTTGTCTTTTTATATAAATCAATCAAATTATCATAATTCTTTGCTCTGTATCCATATTTAACTCCGTCATATCTAGCTAAGTTAGAAGACGCTTCTGCTGATGAAATTAAATAATACGCAGGTAGTGCTAAATCAGTCATATTCATGCTTACTTCTTCAACAATTGCACCCATTTTTTCTAATTCTTTTGCAACATTAAGTACTTTTTCCTTAATTTCTGGTTGAATGCCTTCTGAAAAATATTCTTTTGGAAGTGCAACTCTCATACCTTTTATATCTTTATTAAGTCCTTCTGTATAATCTGCATATTTAATATTAGCAGAACTTGAATCAAATTTGTCATATCCTGTTATTGCATTTAACACAAGTGCCATATCTTTTACATCTTTTGTTAACGGACCAATTTGATCTAGAGATGATGCAAAAGCAACTAAACCATAACGAGATACTGTTCCATAAGTAGGTTTCATACCTACTACACCACAGTAATGAGCAGGTTGTCTAATTGACCCTCCTGTATCTGATCCTAGAGTAAATACCGCTTCATTTGCTGCAACCGCTGCAGCTGAACCACCTGAACTACCTCCTGGAACTCTTGTTAAATCCCATGGATTCATAGTTTTATGGAAATAAGAATTTTCAGTAGAAGAACCCATTGCAAATTCATCCATATTAAGTTTTCCAAGTAAAACAATATCACTACTTGAAAGTTTATCTGCTACTGTCGCACTATAAGGTGGTACAAAATCTTCAAGCATTTTTGATGCACATGTTGTTTTAACACCTTTTGTACATATGTTATCTTTAATAGCTATTGGTATTCCTGCAAGTTCCCCTAACTCTTCTCCGTTTACCCTTTTTGTATCGACTTCTTTAGCCTTATATAACGCTTCATTGGTTGTTAATGTTATATAAGAATTAACTTTGTCTTCTACTTTATTAATTCTATCTATATATGCTCTTGTAATATCTTCACTACTTATTTCTTTAGCTATTAATTTATCTCTAAGTTCATGAGCCGTCATCTTAATTAAATCCATCAAATTGCCTCCTTACCTATATTTATTCAACTATTCGTGGCACACTAAAACAACCATCTTCTTTATTAGGAGCATTCTTTAATAACTCATCTCTTGAAAATGATGGTTGTACTATATCTTCTCTAAACACATTATTAATTGGTATAACATGTGCTGTAGGAGTAATATCTTCTATATTTAATTCATTAATCCTATCAGCAAATTCAATAATAACTCCCATATCACTAATCATTTCTTCTTTTTCTTCTTCTGTAAGATTCAACCGAGCAAGGTTAGCAACATGTTCTACTTGTTCTTTTGTTATTTTCACAACTATTCCTCCTCTATTATAATCATATATAAATGAAAAATTCTTATATGTAATATGAATAAAAATATATACATATTACTTACAAGAATTTCATAACCAATACCTGTCACAAATTTCTTAAATAACATTCTACCATAAGGGGTTATTTAAAACAATAACTTTTGAAAATCCTCTTCATTAATAATAGGCACTCCTAACTCTTTTGCTTTCTTATTTTTAGAAGATGAAGACTCTACGTTATTATTAATTAAATAATTTGTTTTACTTGTAACACTTCCAGTAACCTTGCCGCCTAAACTCTCTATATATTCTTTCAGTTCTTTTCTATTAGAATAAACTTCAAGACTTCCTGTTATAACAAAAGTTTTTCCTTCAAGAGTATTATTATTACTTAATTCAACTTCTTCAAAAGCTATAAACTCAAGTAACTCTTTTATATTCTGGATATTATCCTCATTAGAAAAATATTCTTCTATAGATCTTGCAATAATGGCTCCATAGCCTTCAATTTCAATAAACTCTTCTTCTGAAGCTGATATTATTTTATCAAAATCATAATCAAAATATTTGCAAAGGAGTTTTGCATTACTTAGTCCAACATTAATAATTCCCAATGAATATATAAAATTTGGAAGCAATACTTTTTTACTTTTTTCTATAGAATTTATTAAATTAATATAAGATTTTTCTCCAAACCCTTCCATCAATACAATATCTTCTCTATGTTTTTCAATTCTATATATATCTGCAAAAGTTTTAATAAATCCTTTATCTATGAATTTCTGTATTGTAGACTCAGATAGTCCTTCAATATTCATAGCGTCTCTTCCCACAAAATGAGTGAAAGCTTTTATTTTCTTAGCCTGACAATCAACGTTTAAGCAATATAGAACTTTTACATCATTTACTTGCTTAATTTCTACATCTCCACCACAAACTGGACATTTATGAGGTAATGATATTTTACGCATTGAATCATTACTATCATCTTGTTCAACCTTAGATAGATTTTTTGCCACCTGAGGAATAATCATATTTGCTTTATATACCTCAATTGTATCTCCTTCAATTAATTCAAGCTTTTCTAATATACTTACATTATGAAGGCTTGCTCTTTTAACCGTTGTTCCTTCAAGCTCAATAGGTTCAAAAACAGCAATAGGATTAATGGCACCTGTTCTAGATGCACTCCATTCTATGTTTATAAGTTTGGTTTCTTTTAGTTCATCACTCCACTTAAATGCAATAGAGTGTCTTGGAAACTTAGATGTTTGACCTAAACTATTTGAATAAGAAATAGAATTATAAGTAAGTACTAAACCATCTGATCCAAAATCATTATCGATAATTTTTTCTTCAAATGTTTTAATAGAATCTTCCAAATTATTTTTATTAACAATGCTTATTTCTACTGTATCAAATCCCAGTGATTCCAACCATTTGAATTGATTAATCTTAGAATCCTTAAAATCAATATCATTTGCTTCAACTAGTGAAAAGGCAAAGAAATTGACATTTCTCTTAGCAGTAATTTCATTATTTAGTTGTCTAACTGTTCCACTACATAAATTTCTAGGATTTTTATATTTATCTTTATCTATTATAGAATCATTAATTGTTTTAAAATCAGAATATTTAATTACTGCTTCTCCACGAATAACTAACTCCTTTTTATAAGAAATATTAAGAGGGATGTTTTTAAAAACTTTTGCGTTATTAGTAATTACTTCACCAATTTCACCATTTCCTCTTGTTACTGCTTTTACAAGCTCTCCGTTATTATAAGTTAAAACTATAGTTAACCCATCTAACTTCCACGATAAGATACCTTCTTTATCTTTTATCCAATCCTTTAATGCCATAACCTCTTTTGTTTTATCAAGGGAAAGCATCTTTGTTTTATGTTTTTCCTTAGGCAATGAACTGAGCAAAGTATATCCAACCTTTATTGTAGGGCTATCACTCATAGTAACGCCTGTTATCTTTTCTAACTCTACTAATTCATCATATAATTTATCATAATCAAAATTACTCATGATTTCATTGTTTTCCTGGTAATATACTTTACTAGCTTTATTAAGTATATAAACTAATTTTTTCATTCTATCTATCTTTTCCATTATAAACTCCTTATAAAATATTTTTGTTAAGTAATCAACTTTCCCAACTTTAATTTAATGCAGATAAATTAAGTGTTATAGGTCTGGTTTGCAGAATAAATATATAGAAGAACACCTATATTTTTATTCTGCAAATTAGCTTATCTGCATAGAATATGATGTGGGAAAGTTGAGTAAGTAATTTCTTTTATATATTATCATTATTTATACTAAAAAAATAGTCGTATATTTATGAAGCCACTGAAAAGTAATTAAAATTTTTCAGTAACCCTAAAATTACGACTACCACTTTAGATAATATATATCAACTTGCCTATTTAAAATTAAATATAATGAATAATATTGAGGTGATACGTTAATTATTTCTATTCATATTATTAATAAATTCAACCTTATCGTGAGTCATTTCCTTAAACTGTTCTTTTGTTATACTTCCCTTCTTATATAACCTGTCCAAGAAGTCTACAAAATTTTCTGTAAGTTCAACTAGGGTCTTTAATTCGTAGTTATTTGCATACATTACAACCACACCCCATCCCATCCCAAAATTTATATCTTTTTTATATCTTATTATTACTATATAATAATTATACACAATTATTTAAAATATATGACACATATTTAACAAAATAGGACAAATTACCTATATTATTTTTGATGCTACCTACAACTAAATATTTTTTTCTCTTCTCTAGTTAAGTAAATATACTCTGTGTCATCTGATTCATTTGTATTCTTTAGTGATCTATAGAGTATATTATTAAGCCTTTGCAAAACAATAGGATCATTTGTCTCACTTATTATTCTAGAAGCTTTTATAAATGCTTCTACAGTATTAATCTTAGCCATTATTAGCCTCCCTTTTATTAGTAATGTTACACTCATTAAACAGTTCCAATATAAAATATTGTATTATTTGATCGATCTTACAATATTTCAAGAAGCATGTAAACTCTTTATATTTTGTAGAATTCCTAATTCGTATCTCCATTTTAATTATATTCACTTTTTTAAATTCTATGACTAAAATATCTTCCCAATTACTTTTTTCGCTATTAAAACTATTATCATTAATATCAACTTCTTCTCTTACAAACATAGCTTTATCGCCAGTTACCTTGTAAATACTATCAGTTTTATCAATATCAGTACATACTTTATTATTATCTAAGTCTCCTAAAAATTCAATACATACATTTACATCTTTATTAGTATCAAATAAAACTTTACAAGTAATTACAGCCATTGCATACATATAGCCTTGTAAAAATTGCTGTTGACTATTACGATGATTATCATAATTTTTTATAAACATATCTGTTTTGTTATTTAATTCTATAATGTAATTCACAAGATTTTCTACATACTCAGGAAGCCTATCAATAAAATATTGTGTAACAGGAATTTCCTTATTATTATTTATATAAATTCCTTGTCTAATTTGATCTTTAATCTTCTTATCTAATTCTCGTAATTCTTGCTTTGCTATTTGAATATCTTTTTCCTTTTCTAATAACTCCTTGTTTTTTATCTCATTTCTATTTTCAATTTCCACTTTCATATCATTAAACTGTGCTTCTAATATATTATAGTTATTCATAAGTATATCAATTGGTTTGACTTTATAATTTCTATCTTCTTGAATATTCAAAGAATAAATATAAATAATAAAACATAAAATAAATCCAACAATAAAAAACACAATAAACCAAACAAACATATCTGTCTTATTCAGCGAAATCTCATCTGTAAAAATATTATACACAGCTAAAAAAGTACTAATTATACACCCCATTCCAAAAGAAGCAATATTTCTCTTTTTGTTAGTTATTTGACAAAACAAAATTGCCACAAATACACCATAAATAAACCCACATAAGATAAAAATGATATAAAATTTCATATACTCTCCTCCTCACTATCATTATATCATATTATTTAAAAATTTAAAATATTAAATTAACTACTTAAATTTTCATTAATCACTAAATTTTATTAATAATTGATAATATTACAAATAAATCGACTTTGAACAAATTAATAATAATTTTTAATTTTGGGCATAATAAAACACCTCAAAATTTGAGATGTTTATTATTTGTCATATTATTAACATTTTATTTATAAAAACAAATACAAGTTCTTTAGTTTACTAGCTTATCTCTTAATCTTCAACGTTAGTGTATACATTTTGAACATCATCATCTTCTTCAAGCATGTCAATTAAATTGTTCATTTTACTCATATCATCTTGATTCTCTAATTTATTTGTAGTTTGAGCTATCATTGTTATTTCAGCTGATAAAGATTTATAGCCAGCTTGCTCTATAGCAGTATTTACACTACTAAAATCTTCTGGTACAGTAATAATTTCATAAAAATCTTCTCCACCTACAAAATCTTCAGCTCCTGCTTCAAGTGCAACCATCATTAATTCATCTTCGTCTATATCTTCTATACGTTCAATGATTATTTGACCTTTTTTATCGAACATAAAAGAAACACATCCAGTAGTCCCAAGGTTACCACCATTTTTACTAAAAGCATGTCTTACATTAGCAGCAGTTCTATTTTTATTTTCAGTTAAGCAATCAACAATAACCGCTACTCCACTTGGTCCATATCCTTCATATGTAATTTGTTCATAGTTTATATTTCCAAGTTCACCAGCTGCTTTTTTTATACTTCTAGTTATAGTATCATTAGGCATATTATTTGCTTTTGCTTTTGCAACAACATCCTTTAATTTAGAATTAGTTGACGGATCTGAACCGCCTTCTTTTACTGCAACTGCAATTTCTCTACCTAATTTAGTAAAAACTTTTCCTTTTTTAGCATCTTGTCTTTCTTTTCTATGTTTTATATTTGCAAACTTTGAATGTCCTGACATAAATTTCACTCCTTAATATTAATTCACAAACATTTTATCATGTTTTAATATATAATACAAATTTTATACTAGGTTATTTAACCATTTTTTAGAATACATACGCCTCATGGAGAATATAAGTTTAATAACTTCTTCTGTAAATATAAACGCATAAACATATTGTATCTCTAGTTTAAGATATAACCCACTTATTAAAGCTAAAGGAACACCTATACACCATACTCCACACATATCTAGAATCATAGTAAACTTAGTATCTCCTCCACTCCTAAGAACACCAACAATTAATATAAGATTAAGTACTTTAAATGGTAGGTACATTCCAAATACCATTAAACATAATCTTGAGTAGTATTTTACATCATAGTCTACATTATTAAACAGTTGAATAATGTTACCCGATACTGCTATTATCATAGCACTCATAACTATCGATATAACAATTCCTAATTTAATAAATTTTTTCCCATATTCAAAAGCTTGTTTACTCTTATCGTTACCAATTTCATTACCTAATATTACTCCACAAGCACTAGAAATGCCAAAAAACAAAACCATGAAAAGCTGTTCAATCGTTTGGGTTAATGTCATTGTAGCCATTACTGTTTCACCCATTCTTCCATAAACTATAGCATAAACAGCTACACCCAATGACCACATTACTTCATTCACAATTACCGGAGTAACTGTAGTTAGATATTTAATTAAAAATGCTTTACTAATATCAAAAAGTTCTTTAACCTTACCTGCAATAGGTAATTTTAATATGTATACACTTAAAATTAATAAAATACATTCTATAACCCTAGCTACTAACGTTGCAATTGCAGCACCTTTTACTCCCATAGAATCAAAACCTAAATTACCAAATATTAATACCCAGTTAAGAAATGTATTAATGCCTATACAAATAATTGTTATAAACATTGGTATCTTTACATAATTCATACCTCTTAACACAAATATATAAGAAAAAGAAACAGCAGTAAAACAATAACTAATTCCAATTATTCGTAAATATTTTGCTCCTTCAACAATAACTTGATTTTCTTTTGCAAAAATACTCATTATTAACCTTGGAAAACCAATTGCTGCTAAAGAAAATAACATTCCCCCACTAATACTAATAATCAAGCATAACCCTAATATCCTTTTTATATTCTTAGTATCTTTTTTTCCCCAATATTGAGCAGAAAAAATACCTGTTCCACTACTAGTTCCAAATAAAAACAAATTTAATAAAAAATATAGTTTATTAGCTCCACCAACACCAGCAATGGATGTTTCTCCTAATGAACTAATCATAAAAACATCAATTAAATTTAATGCAGACGTAATAAAGTTTTGAAATGCAATAGGTAATCCTATTGCTATTAGTTTTGAATAAAAATATTTATCTTTCTTAATATTATTTAACATATCAAATCCCTCCCTACAGATTAGATAATGGAGCTGCAATTACTTAGATAAGAAAAGCAATTTATATACTTAGTAAATATACTAATAATGGAATAGATATTATTGACAGCATTGTGCTAATAAAAACACCTTCTGAAGCAATAACATCATTTCCTCCATACTCTTTACTTAAAATAACAGCATTTGCAGCAATAGGCATTCCAGATATAATAACAGGTACACCGATCATTATATTACTAAACCCTAACTGTCTAACAATAAGTAAGATTAAAACAGGAAATACAACTAATTTCAAAAAACTATATAAATATAATTTACTATTTGAAAATATCATCTTTATATTTATATTAGCTAAAGATGAACCAATAACTATCATAGAAAGAGGTGTAGTTAGTCCCCCAATCATATTAACAGTTTCAGATATAACTAAAGGTAATGTTACTTTAAAACAAAATATAAATAAACCAATTATTACAGCACACACACCTGGATTTAACATCTTCTTATAATCAAATTTTACTTTGTCATTATTATTTGATGCAATAAAGTATATCCCCAAAGTATATACTAATGCATAAAAAGGCAAATTATAAATAGCAGCATAAAAAATCGCTTCTGGACCATATATAGAACTTACAACAGGAAATCCCATAAATCCTACATTTGAAAACATGATCATAAATTTATAAACTCCTAAATTTTCTTTTTCAACTTTAATTAATTTAGGGATAATAAATGTTAAAAAAAATAAACATATGTACATTACTATTGAAACCGATAAAATCTGAAAAATATCCTTACCACCAAGTTCAGTTTTTTTCATCATTGAACTAATTATTAAAAAAGGAGCTGTAACATTAACAACAAGACTAGAAATTTTTTTGCTAGCATGTTCATCAATAATATTTCTCTTTCTTACAAAACAACCTAAAAAAAGCACAATAAATAATACTAAAATCTGACTGATTATTGTATTAAAATCCATAATATCTCCCTCTTTCATTAGTAGGACATTAGCAAAATTCTCTATTTAGCAGCAAAAGGGACTACGCCTCGTTATTCCTACATAAAAATATTGCTCTTAGGTAAAAAATAGTATTATTTATATTATATACAAAAAAATAGAAAAGGCAAGACATATTTCAGGTCACAACTAAAGGTTTTTTCAGCTCCAATAATTAAGACTTCCCTTCTGGGAAGTCTTTTAACTATGTATCAACTCCAAAACTAACAACTAATGCTTTGTTAACTTTTTCCATCACATTTTCTTCTAAATGACACACTTTTTCTTTTAATCTTTTTTTATCTATTGTTCTTATTTGTTCTAATAAAATAACTGAGTCTTTAACCAAATCATATTTAATAGCCTCAATTTCTACATGAGTTGGAAGCTTAGCTTTATTAATTTGAGATGTTATTGCCGAACATATTACAGTTGGGCTATATTTATTTCCAATATCATTTTGAACAATAAGCACAGGACGTATACCACCTTGTTCAGACCCAATTACAGGTCTTAAATCTGCATAAAAAACATCCCCACGTTTTACTACCACATTACTCACTCTCCGCTAAATCTTGCTGAACTTCTAAACCTCACCTTCAAAAAATACCAATCTTAATAAAATTTATATCTTTTGTATTCTATAGTTATTTATTTATAATTTTTAATTCCAATTATCCTATAACTACAATTTTCATGGTGCTCTTATGTAAAAGTTCAACTCCTAATTTATTATATTACCATTATTGACTTATTTCTTATTTAATATACAAAACTAATTATATATTTTAATAATAGTAATTCGTTACTGGTAATTCATAAACGAAGAGCAAAAACTTTTTTTAAAAATAATCAATGGAACATAAGTATTTATTATTTTTGAAATAAACTCTAGGTATCCTTTTACTTAGCTGGCACACTATTTCATAGTTTATAGTTCCTTTAATTTTTGCTATATCATCTGCTGTAATTTCATTATCACCTTGCTTACCAATAAGTATAACTTCATCTAAGTCATTCACATTTGGTATATGTGTAATATCAACCATAAACTGATCCATGCATATTCTACCTATTATTGGAGCATATTCTCCACCAATTAAGACTTTACCTTTTGAAGAAAGTAATCTATCATAACCATCTGCATATCCTACTGGTATAGTAGCTATTTTAGATTTTCTTTTTGTTACAAATGTACCTCCATAACCAATAGGAGTACCTTCTTCTACTTCCTTTATATGTATAATATGGCTGATTAGTGTTAAAACTGGTTGTAAATTAATATGTTCTTTTATAACATCATCAGAAGGATAAAACCCATATAAACATATTCCAAGTCTAACTAAGTCCATATGAGAACTATCGATATCAATAATTCCAGCACTATTTGCAACATGCTTTATATTCACATTAACACCTGCATCATCAAGTCTATTTACGAAATTATTAAAAACATTTAATTGATTATAAGTAAAAGATTTATCAATTTCATCAGCTTTTGAAAAATGTGAATAAATGCCTTCTATCTCAATATTAGGAAGTTTATAGATGCATTTAATAATATCAATAGATTCATCGCTCGGCAAAAAACCAATTCTACCCATTCCAGTATCTATTTTCAAATGTATTTTTACAGTTGTATTACTTTCAACTGCCCTATCTGATAAATTTTTGGCCATCGATAATTTATAAACAGTCTGTATCAAATCATATTCAATTATTTTATTAGCCATATCATCAGAAGTATATCCTAAAATAAGAATTTCCCCATTAATACCATTTTTTCTAAGAATTATCGCCTCTTCTATAGTAGCAACAGCAAATCTATCAATACCAATTTTAACTAATTCCTTCGAAATAGGAACAGCTCCGTGACCATAACCATCAGCTTTTAGTATAGGCATTAATTTAGTATTTGGTGATAATACTTTTCTAATACTGTTAACGTTATATATAATCGCATCCAAATCAATATGCGCATATACTCTTTCGTATTTTTTCATACTTTCCTCCATTTATCATGTATAAGAATTTAAAATCTAATTTAGTATTCCTATAAATTCTATACCAAAATAAATTGTGAATTTAAATTCTATCTTATAATATTATTATTCATTATAACCTAATTTCATTACATAAGGTATACTATTGATAATATCATTTGCAATAAGTGCATATTCTCCTACTTCTTCTTTTGCCTTATCTCCTGCTTTACTATGAATATAGACACCTAATATAGCCCCATCAAAAGGATTCATTCCTTGTGCAATTAATGATACAATTATACCTGTTAAAACATCTCCTGACCCTGCTGTAGCCATTCCTGAGTTACCATATATATTTATGTTTACTATACCTTTTTTAGATGCAGTAATCGTTCTAGAACTTTTCAAAACACATGTTACCCCATATTTTTCGCTAAATTCTCTTGCAATATTTATGGTATTATTAGTTATATCACTTATACTATATTTAGTTAGTCTTGACATCTCACCAATATGAGGAGTTATTACTATTTCACTTTTTCTTTTATTTAAAATATCAAGGTCTTTTGCCAATACATTAATACCATCTGCATCAATTACAATTTTTTTATCATAATTATTAATAATTATTTCTAACATTTCTCTAGTTATGTCATCATTACTAAGTCCAGGTCCAATTGCAATAGTATCAGCCCATTTTAAATTATCTAATAGCTTATTTTTATCTTCTTCTAATAAGTTATTACCATTTCTAGTATATGTTTCAATTATTGCTTCCGGTACACAAGTTGTTATAATACTAGATATAGATTTCTCAATAAATGTTTTTACTAATCCTGCTCCTGTACGATAAGAAGCTAAAGTAGTCATTACAGCTGCTCCAGCCATTTTCTCTGTACCAGCAATAACAAGTATTTTACCATAAGTCCCTTTATGAGACATAGCTTTTCTTTTAGGCATAAAATTTCTAAAATTATAATCATCCATAATAGATATATTTGATTCAATTCTTTCTAATGACCTATTGGGTATACCAATATCTGCAATAATTAAATCTCCTACATAACCTAGTCCTGGGTATAATAATAACCCAACTTTAGGAAGGCAAAAAGAAATTGTTTTATCTGCTAATATACAAGCACCTAAAACATGTCCAGTATTGGCATTTAGTCCTGAAGGTATATCTACAGCGATTTTATAAGCATTAACTTTATTTATTATATTAATTATTTCTAAGTATTTACCTGTTATCTCTCTACATAATCCCGTACCAAATATTGCGTCAAAAATTACATCACTTTTTTCTAATATATTTTCTACATTTTGTTGCTTTTCTTCACTACTATACTCAAAAATATTAATATCTAATTTTCTAGCAATATCATAATTTATCTTAGCATCACCTTTTATTTTACTAGTATCACCAATTATCACAATAGAAACATCAATATTATTACACTTTAATATTCTTGCTATTGCAAATCCGTCTCCTCCATTATTACCTATACCACAACATATAACAATTTTCTTGCATTTTCTAATTAATTGAATTGTCTCGCTAACAACTGCCATTGCTGCATTTTCCATAAGTACTATTCCGGGAATTCCTATGTTGTCTATTGTATATCTATCAATTTCCCTCATTTCATTACTATTAACAACTTTCAATTTTATTTCCCCTTTCCCTCACCTATAGCTATTGCTATCACATTATCTTTAGAATGGGATATAGACACATGTATTTCATTAATACCAAGTTCATCTGCTAATTCTTTCGCTCTATTATATAAATTAACAAAAGGCTTATTATTATTATCACGCAAGACTTCAATATCTATAGGAGAAAAACTTCTAAATCCTGTTCCTAAAACTTTAGAAACTGCCTCTTTCACGGCAAAATTACCAGCAATAGACTCAGCTCTATATTTTTTACTTTTAAAAAGCTCGTTTTCATCTTCTGTAAAATATTTTTCTAAAAATCTATTATTTGTAAGTGCTTTCTCTATTCTATCTATTTCAATTATATCATTCCCGATTCCTCTTATCATTACTACCTCCTAAATATTTTTTATCATACATCTCAATAATTTCATATCCAACTAAGTCATGCATATATGAATAAATCTTATCATATTCTTCTTTCACTTCATTTTTTTTAATTACTTTTTCTTTTAATTCTTGTCTTACTTTCTCAATCCAATTTTCTAATTCATCTAATTCTTTTTTATTTGAATACATACGCATATAGCAATCTTGCATAGAATATGCTAATAATTCTTTGTTTAACTTTTCTAATTCTTCAGGTAATACTCCCATCCTATCTTCTATTTTTTCCAACTTAGTTTTAATATCATTTATATATTTTTTACTTTTAGTCATTTCATTAATTGCTTTATCATCTTCATCTTCAATAGCTTCTTTCATATTATCTACTATATCAGCCATCATTTTTTTCTTAAGCAAAGAATACTCTTTAAGATCATTTGTTAATTGTCCTTGCTCTCCTAATAATTTATTAAGTTTTTTTTCTAGTTCGGAGATTTTTCTAGGTTTTTTATTCTCAAAAAGTTCATGCCATCTGCTATCTAATGTAAGTAAATGTACTTTCTTATCAATCTTAATTGGCTTGTCAATTTTTTGTTTTCTAATAAACATACTATCACGTCCCTATTTAATATATAACTACTTCTTATTTAACTTCTGCTTTATGAGAATTTTTAGGATTCTTTATATAAATTATATCGTATAAATTTGCTATATTCTATAGAACAATATCATTATATTTTATATTTTATAAGAATAAGAAAGGTACTCATTCATATGAGTACCTTTCTTATCTACAGGAAACATTTGATCTGCAATCACCATCTAGAATGAAAATTAAATTTTTTCTTTAATATTATAAGAAAGCGTCATTAAACTATCTAGTAAATGTACATTTTCTATGATAACATTTTTATCTGATAATTGTAAATCTACAGGAGCAAAATTCCAAATCCCTTTGATTCCATATTCTACTAAATCATTTGCAATTTTTGGAGCCTTTTGCTTTGGCAATGTAAGAACTGCAATATCTATATCGTTTTCTTTGATAAAAGATTCCATCTCATCTAAATCTTTTATTTCAATTCCTCTAACGGTAATCCCAATTAGTCTTGGATTAACATCAAAAAGTCCTTTAACTTCAAACCCTCGTTTATCAAAATTAGTATAATTAGCAAGTGCTTGTCCTAGATTTCCTGCCCCAACAATTATAGCATTATATTTATTTTCTAACCCTAAAATTTTACCTATAGCATTATATAAATACTCAACATTATAACCATACCCTTGTTGTCCGAAACCACCAAAGTTATTTAAATCTTGTCTTATTTGAGAAGCTGTTACTCCCATTCTTTCACTTAATTCTTTTGAGGAAATTCTGATAACGTCATTTTCTAATAAGTCTCCTAGGTATCTATAATATTTGGGTAATCTTTTAATAACAGCTGTTGATATTTTCTTCTCTTCCATAATCTATCCCCAATCTTTAGTACATTTTTTATTAAACTTATTATATATATTTGTTAAAACAATGTCAAACATTTGAAACAACAGTTATTAAATTTTATTAATAATTTCTTATTTATATGTTTAATAAAACCTTGTAAAATAAAGCTTTATGTTTATTGTATACACTTTTGTAATATTATTATAACATTATATTACGATATTTTACAACCTAATTATAAAAGCTCTTTACCTAAATATCTATTTATTGCATCTTTCGTTTTCTTTGTATAATTATTTTCGGTATATAAAATTCTTTGTATTGTTCTCTGAGACAAATTAGCTTCCTTAGCAAGATCTTTGATTGTAATTCTATTTTTAACCATATAATCACCTAATTCTTTTCTCTTTATCTCATCTTTTTTATATTGTCTATTATAAAAATATGTTGTATTAACTTTTGAACTTATTTGCCCTAGCTTTCTTTTCCGTTGATAATCAAGACATTTTTCGCATTGTTTAACACCTCTAATTAGTTCTTCTTGTGATAAGGGTTTACCACATCTAATACACTGCTTTCTTTCTTCACGTGCTTTTCTTAATTTTTTCATATAACTAGCGTTACGACTCAAATTATCATCTCCTTCAAAAGAGGTATTGCTTTATCTTGTTTTGTGAAATAACCATAATTATATATATGCCAACTTATTTTATTTATTCATATCTTTTCCTAATTTACTCTTTTATAGACAAAAAATTAATTTATAACATACTTTTAACCACACTTTTCAAAACTTGTTATTAATGGTATTATAGTGGTGTCGCAACAAATATACATTAATCGTTAATTACTTATTAAGTAATGTTTTTCAATTATTTAACTTAACAACACTCTAAATAAACCGAAGGGGAGTAACAGCAACTATGATTTTATCATGTAAAAATATATGTAAATCTTTTATAACAAATACTGTTCTTGATAATATAAATTTTTGGCTAGAAAAAGGTGAAAAAGCAGCAATAGTTGGTATTAATGGAGCTGGAAAATCAACATTGTTTAAAATTATTACTAAGGAATTAGAAGCAGATTTTGGACAAGTTATTATTGATAGCAAATGCAAACTCGGATATCTAACGCAAAATAGCTCTCTTACATCTAATAAGACTATAATTGATGAAATGTTATTAACGTGTCAGCATATTATAGATATGGAAAATAAACTTAGGGATTATGAAGTAAAAATGTCTAAGTTAAATGATAATAGTGAGGAACTTACGGTTTTAATGAAGTCATATTCAAATCTTCAACATATTTTTGAGCAAAATAACGGCTACGGTTATAAGAGTAGTATACGAGGTGTCTTAAAGGGACTTGGTTTCACTGAGGAAGATTTTACAGCAAATATTTCAACTTTATCTGGTGGACAAAAAACTCGAGTTTCTTTAGCGAAGATTCTTCTTGAAAAACCAGATATACTACTTCTCGATGAACCTACAAATCATCTTGATATTAAAGCTTGTGAATGGCTTGAAGGATTTTTAAATAACTATCAAGGTAGCGTAATCATAATTTCACATGATCGCTATTTTCTTGATAAAATTGTAAACAAAGTTATTGAAATAGAAAATACACAGTCCCATGTATATAATGGTAATTATAGCTTTTATATAAAGCACAAAGACATTAACAGAGAAATTGAGAGAAAACATTATATAGCTCAACAAAAAGAAATAAAAAGGCAAGAAGAAATAATTCGTGAGTTACGTTCCCATGGTAGAGACAAACTTATAAAAAGAGCTCAGAGCCGCGAAAAGAAACTAGATAAAATTAATGTTATTGATAAACCTACATCTGTAAATGATACAATGCATTTATCATTATCTCCTAAAATTCTTAGTGGTAAAGATGTAATGACAGTTACAAATTTATCAAAATCATTTGATACAAAAGAATTGTTTTCTGGCATCGATTTTCAAATTAAACGTGGCGAAAAAGTTGCACTTATTGGTGATAATGGAACAGGTAAAACAACTTTATTCAAAATAATTAATAATCAAACAACATCCGATACAGGTGATATTTCGCTTGGTACAAATGTAAAAATTGGCTATTATGATCAGGAACATTCTTCTTTGAATGCAAATAAAAATTTAATTGAAGAAATATCTGATGCATATCCAACAATGAAAATAGGAGAAATAAGAAATACTCTTGCAGCATTTTTATTTACTGGCGATGAAGTTTTTAAGAAAATATCTTCTCTTAGTGGAGGTGAAAAAGGTAGATTAATTATTGCAAAGCTTATGCTTTCTAATTCTAATCTTTTGCTTTTAGATGAACCTACTAATCACTTAGATATTGTATCAAAAGAAATACTAGAGTCTGCTATTAATAATTATACTGGTACTGTTCTATTTATTTCTCATGATAGATATTTTATTAATAAGACAGCTACGAGAGTTTTAGAGCTTACTCCTAATAAGTTTAATAATTTCATGGGTAATTATAATTATTATATAGAAAAGCAACAAGAGAAAGAGAAAAAAAGATTATTGGAGTTAGAGAATAATTCTAATCAAATAAACCAAATTAGTAAGGATAAGTCAGTACCTAATACGTCTAATAAAAATGACTGGTTAAAGAATAAAAATGAGCAAGCTCAGAAACGAAAACTTCAAAATCAGATTAATAAAATAGAGTTGAAAATAAATGAATTAGAAGAGCTTATTTCTTCTATTGATGAGCAATTATGTATTGAAGAAGTATATACAGATCCTAAAAAATCAGCTGAATTATATGCGCAAAAAGTTGAGTGTGAGAAAGAGTTAGAGGGTTTGTATGAAGAATGGGATGAGCTTAATTTATAATACCGGTGATTGGTATTTAGAGTATTAAAAATATATACTGTACAAGTCGGTCGTAGGTTGATAGGTATTAAAGATATATCGTACAAGTCGGTCGTAGGTTGATAGGTATTAAAAATCCGTTCAGTTAAATCGTTCCTAAGAAAAACTAAGTTCATTGAACAAAGAGGCTATGCCTCGTTATTCCTGTCAAGGAATATTGTCTCGTTAGGAAAATTTCCTTAGCGTAAATGAGAATGTTCTTATCTCATTTACTTATGAATTTTCCTATAAGACCAAAATAGTTTCCGTTAAGAAACTTAAAAACTCCTTGCAGTCAAACATTTAAGTTTCTTAACGGAAACTATTCTTCCATTCATAAGTAATTACAAAACTTTTAATTAAATTCTATAATACAATATGTAGATTATATTTTGTAGTGAATTCAACATATTGTATTATAGAATAAGGTAGTTTTGTAATTACATAACTAAGTGTTTTCTAAGGAAGATTTAAAGTCACTACTTTTTAATACCTATCAACCTACTTCGCTAGTATCAGGCTAGTGGTGATATTAGGAAATAGTAGCTATTAACAATTATTGAACGTACCTTTGGCTGGGCTAGATACCCACTAAGAATATCCTCATACTCTGTTTACAATAACGTATCCATGGTAAGGGTATATGGTATTAGAATAACGCTGACCGACCGCTTCTCAGGGTAAGGCAAGTTATTATAATACCATATACCCTTCCCCAGCCATACGTCAAACCACTATAAAGTATACCAATCTTTAATATAAATAAAACTTTAGTAAAAAACACCCATTTTGCTAGACTATATGATCACGAATATAATCCCCATATTCCTTTTACAATTAACGTATCCATAGCAAGGGTATATGGTATTAGAATAACGCTGACCGGCCGCTTTTCAGGGTAAGGCAAGTTATTCTAATACCATATACCCATCCCGATCCATACGTCAAACCTCTAACAAAAATTTATAAATAAAATAATCTAACTGTAAATTTCATAATAATAATTTACAATTAGATTATTTTTTTTAATTATAATAGTCTATTCTATATTATCCGACTCACCTAAAATATTCATTAATTTATGTTCCACAACATTTTTAAGAGTATTTTTAACATGTAAATTAGTTAACTCTTCAACTCTTTTTTCATCTTTAGATTTTATAGCTTCAACGATAGCTTTGTGCTCTTCAACTGATTTTTTAGCTCTTTCCTCTGAAGAAATTGATGCCCTTCTAATACGTTGAACATAATGATGAAAATCTGATAAAACATGTTTTAAAATTTTACTATGTGACGCTTGGTATAAAACTTCATGAAATTTAGTGTCTAGTTCATAAAGTTGATCTATATGTCCTTTTTTATAATGAAATTCAGATAAATAAACAATTTCTTCTAATAATTCTAGTTCCTCTTCATTAATATTCGTAGTTGCCCATTTTGCTGATAGCCCCTCTATTAATGAACGTATTTCATAAATGTCTTGTATATCTTTAGCATCTATTCCAGAAACAACGGCTCCTTTATTAGGGATTATTGTTACTAGACCTTCTAATTCCAATTGTCTAATAGCTTCTCTTACAGGTGTCCTGCTTACCCCTAATTCCCTTGATATCTGTGTTTCTTTTAAAGGTTCGTTATTCTTATATCTGCCCTTTAAAATATCTTGTCTTATCTTATTAAAAACTCTGCCTCTTAATGAGTATTTATCTGTTACTTCTTCATGAAGATTATACTCGCTCACTTAAGTGCCTCCTCTTATTATAAAATAGTAATCAAAACTAAGGATTAAATTCTTTATAGAAATCCAAGATATTGTATTAAAGAATCAACTAAATGTAGTTTTGCGATTACTTAATAGGATACACGTAATTAATATGTAATAAGTATATTAATTGTGCATACTATATATATTACATTTTAGTTAAAATTAATAATTAACTTTCTCACAATTTCTTATGCTATACTAGTATCATAGCTTCTTTATTCAAAGATAGCGTATATTAATATTTCTTATGTAACATATATATTATACATATAATTTACAATTTTTCAATCGTTTTCATTAAATAATTTGCAAATTCTTCACTTGTTGCTCCAGTATCTCTTCCTGTTATAGTATATTCCTTTTCTGTACTACATATTTCTAAAGCTTTATATAATTTATTAGCTTCATCTGTATACCCAATATGATTTAATAACATACCGCCTGCTCTAATAATACTTGAAGGATCAGCATATTTGTCACGACCTTCTTCTACCATTCTAGGAGCAGAACCATGTATTGCTTCAAACATAGAATATTTTTTACCTATATTTGCACTACCTGCTGTTCCAACTCCACCTTGAAATTCAGCAGCCTCATCTGTTAAGATATCACCATATAGATTAGGTAAAACCATTACTTGGAACTGTGATCTTCTTTTTTCATCTACTAATTTAGCAGTCATAATATCAATATACCAGTCATCTACCTCAATACCTTCATATTCTTTCGCAACTTCTTTACAAACTTCTAAAAACTTACCATCAGTAGTTTTTACAACATTTGCTTTTGTTACTACTGTAACTTTATCTTTATTATTATTCTTAGCAAATTCAAACGCCGCTCTTGCAATACGCTCTGCACCATCTGTAGTAATTACCTTAAAATCTATAGCAATATCTTCGTCAATATTAATACCTTGACTTCCAAGAACATATGCACCTTCTGTATTTTCTCTAAAGAAAGTCCAATCAATATTTTTTTCTGGAACTTTTACAGGTCGAACATTTGCAAATAAGTCAAGTTCTTTTCTCATTGCAACATTAGCACTTTCAATATTAGGCCATTTATCACCTTTTCTAGGTGTAGTTGTAGGTCCTTTTAATATTACATGACATTTTTTTAGTTCTTCTAAAACATCATCTGGGATAGCTTTATTTACTTTTGCTCTATTTTCTATTGTTAAACCATCAATAACTTTAAATTCTATCTTCCCTTTTTTAACTTCATTTGCTAATAAATATTCTAATATTCTTTGTGCTTGATTTGTTATAGCTGGACCAATTCCATCTCCACCTACAATACCAATAACTATTGTATCTAGTTCATCATAATTAACAAAATCACCTTGTTCTTTCATCATTTTAACTCTAGCTTTTTGTTCTTTTATAAGATTTTCAAATTTAGTTATATAATCCATATATTTTATTCCTTTCTTTATTCTAAGTAATTTAGTAATTACAAAACTACGTTAAGTTAATCATTTCATAAAATATCTAAAATTATCTCTACATATTGTACGTAAAGAATTAAATCTCTTAGTTTGCAATCACCTATTCTTAGTAATTTAAACGACATTTTAGTTAGTTATTAATAAAAATTACATATTGTACGTTCATATTTAATTAGCATAGCTTGGATTAATTTTTGTAAATTAATCATTATCTATCTTATAATGTATTTTTTAAGTAATTAATTCTACCCCCTGCAAGAATTATACTTAATTCCTTTTGTGATAATTCAACATTTAACTCATAGTCAGTATTCTTACTTTTATTATGTACTATGACTTTTCCTGCTTTAACTTGTTGGATAACATTTTCCATTATTAACTCATCGTTAAGTTCAATATTATCATAATCATTTATATTTGCAAAAGTAAGTGGTAAAATACCTGAGTTAATTAGGTTCGCTTTATGAATCCTTGCGAAACTTTTAACTAATACTGCTTTTACTCCAAGATAAAGAGGAACTAATGCCGCATGTTCTCTACTTGAACCTTGTCCATAGTTATCACCACCAATAATAAAGCCCCCACCATTTTGTTTTGCTCTAGCTGGAAACTCTTCATCACATGGTGTCAGACAGAAATTAGCTAAATGAGGTATATTAGATCTAAAAGGAAGTAGTTTAGCATTTGAAGGCATAATATGATCTGTTGTTATATTGTCTTCTACAATTATTAAGATTTTTCCTTTTACTGAATCTTCTAATTCTTTATTAAGTGGGAAAGGCTTAATATTAGGTCCTTTTATTACTTCAACTTTACTTCCATCTTCTGCTGGTGGAACTACCATATTATCATTAACAAAGAATTTTTCTGGCATAATAACATCAATATTAGTTTTACATGTAGTTGGATCAGTCAATTCTCCTTTTAATGCACTAACTGCAGCCGTTTCTGGGCTTAATAAGTAAGCTCCTGCTGAAACAGTTCCACAACGACCTTTGAAGTTTCTATTAAAAGTTCTAATAGTTATAGCATCAGTAGCTGGTGCCTGACCCATACCTATACAAGGTCCACAACCTGATTCAAGAATCCTTGCTCCAGCTGCAATCATATCTGCTAATGCACCGTTTTCTGCTAACATGTTAAGTACTTGTTTTGAACCTGGTGCTATTACCAAACTAACATCTGGATGAACAGTATTACCTTTTAGAATTTTTGCTACTTTCATCATATCAAGAAATGAACTATTAGTACAACTTCCTATACAGACTTGATTAACTTTTAATCCTTTGACGTTAGCTACTTTTTCTACATTATCAGGACTGTGAGGCATAGCTACAAGAGGCTCTAATTCATCTAAGTTAATAGTTATCATTTCATCATATGTTGCATCAGCATCAGCTTTTAACTCTTTCCATACTTCTTCTCTACCTTGAGCTTTTAAAAATGAATGTGTTACATCATCACTTTGAAATATTGAAGTGGTAGCGCCTAATTCTGCTCCCATATTTGTTATTGTAGCTCTTTCTGGAACGCTAAGTGTACTAACTCCTTCTCCTGTATACTCTACAACTTTTCCTACTCCACCCTTTACAGACATTACTCTAAGAACTTCAAGAATAATATCTTTTGCCGTTACGAAAGGTCTAAGTTTTCCAGTTAACTTAACATTTACAACTTTTGGCATAGTAATATAGTATGTACCGCCTCCCATAGCCACTGCTACATCAAGACCTCCTGCTCCAATAGCAAGCATTCCTATTCCTCCACCAGTTGGTGTATGACTATCAGAACCGAGTAATGTCTCTCCAGGCACGCCAAATCTTTCTAAATGAACTTGGTGACATATTCCATTACCAGGTCTTGAAAAATAAACGCCATGCTTATGAGCTACTGTCTGTATATACTTATGATCATCAGCATTTTCAAATCCCTGTTGAAGCATATTATGATCGATATAAGCTACAGATTTTTTAGTTTTTACCTTATCAATTTCCATAGCTTCTAATTGTAAATATGCCATAGTACCAGTTGAATCTTGGGTAAGTGTTTGATCTATTTTAATCCCAATTTCATTACCTGGAATCATCTCACCCTCAAGTAAGTGCTCTTTTATTATTTTTTGTGTTAAATTATAAGCCATTTTAAATCCTCCTTATCTATTATGATGTCACTGAAAAAGGGTTAATTTGCTTCTTAAATATACTAAGTTTTTCAGTGATCTAATCTATTATAATTGTGATTTCCTCATTACTGACTCAACTTTCCCACATCAATATTCTATGAAGATAAGCTAATTATAAGGCTTTGCAGAATAAAAATATAGGTGTTTCTTCTATATATTTATTCTGCAAACCAAACCTATAACGCTTAATTTATCTGCATTAAATTAAAGGTGGGAAAGTTGAGTTATTGATATTAAATTAGTACATATCCCTTAATCAATAAATATTACTATATATGCATAAAATATTATATATATTCAATTATAGTATAATTGTATACGATTGTACTAATAATGTCAATAGGTTGATAATCTAGTTACAAGGCAACCGTATACAAATTTTATTCTTCTTTACTTGTATGATAATAATTCATTATATTCATATCTTATATTATTATTTCATAAGTATTGTAATAAGAAATATAAAGGTAACTATAGTATGATTGAAAATTATTATAAATATTATTCATTAGAAGATATACCAAAACCATTCTTACCTTCATATAATGAGCATATAAAAAATCAAAATGATAATGACATGATATTTATACTTCTTTTAACTTTACTTTTAGCTGATAATGACAGTTGTACATTTGATATAAAAATAATAGATAAGATTATAGAATTTATGCAGTCATAAGTTAATATGACTGCATGATTATTTATAAGCATTTTTTTTTAAAATTATACAAACACATTTTAATATAACCTACATAAAATGTATTATACATATGATGAACTGAGGAGATTATATGAAATTTTAATTCTGGAAGGAGGATTACTATGCCTTATAACAATAATATGTTTTTACTTCTTTGCTTTATGTTAATGTGTAATGATGGAGGTTCATGTGACGGAAAAGGACCTATGATGGGTGATATGAATCAAATTTGCTGTATGTTACTATTCTTAAGTATGTGTGGCGGTATGGGTGGTAATTACTAATCATCTACATTATTTTAACAGAATATGTCCTAATGGATATTAATCCATTTAGGACTTTTATTTTATTATCTATTCTAATAGTTTTTTTACATCAATCAATCCCCATCCTTGATGTGCTTGAGAAAACCCAAGGTCTATTGTAGAATCCTTCAATTTTAATTTAATATCCTTCCCAGTTAGTTCTGGATACTTTGATAATAATAACGCAAGACATCCACTAATCATAGGTGTTGCCATAGAAGTACCACTTTTTTTAGTATATCCAATATCACTAGAGGGATAGTATTTATTCGTGGGAATATAATCTTTATCTGTATTACATGCTATAATGTTTGAACCAGGTGCCACTACATCAGGCTTTTTTATACATTCTTTTGTCGGTCCCCTACCTGAGTAATCAGAAATCATATCTTCCATAATCTTTACTGTTTCTGCATCATCTGAAGATCCTACTGTTATAACTTTTCGACTTATACCAGGTGTAGTAATCGTTCCATTATTTGGTCCATTATTGCCTGCTGCAGCAACTACTATTAATCCATTGTCCCAAGCTGCATTTACACCTTTAACTAGAGCTGATTTCTCGCCCTCTATATCTTTCATTCCTACAGATAAATTTATAATTCTTATATTAAATCTTTTTTTATTATCTAGTATCCATTGAATTCCTGCTAATACATCAGATATATTACCGGCACCTTTATTATTTAATACTTTTACTGCAATAATATTACTGTCTATAGCCATACCTTTATATTTACCATTACTTTCATATCCATCTCCTGCGATAATCCCACAAACATGAGTTCCATGACCATTATCATCATAAGGAAATTCTTTATTTCCAACAAAATCTTTAAATCCAACTATTTTATTTCTTCTTTTAGTTAAATCATTATGAGGGTAAACTCCTGTATCTATTACTGCAACCCCAATATTTTTACCGGTTACTCCTCTTTCATCTGCCCATATGGTATTTATTGTTTGTCTTGCCACATTCATTTGTGCTGTTATAAGGGCGTCATGCTCTACTTTATCAACACCTTCTATTCCATTTAAATCCTTAATATATTGTTCTGGTATCTCTAATACATATGAATTAATCATAGGAAGTCTATACTTAACCCTTCCAAGTTTTTTTAGTTCATTTTCATATTTATCGTTTTCATTACAATTAACAATAACTTGAACCATTTTTACTTCCTTATTCATTTTTTCTCCTTCTTCTATATCATTATTAGAGCGTTTGATTTCATTTTTTTTAATCATCGTATTATTTGAACAATTTTTTTTCTCCTTAAATAACCCATTAACAATAAAAGGTAAAAGGAACATCCATTTATTTTTCATACTCCACCCATGTAGTTTGAATTAATACATTTTATTCAAAAACTTAAGAGTATATACCTTTCAAGATAAACCTTTATCATCTATCCTATATCACTTATTATTTTTACATTCAGTAATTGCAAAACTACATTAATTAAAGCTGTTAATTAATTTAAGTTAAGTTTATTTTAGTAATCATAGTAAACAAGCATTAGCACATAAAATATTAAGAAAGTAAATATGGGAGGCAAACTATGAGTGATGTAACACCTAATGGTTATATGGGAAATCCTAGCGGTAATAATAATATGATGTTCTTACTATTATTTCTTATGTTATCTGGTAATAGTAATTTAGGTTGTGGTTGTAATACTGGTAGTATGGGTGGATTAGGAGATAATAATCTTTTGCTACTACTATTACTACTACTTATGCAAGGTAATGAAGGTGGATTTTAGTATATTTTAAGAAAATATTTCTAAAGAAACCTTCTTGATAGTTAATCTTTAATTATCAAGAAGGTTTCATAATCCTTTACTTGGTATAGTTATATTTTTATACTATTTATGACCAAATGAATCCACAAACAGCTTACTTAGTTTTATATAATTATTCATATCAACATTTTCTAACTAAAGTAAATAATATATAATAAAGCTGTAATTAATCTATTCTTTTTCGTTATATTTTGTGAGCTTATTGTAGGTTTACATTTTTCATCAATTTCATATACCGTATTATCCTCAATTATCAAATTTCCCTGTCTTTCAATTTCTTTTTTATTTTTTTCTTCTATTATATTACGACTTTTATAATTTTTAGTGTCTAATAGATCATTAATATATATATCTAATGAATTAAAGTCATTAAATAATTTAACTATTTTATCAATCTTTTTTGCTTTCTCATCATTTACAAATGGTTTCATATGTTCTAGTAATTGCAAACTAGAATTATAATCTTGTTTAAATTGATTTTTATAATTATTTATAGATTTAGAAAGATTATCCATAAATTTTTCTTTTGTAATATTATAAACAGCTTCTCTAATACTGTCTAAATACTCTTCCATATAGTCTCCCTATAGTAATTCTTAATTTAATATATGTAGCTTTAAAAAAATTGGTACTTTCTTTAGCTTTGCAGATTTTTAAAAGTAATTGGAAATTAATAGTAAACTATTACATACAATATTATAGATAGATTATTCCACAGAAAATCATCCTAAATTGATTTTTGTGGATTAGTCATAGATAGCACTAGGAGGTAATACAGTATGGACTCAAGCATTTCTAATTTTGATCCTAAAAAAATTAGTTCAATGTTACAACTTATGAAACAATTTTCTAATAACAAATCCAATACTAACGTATCTAAACTCCCTTCTTTAGAAATTGATAAAGTTGTAAATAGTAATGAAATGAATATAATAAAATCAGCTATACCATATATTAATTATCAAAGTCAAAAACAACTAGCAGTTTTTGTTAAGTTAATTGAACTATTAAACACTGTAAAATTATACAATAACTACGCTGTTAGTGAAATACCTGAGCTCAATAAAATTAATAGTTCCAAACAAGATATGTTATATAATATCCGTTCTTATTGTTCGCCTAAAAATAAACAACTTATAGATTTTTTACTAAATATTTATAATTTAAAAGCATTAATTGCATCAATGAATAAAGATGATTTAGATATAGAAAACACACATGAGAATTGCCAAGATAATAATTTCAAGGATAACCTACATGAAAATACCTCTACTGAAAATCTTAGTCAAGATGACCTTATTAATAAATTAAAAGATTTAATGCAAGGATAGTTAATTTACATATGTTAATTAATTTATATTTATTTTAATTATTTACATATAATATTTGGATTTTGTATATTTGCAATTTAACGTATTGTATTTAAAAAAACTATATTTATATACATTATTGTAATTGCAAAAGCTAAGTATTTAAATTCTTTACATACAATATGTAAATTTTATTGTATACGGGAATCCAAAATATTGTATTAAATAAATGTAGTTTTGCAATTACTTAATATAAATCATAGTGAAAGGGTGTATTTAATGATCAATGATTCCCACATATTAGATAGTGACATGTTAAAAGACATAAGTCCTCAAAAACTAAAGATAATGGTTGATATGCTTAATGATATGACTGATAAACCAATGGAACAAAAAGTTCAAGTACTATTTAGCTATGGTGTTAAAATGAAGCAAAAAGGACTTCAATTCACAAAACAAGAATCGTCTATAATTATTGATTCAATGAAAAACAATTTATCTACTAAAGATCAAGATAAATTAGATTTAGTTGTTACAATGATGGAAATGATGTAAGTAAGAAAAGGAGATTACCTCCTGTCTTCTTAATTAATAAAGGGGCTGTCCAGACAATAATCGACAGTCCCTTCATTTGTTGATATATCTTATATATTATTAAATTACTTTACTACAATATTAATAATTTTATTAGGTACATATATTTCTTTTACTATATTCTTACCATCAATTTTTTTCAATATAGCTTCTCTAGCTTTTTCAAGAACACTATCCTTTGTTTCATCTAATGAAATAGTAATTGTTGCTCTTACCTTACCATTTACTTGGACAGGCATCTCTACTTCATCTTCTTTCATCTTTTCTTCATCGTATTTTGGCCATCCTTCTGTAAATACGCTTTCTTCATGTCCTAATAAATGCCATAATTCTTCAGATATATGTGGAACAAAAGGAGATAATAATACAATTAAAGTATCTAATGTTTCCTTATCTACTCCTCCACCATTTTTTGATATACTAACTAACTTATTAGTATATTCCATAAATGCACTAACTACTGTATTAAGATGGAAACTATTAAGTCTATTAGTAACTTCATATGCTAGCTGATGTCTAACTTTTTCTAATTCCTTATTAACTTTTACATCTTTATCTTTATTTTCTACTACTAAATTCCATACTTTATTAATATATCTATATACACCATCAATACCTCTGTCATCCCATTCAGAATCTAATTCTGGAGGACCAACAAATAATTCATAAAGTCTTAGAGAATCACAACCATATTTTTCAACTAGATCATCTGGAGAAACTACATTTCCTTTAGATTTACTCATTTTTGCTCCATTTTTACATATCATACCTTGATTAAATAAGCGTTTAAATGGTTCTTCAAAATCAACTACCCCAATATCATATAAGAACTTAGTATAGAATCTAGCATATAAAAGGTGAAGAACGGCATGTTCTATACCTCCAACATACATATCTACTGGTAACCACTCTTTTGCTTTTTCTTTTGAAACTAACTCATTATCATTATCTACATCAACATATCTTAGATAATACCATGAAGAACCTGCCCACTGAGGCATTGTATTCGTTTCTCTTTTCGCTTTACCACCACATTTTGGACAAGTTGTATTAACCCATTCATCAATGTCTGCTAGTGGTGATTCTCCAGTTCCAGTAGGCTCATAAGATTCAACATCTGGTAATTCAACTGGTAATTGTTCTTCTGGTACTGGTACAGCTCCACATTTATCACAATGTATTATTGGTATTGGTTCTCCCCAATATCTTTGTCTTGAAAATACCCAATCTCTTAATTTATAATTAACTGTTTTTTTACCTATTTCGTGTTCCTCTAAGTAAGTTGCAATAGCTTCTTTTGATTCAGATGATTTCATTCCGTTAAATACATCTGAATTAATCATTAAACCATCACCAATATAAGCTTCTTGTAAATCTTCTATTTCTTTACCTTCTTCTGCAATTACTTGTATTATTGGCAACTCAAATTTCTTTGCAAAAGCAAAATCTCTTTCATCATGAGCAGGTACACACATAATAGCTCCTGTACCATAATCAGCTAATACATAATCAGAAATCCAAATAGGTATTTTTGCGCCATTTAATGGATTTATTGCATAACTTCCTGTAAACACTCCAGTTTTTTCTTTATCTTGCAATCTATCTACAGAAGATTTCATAGAAGTATCAAATACATACTTTTCAATCTTTTCTTTTTGTTCATCAGAAGCTAGCTTACTTACCATGTTATGTTCAGGTGCAAGAACCATAAATGTTGATCCATATAGTGTATCAGGTCTAGTTGTAAATACTTTTATACTTTCTTCTAGTCCTTCTACTTTAAAATCAATCTCCGCTCCATATGATTTTCCAATCCAATCACTTTGCATTTTTTTAACTTTTTCTGGCCATTCAAGTTTTTCGAGATCATTTAATAATCTTTCAGCATATTGCGTAATCTTTAACATCCATTGGCGAAGGTTTTTCTTAGTAACTTCTGCCCCACATCTCTCACAAGTTCCATTTACTACTTCTTCATTAGCAAGTCCTGTTTTACATTCTGGACACCAGTTAATTGGCATTTCTTTTTCATATGCTAATCCCTCTTTGAACATTTTTACAAATATCCATTGTGTCCATTTATAGTATTTAGGATCAGTAGTATTAACTTCCTTAGTCCAGTCATAAATTGCACTTATCTCGTTAAGTTGACGTTTAAAATTTTCAACATTAGTAGCTGTTGCTATAGAAGGATGTATTCCCATTTTAATAGCATAGTTCTCAGCTGGAAGTCCAAATGCATCCCATCCCATTGGATGAAGTACATAATAACCTTGAAGTATTTTATAACGACTCCAAACATCACTAAGTACATATCCTCTCCAATGCCCAACATGTAATCCACTACCAGATGGATATGGGAACATATCAAGACAATAATACTTTTCTTTTCCCTCTTCATCTTTGTTTACTGGATTTTGTTTCCAAATATCTCGCCATTTTGTTTCAATTTTCTTATGATTATAAGTAATGCTCATAATTTTCCTCCTGTTATTAGAAATAAAAATAAAAAACTCTATGCATAAATGCATAGAGACGAATTATTCGCGGTACCACTCTATTTTATTTCATATGAATAATTACTTTCATTGAAATACCCTTAATATACTTGTAACGGTAGTCTCCGTCCTAACCTACTTGTTTCAGATAGGATACTCCAAGGCGAGTTCAATATCTAATGATACTGTTTTTCACCATCCAACAGCTCTCTCTAATCATTATAATACCTACTACTCCTCTTCATTGTATATAATATATATAATTAAACGTATAATAACATATTGAATAATGAAAATCAAGGCAAATTTTCACGATTCTTTTTTATTTATATATTTGACCTTTAACAAGTAAGTTATAAAGCATCTGAACAACTTCTGCTCTTGTTGATATGGCTATTTTTGAATCTATAAAACTGTTCCCCTTACCTTTAATAATATTTCTAGCTGATAAGGCTTCAATAGCCTCAATGCCCCAGTTATTTTTACTATGTGAAAATGACTTATCAACATACACTATACCATAACTTTTTTTATTACTTTTTTACCAATTTGCATAATACTAAATTATTCTAAAAATGCAAATTATATATTTTTGGAAAACTTAATAATCCACTTGCCTATCCTATATTAATATGCTATACTTTTGAAAGTTATTTTACTTAAAAACAATGGTTTTACCTTAAAAAATCATTATTTTTTTAATATAACTCATCATTACTTTAAAGGGGCAAATCAAATGACTAAAAATGACATAAAACAACGAGACGGTTTTACTTCAAAATTTGGATTTCTAGTGTCCTGTATTGGAGCGGCTTTAGGACTAGGGAATATATGGATGTTTCCATATAAATTAGGTACATATGGAGGAGCTGCATTTTTAATTCCATACTTAATATTTGTTTCTATTTTAAGTACAACAGGTCTTATTACTGAATTTAGTTTTGGAAGATTTTATAAAGGCGGGTCTTATACAGGTATAACAACCATTTTTCAAAAGCGAAATTTAAAAGGTGGAAAGATTATTGGACTTTTACCAGCTTTAGGTATAACAGGTATTTTTATGTTCTATTGTGTTGTTATTGGCTGGGTACTAAAATATTTCGCCTTAAGTATTTCTGGTAAAATAAGTTCCATAGATGCATCTACATACTTTAATGATTTTTCTGGAACATCTTCTTCTATCCCTTGGTTTTTACTAGCTGTTTTAATTACATTACTTGTAGTTCATTCTGGTATTGCAAAAGGAATAGAAAAATTAAACAAAATTGCATTACCTATTTTACTTGTATTATTCATAATACTATTAATAAAATCTCTTTCATTAGATGGTGCAATGAAAGGTGTTGAATACTTGATTACCCCTCGTTGGACTGATCTATTAAACATTAAAACATGGGTAATGGCTTTAGGACAAGCTTTCTTTACTGTATCTTTAACAGGATGTGGTATGGTTGTATATGGAAGTTATATTAACGAAGATTATGACATTCCAACATCTTCTTTACAAACAGCTTTTTTTGATACATTAGCTGGATTAATGGCATCATTTATAATTATTCCTGCTGTTTTTGCTTTTGGACTTGACCCTGCGGGTGGACCTTCATTACTTTTTATTACTATACCAAAGGTTTTTCAATCTATGCCTTATTCATCACTTTTTAGTACAATATTTTTTATAAGTATTATTTTTGCTGCAATATCTTCTTCTGTAAGTATGTTGGAAGGACCTGTAGAAACTTTATTAGCAGCAACAGGCTTAACAAGAAAAAAAATATCAACTTATGTAGCTATTATATGTTTTATTTTAGGTATACCTTTAGCAATTAACACTACTATGTTTATAAAATTTGCTGATTTTATTACTATTATATTATCTCCTTTATGCGTTTTATTTGTTTCTATAATCTTTTTCTATTTTATGAGTAAAAAAGATATATTAACAGCAATAAATCAAGGTTCAAAACGTCCTGTTGGTTCATGGTTTATATTTCTTGGGAAATATATTTTTGTTCCAGTAACAATAATAATTATTATATTTGGAATAATATATGGCGGCATAGGTTAAATCCTTATATATTTAATAGATTTAGTTTGTATAAAATATAAAGAGACGGCATTCTTCCGAAAAATGCTATCTCTTTAATATTTTTTATATCTTTTGTTTTGATAAGATGCACTAGTGCTCTTTTAGCTAAAAAGTTGAGTAGTGTACTTATTTATACTAATTATTATTATCCTTGTCTAACTTTTAGTTTTTCTATGGGTATAAATTGTTTATCATATAACACTTTTGAATGATTTTTTATAAGAAATTTTTTACTAATTTGATTACCTGTTTTCTTATCTATTTCTTTTTGGTATATCTCATTATTTCTATAAAACCCATCATTTTCTTCTACAAAATAATTATTTTCTTCTACTATGTGATATTTAGTATTTATCTCTTTATTACTTCTTAATTCTCCACATAAATATTTATCTGTAGTATACGTAATAAGTTGAAATGTTTGATTAGTATTATTAACAAATTGATAATCTAAATAATTATACATAATTGATGTTCCTGTACCAAATGGTACTTGTCTACCATAGTCAGGAAACATATCTATATCATTGTGATGATGATGTTCAACTATAGTTAATGGGCTATGTAAGACCATCCAATGAATTAGGTTAGTAAACTGACACATTCCACCGCCTATACCTTGACCTACTTCGTTTGACTTTATAACTAAACCTGTTTTAAATCCTTTTTTCTCAGTACAATTACCCACTAACCTCCAAAAAGAAAAAATTTGTTGTGGTTTTATAATAATACTATTAACTTTTGGAGCCGCTAAACTCAAATTAATAGCTTTATTTTCCTGAAGCTCCATATTTACATTACCTAGTTTTCGTCTTATTAGTGATTTATGTTCATATACTATTACGGGTAATTTATCTTTATTATATGTACGTGCATATTTTTTTCTATTAATAAACCATTTTAATTTTCTTACGAAAACCCCCTTAAAAACTGATATTTTATATGTTATAGGGTTTAATTCACAAAATAATTTCCTACTCAAAATGCTTCCTCTTTTCTTTGTAATTTTTTCCCAACATTATCATTTTTTAAGCTAAATCAGAGTTTGACTTATATGGTACTCTACCTGATGGAACTTCTTGTGAAGCAGGTTTTACATGCACATCTTGATCATCAAAAAATATATGTGCATTAAAGGCTTTTAATACTTCTTTTTTCCCTACTCCTCCTAGAAAAAAAGCTTCATCAACATCTACATTCCATTGCCTTAAAGTTAGAATTACCCTTTTATGTGCTGGATTATTTCTTGCTGTTACAATTGCTATTCTTAACATATTTGGATATTTTTCTTTTATTTTAGATAATGTCCTAAGTAGCTTTGCAAAAGGACCATCGGGTAATTTTTTTTCTACATTTATTTTTTCATGTTGTATAAACGCGTCTAACCCATGTTTTTTATATATAGCTTCTGACTCTTCTGAAAAGATTACTGCATCACCATCAAAAGCAATTCGTATTTCTTTATCATCTGGTGTATATTCATTAGGTACATCATATATTAACGCTGCAGCAAATCCTGCATCTATTGCTTCTTGAACATCTTCTTCGTTTTTAGTTAAAAACAAGTCTACATCAAATGCAGATAAGTACTTAGTAATGTTTTCTCCCCCTGAAAAAGCAGCTCTATATATTCCGAGTTTCTTAGCTTCAATTGAATTAAATACTCTAAGTCCTGTTTCTGGGCTATTTCTTGACATAACTATTACTTCTACAATAGGTTCCTCAAATTTATTATTTAAATCTAGTAATGCTTTTACTAAAGAAAATGCAGTACCATTTTCTAATAATTCATTTTCATGCTCAACTTGAAATATCTTATATTCAGATAACCCTTTACTAACAAATATTTCATTTTCCATCTCTAAATCAAACAATGCTCTTGATGAAATCCCAATTACCAACTTATTATGCAAATCATACACTACATCCACCACCTACCTCATTAAATATAATTAATTATTACTATCATTATACTACAAATGCATTAAATAACATACTATTATTTAAGGCATCTCAATGCAAATGGAAGAGTTATAATACTGGTTTTTATGGCATTTTTCCGTAAATGCCATCTCTTTAATATTTTTTAATGGCTATTGGTTTTGGTAAGCTGCTATAGGTGTTGCTCTTCCTTGCCGTTAAACGTCCTGTTTAAAGGCAAGGCGCTTAGACGTCCTGTCACGCTTGCCGCAACACCTATAGCATCTTACCTTGACAGTTCCGTTAAAATATTAAAGAGATAGCATTTACTCATTTTGTGTTTTTTTCTATTTATTACCATCCGTTTTATTAATTAATATTAACTTTTTTTCAAGAAATCATCATCTGCTCCTGCCTCTTTAAATACAACATCAAGTATACAGTGAGTGCTTTCTACTCTGAATGATTTCTTATTCTTTTAAGTAATTAGCCCAGCCAATGGGTATTTATTTATGGAAGTTTTAATTATAAATGATTCGCCTGACTTACTTAATGAATGGAAATGAAATTTTCCGTGAAAAAAACACGACGTTTTTTTAGCTCATCTGAAGCATGGACGCTGAATATGAGCGTTAGGAATATTTC
>JAOASG010000045.1 GCA_025210235.1 Vallitalea sp.
GGACGGAGCATGTTTGCTCAATCCTTTACAATATTATCTAAGAAGTGTTGGAATATAAGTTGTAGAGCCGTATACGAGACCCGTATGTACGGTTCAATGAGAGGGAAGTAATACTAGCTATTATTTCTCTACTCTATTTTAAAAAATGAAAGAACACATTTTTTTTGTCTTACATATAATGTATTAAATAGCATATCAGTAATTATTGAGTAATTAGTTCTGTTAAAAATTAATTATTCAAGATAGTTAAAAATATTGCAAGGAGGACTATAGTTTTGAAATGTAAAGAATCCTATATGGGTACAAAAAAAGAATGTGTTCAATATCTTAATACTAATCTACCTAAATTATTTAGAGGAGAACTACAAATAGAAGGCCAGGATGTATTTATACCAAGCAGAGAAGAATTAGAATATAAAATGAAATTCGAATATGATGAAGAGTATGAATATGGTACTGTTTCATTTAAAATCTCTTGGGGAGAAGAGCCAGATTCACCAGAAGAAGAGGAAGATGAGGAAGACGAGGACGATGATGAAGAAGAGTTTATACCTAAAAGCATAGGGAAAAAAGATTATTATCTTTAAAAGTTAAAAAGGAACCCTCAGTGACAGACCATTAATAAATCATGTAGATGATTTAATTAAGAAGCTTACATTTTCAGTGGTCTCCTCAGTAACTGAGGGTTTTATTTTACTTTTCTTGCCTTATGGAAAAGTGTTAATAATTAAGCATATGAACTAGATGGGAGTGAAGAGTATGCCTAGTGAAAATTTATTAGGAGTATTAGAAAATTATGATGTAAAAGTAAAAGATATAAAAAATGAAAATTATAAAGTAAAAAAAGGTGTATGGTGGATTCAAACAAATGAAGGATATAAAATATTAAAAAAGAATTCAATTCCTAAGGAAAAATTAGATTTTATTATTGCGGCAATAGAATATCTATGTAGTAGAGGAGTTCATATGCCAGAAATCATAAAATCTATAGATGGGAAGAAATATATTGAACTAGATGGTGCAAATTATATATTAAATGAAGCTATTAAAGGCGAAAATGCTAGTTCTAAAACCAATGAAGGACTAAAGAAAATAATTAAAACACTTGCACAGTTTCATAAAGCTTCAGTTGGGTTTAAGTCACCAAAGGGTTGTAAACCAAATATTCTATTAGGCTCATGGTATCACAAATCTCAGAAAAAGATGAATCAACTAAAAGAATTTTATGAACAAGAAAAAAAACAAAATAAACATAATGAATTTGGACAGATAATAATTGACGTTTTTCCAGATTTTTTAGAAAAAATGAAATCAGCATTAGCTGATGATAATAAATTACTTTATGACAAATGGGTTAATGATATAAAAGATGTTGGATGTTTAGTTCATCAAGATTTTATTGACGGTAATTTAATATTAACGAGTTCTAATGAAATATATGTATTAGATCCAGATTCAATAGCTATTGATCTTCCAACTAGAGATATAAGAAAGATTTTAAATAAAGTAATGAAAAAAAGAGGCGGTTGGGATTTAAATGAAACTAAAAATATTATTAATTGGTATCAAGAAATAAATCCTTTAGAATTATGGCAATGGAAAGTTTTAAAATCAACAATTATGTATCCACATTTATTTGCGGGTATTATGAGTAAATATTATCAAAGGCGAGAGACAACTTGGTCAGAAAGTAAATATGTTGATAAATTGAAAAAAACTATAAAAATAGAAAAATCGAAAGATGATATTATTAATAATTTTGATAAATTATTTTAAATATATAGAAACACATAAATTAAATTCTTATCTTATTGAAAAAATTTTCTGATATAAAATGAGATAGGAGTATTATGATTAATAAAAAATTAATTTCTAACTATTAAATAAGGAAGTGAAATAATGAAGATTAATAACACTATAGATGAGTTAATGGAAATATCATCTAATGTGCTTTCTAAATATAATATTACTCCCCAAAATATTACTATTATTCAAAACGAAGGATTAAAAAGTCTATGGAAATTTAAATATAAAAATAAAACTATGTGCTTGAAACGATTCAGGCATACAAAGGAAAAAATGATTTTTACTGTAAATGCACAAATATATATTAAGAATAAAAAAGGGAATGTACCTAAAGTGTATTTAAATAATAATGAAGATCCTATCACTGAATATATGGGACAACTTTTTGTTTTATATGAATGGATAGATGGTAGAGATCTTAACTTTACAAGAGCAACTGATTTTAATTATGGGCTGCAAGGTTTAGCTGCATTTCATAAAATCTCAAAAGGATATATTCCTCCTGAAGGCGCAAAAATATCATCTAAACTCGGTAGGTGGCCTGAACAATATAGTTCAATGCGTAATAGGATGCTCAAATGGAAAGAAATAGCTAAATCTAATCCCAAAAATTCTACTTATAATTGTTATATTGAACATATAGATAGTATTATTGAATTATGTAATCAACAAATAAATATAATAGAAAATTCTTCTTATAAAAAAATTACAGATATACCATTACATGAATCTGGTCTATGTCATCAGGACTACGGATCAGGGAACGCTATTTTATCAGATAGAGGTATATTTGTTATTGATCTTGATGGAGTAACTTACGATTTACCAGCAAGAGATTTAAGAAAAATAATTGGAAAACGTGCAGAAAAACGTGGAAAATGGGAGAAAGAGGATATGGATAATATTTTAAATGCCTATGAAAAAATAAATAAACTTTCAGCAGAAGATAAAGAAGCTTTAATAATAGACTTAACATTTCCTCATTGGTTTTTTGGAACTATTAAAAATATATTTTCAAAAAATAAGTTAGTAAGTCCAGGCAAAATAACTAAAATTGCACAATTAGAAAAACAGAAGATTAAAGTTTTAAGGAATTGTTAAAAGAACTTAAAATTAATTTATAAATTATAAGATAGCTTTGTTATGACTATTATTATACTAGGAGGCTGTAATAAATGAATATAGCGTTTATATGTACAGAGAAACTTCCTGTTCCTCCAGTGTTAGGAGGAGCTATACAAATCTATATTGATAATATATTACCTATTATATCAAAAAAATATCATATAACTGTTTATAATGCATTGAAAGGTGGATTACCAGCAAAAGAAGAAAATGGAAATGTTAAATATATTCGTGTAAAAGCTAGAACAAAATCTGAATATATTAAAAATATTAAAGAAGACATAGCAAAACACAATAAATACGATTTAATTCATGTTTTTAATAGACCTAAATGGATAAAACAATTAACTAAAGTAGCACCTAACACTAAATTTAGTCTTAGTTTGCATAATGAAATGATGATACCCAAAAAGATTTCTCCGCCTGAGGCAAAAGAGTGTATTGATAAAGTAGAATTTATTACAACAGTAAGCAAATTTATTGGTGATGAAGTTATTAAAATGTATCCATCTGCAAAAGGAAAAGTATTTCCTGTTTATTCAGCAGTTAATATAAGTAAGTATCATATGATTAATTCTGATAAAGCGAAAAGAAATAAAAAAGAATTACAAAAAAAATATCATTTAGAAGGATATAAGGTAATTATATGTGTTAGTAGATTAAGTCCTAAAAAAGGTCAACAAATTGTAATGGAAGCAATGAAATCTGTAATGAAATCACATCCAAAGACTGCAGTAATATTTATTGGAAGTAAATGGTATGGAAATAATGAAATAGATGATTTTACTAAAGAATTACATGAAAAAGGAAAAGAATTACCAGGTCCTGTTGTATTTACAGGATTTTTAACACCAGCAGAAATACCAAAATATTATAATATGGGGGATATATTTATATGTGCATCTCAATGGAGAGAACCCCTTGCTAGAATTCATTATGAAGGTATGGCCGCAGGGCTACCTATAATAACTACTAATCGTGGAGGTAACGCAGAATTATTTACACAAAATGTTAACGGAATTGTACTAGATGAATATGATAATCCAAATGCTATGGCAAAGAAAATTAATTATCTATTAGATAATCCCAAAAAAGCAATGATTATGGGGCAGAATGCTCGTAAAGATGCAGAAAAATATTATACCTTTGATAGAGTTGCTAGTGAACTAATGAAGCTTTTTGATAGGGTTAAGAAAAAATAAGATGGAATAATATATCTGTGCAAGAAGGCTTTGGTAGATAGATATTATAAATTTGTTTAAGTAAATCATACTAAAAAACTGAAGTTCATTCCACAATAACTTTCTTTCTAATATTTATCTACCTAGTAAGCCAATAGTATAATAATACGAGTGTTTTGAGAAACAATCTTAATTAATAGTTATACTTATCAAAAAATGAAATTTAACAAAATGAAATAATTTGTTGAAAATGATTGAAAGTTGTTGATTTAAATGATAATATACATATATAACATTTGCATTTTTAGTAAATAGCTTTTTATAATACTCATAAAAAAGATTTACATGGAATATAGGTATTTCTTTTTTTATGTCAAAAAATAAAGTCAAATAATGTAATTTACAGAACATGGATTTATTAAATACTTTAGGAAGGAGTAATTAGTAAAGGTACTAATTAGCATAATATGAAATTACAAACGAAACTATTACTTCCGATAATTAGTTCGGTAACAATTGGACTAATTGTTTTAGGAGCATTAATATTTAATGGAGTTTATAATGATTTGGCACTGGGATTAATCAAATCTCAGATGAACAGTCAAATGGAAAATCTGGTGGAAAATATTGAATCCAGAATAGATGTTGAAGATCTAGTATATAATACGGTAAGTGATAATCAGATTGATTTGGCAGTGTCTGTCGCAGAAGCAATTGCTGCCCAACCAGATCTTTTGAAAACTGAAAACATGAAAAATTTAGCAAAAAGTATTGGTGTAGATGAAATTCATGTAACAGATGGAAAAGGTGTACTAACGTTTGGAAATATGCCTAACTTTTTCGGTTTCGATTTTAATACTACGGATCAAACTATTTCTTTTATTGATTTGATTGAGAACCACGGAGCATTAGCGCAAGAACCTTCTCTAAGGGGTTCAGATAATAAATTATTCCAATATATTGGTGTAAGCAGAATTGATGAACCGGGTATTATACAGATTGGTCTTGAACCTTCATATCTTCAGGAAATGAAGTCAGCTATCGGTATACAGGGACTTATTGAGACTTTAAAAATAGGTGAAAATGGTTATTCTTATATTATATCCAGTGACGGTACAACTCTATATCATAAAAATCCTAATAACGTTGGTATAAATATTAGTGAAATTCCAGTATTGGCTCCAATAACTGATGAAGAGGTTGATTTCTTCAGTTATGAATATAATAACTTAAAAATTTTTGCAGCAGTAAAAAGAATTAATGGATTAAGTTATGTAGCATCTATGCCTGAGTCAGATTTTCAAGATTACATAAGAGGTATCTTTTTAACCATGATAGGTGTTATTGCTATAGTGTTAGTCGTTCTTGTGGTTATTGTTATTGGAGTTACAAGAAGACTGTTTAAACCATTGGGAATAATGGTTGGGAATATGACTCAAGCTGGAAAAGGCGACTTATCAATTCGTATGAATGTAAAATCCAAAGATGAATTAGGGGTATTGGCAACAAGCTTTAATGGAATGATAGGCAGTGTTTCTGATTTAATAGGACAGGCAAAAAATGTAAGCAATGAAGTGTCAAATGCAGCCGAAAATCTAGCAGCAAGTGCAGAGGAAACTTCAGCAGCGACAGAAGAAGTATCAAAAACAGTTGATGAAATTGCCCTTGGAGCTTCAGAACAGGCTGGAGATGCTGAAAAAGCAGCGAGTTTAACCTCGAGTTTAGATGTAAAACTAACACAACTTAACAATAATTCTAAAAATATTGCAGGTAATGCAAAAAATGTTTATAAAATTAATATGCAAGGAACAGAAACTTTAGCAGAACTAAAAAGGACAACTTATGAAAACATTAATTCTAGTCGAGAAATTGCAAAAGCAGTTAAAAATTTAGAGGAAAAATCAGTAAATATCGGAAGCATTTTGTTAACAATAAGCTCTATTGCAGAACAGACTAATCTGTTAGCGCTAAACGCATCCATTGAAGCTGCAAGAGCAGGTGAACACGGACGAGGTTTTGCAGTTGTTGCGGATGAAATACGTAAATTAGCAGAAGAGTCAGCAAGTTCGGCAGATCAGATTAGTGAGATTATAAAGATGATTCAAAATCTAACTGGAAATGCTGTTTCAATTGTTGAAGATGTTCAAAAAAATGCAGATAATCAGTCAGAATCAGTAGGTAATATGAATGTAAGATTTAATGAAATTTCTACTGCAATTGGTGATATAACGGATCAAATTCAAAATGTAGATGACTTTATTCAAGAGATTTTGGAAAGTAAAGATGAGATAGTTAGTTCTATTGCAAATATATCAGCAGTAAGCGAGGAAACAGCAGCTTCAAGTGAGGAAGTATCAGCTACAACTCAACAGCAAAATGCAGCTGTAGAATCGGTTGCCGCTGCCGCCAACCAGTTAAATTGCTTAGCAGAAGAGCTAAGAGATCAAATAAATCAATTTACACTATAGATAAATATCTTGTATGGACACCTTTTGTGGTTAATAGAGTATAAGCTTATGTATTTTAAAATTCAGTAATATAATGTCTCATGGCTATTGTATTACTGAATCATAATTTTTGTATAATATATGTCGCAATACCAATAATAAGGTTATAAATGAATAGACTAAAATTAGTTATTATCATATGATCCGTTACCGATTGAGTAATAGCATTGAAATCCACTTTTTTTAGCTTTTTCCATATCTATAATATTCCTTCCATCAATAAGCATTGGATAGTTCATTATTTTTGCTAATTCTTTTAAGTTCATATTATAAAATTCCATTAATTCAGTACATATTATAATGCAACTGGAATTGTCTACTGTTTCATATATGTTGTTACAATAAATTATGTCAGGATATATGTTTTTAATTTCATTAGAGACCATAGGGTCATAACATTTTATTTTAGCACCTTTTTTTAGGAGTTCATTTATAATATAAAGAGAAGGAGCCTCTCTAATATCATCAGTACCTGGTTTGAATGTTAATCCAAAGATAGATATTATTTTACCATTTAAATCATTATAGTGTTCACATACTAACTTAACAGGTAAAAGTCTTTGATTTTCATTAACCTCAATAGTACTTTCTATAATATTAAAAGAAGAATTATATTCTTTGCCGATACTTACTAAAGCTTTTGTATCCTTTGGAAAACATGAACCACCATAGCCGATTCCTGCTTTTAAAAATTCAGCAGAAATCCTGTTATCAAGTCCTAAAGCATAAGATATAGTTTCTATATTAGCATTTACCTTAGAGCATAAATTAGCTATTTCATTTATAAAAGAAATTTTTGTTGCTAAAAAAGCATTAGATGCATATTTTATTAATTCAGCTGTTTGAGGAGTAGTAAATATTAGTTTAGTATTAAAGGGGCGGTATAACTTTTCTAGTATTTTAAGAGCTCTCTTAGATTCACAACCTAATACCATTCTATCACCATTTAAAAAATCATTAAGAGCTTTTCCTTCTCTTAAAAATTCTGGGTTAGAAACAATATCAAAATGTTTATCATTCAGCCCATTATTTAAAAATATCTTCTTAATTTTGTCATTTGTTCCCACAGGAACGGTGCTTTTAATAACAACAACTTTATATTTATTAATTGCTTTTGATATTTCATTTGCTACATGTATTACTTGAGAAATATCAACACTCCAGTCATCATTTGTAGGAGTTCCTACAGCAATAAAAATAATTTCAGATTTTTTTATTGCAACATCCAAATCTTGAGTAAACGATATCTTTTTGTTTTTTATACATGTATTAAGCAATTCTTCAAGACCTTCTTCAAATATAGGAATAATACCATTATTTAATTGTTTTATCTTATTAATATCTTTATCCACACATATTATATCATTATTATATTTAGCAAATGATAATGCAGCTACCAATCCTACATAGCCTACTCCAACAACGCATATTTTCAAAAATATCACCCTTCTGTCTTTTTTATAAATCTATTATTAGAGAAACATTCTAGATAAAAAAATAAAATATTCCCTAGAAAGAAAAATTTAATTTCAAAGTACAAAAATATTTATTTTAAAACATTTTTACTTCTTGATATTCTACAATATTATATGCTTGTATAAAGAATCTTGTGAGGAAGATTATATATAAACTATAATTAAATAAGTTAAGACATAAGAAAAGCTTCCTATAAGATAAGAAAAGCGCATGAGAATGCGCTATTTGGATTATCTCTTATTGAAAACATTAATAATCTGGAATTTTTTTAATTATTCAGCATTAGAAATTTTAATTGAAACATTATCAATAAATAACGAGCTATCTCCGTCATAGTTAGTATTAATACCTATAATAACCCATAACTCTCCATTACTATTAGTCATAACTTCAAAGTTTTTATTGAAAGATTTTTGAATATATGAATTTTTATTTTCTAAACCTTCAATAGCAGCATTACCAAGAAGCGTTAAATTTTCTTCATTGATAGAGTTATCATCATCTAAATCAATGTAGTAATAGTTATTATCATCATCTTTTTCAAAATTAGTTGTAGGTTGTATATTAACAACGCCTGCTTTAACTTGAATCTTATCATATGGTACATTTTCAATATTGTTTATAAGACTTGGGGCAATATCAAATTTTAAATCTACTAAATAGTTTGTAAGGGGTAATAATCCATCAGCTCGACTAAAATTTTTTGTAGTATACATATAATTATTTTTACTAGTATCTACATTGTTATTTGTTAGATATATACCTTTGTTAGTGCCATCAAACAATAAAGTATTGTTATCAGAAAAATTTACATCATAATCATACATTGAGTAATTTTCTGAAACTCCTGCATAACCTCCTGTCCATCCATCTAAGTCTTCTTCAAAATCATAAGTATATTCCATAGAATCATTGTTTATATCAGATGTTTTATTGGGAGTATTATCTTTGTTCCTATTTTGGCAACCAACTAACAAAGATATTAGTATAATTAAAACAAAAAAAGTATATTTCTTCATGGTATAGCCTCCTTATATTTAAGATATTAGATATTTATTTAGTGCTTATATATTATTTTGGTTATTTTGATTTATTTTATACAATTCTTTATGTTTCTTTGGTTTATTTAATAAAGATTTTACTTTCTGACATAAAAGGTGTATCATCTTATATGTTATTAAAAAATAACATATAAGATGAAAGAGAGGTATTTATTGCATGAAAGTTTTAAAATATAAATCAGTAAAATTGGCTTATTTTGTGACAGTATTACACTCAATATCTATAGTCTTATCAGCATACATAATGTCGTATTTAGTAGTAGAAACAACACAGCAATTAGTTAATATATTACTTATAATATTAGGGGTAAGCTTATTAAGGGTTATACTTTTTATGGCTGAACAAAAATGTAATTGTATTGCAAATTTTAATATAAAAATGGATTTAAACGAGAAGTTGGATGAAGCTATTTCAATGATGGATTATGATAAATTTATGGAAAAAGATTCTGGTGAACATGCATCTTCTTATGTAAATGATGTTTCTAGTGTAACTAATTTGCTTTTTGATAAATCACAAATTATGGTTTCTAAAGTAACAATAGCAATTTTTACATTGGCAGCATTGTTTAAAATTCATTATGCTATGGGAATACTAGCGATAATATCTTTTATAATTTTGTTAATTGTTCCTAGGTTATTTCAAAGAAAATTATCAGAACATATATTAAATAATCAAAAAGTAAAAGAAGGATTTTTAAATAATATTAGGGAGTTAATGCAGGGGTTTTCGACTTATTTTGAAAATCATACATTCTCTTATTTTAAAAATAAGTCAGCAAATGCAAGTTATAACTATTGTTGTTCTATTTATAAAGTAGATTTATTTGCAGGATTTATGTCTGCAGTATTAACTTTTGTAGATCTCTTGTTGACAACAATTGCACTGGGCTTAGTATCATATTTCGTTATTAAAGGAAAAGTTAAATTGGGTGTATTTTTATCCGTGCTTGCATTAATGCCATCTTTTTGTGAATCTGTAATGGAATTAATGGCAAATAAAGCATTTTTTCAATCAGGTGAAAGCTTATTTGCAAGTAAATTTACACTCTTATCTGAAGTAATAAATAAAAAAAGCAATTACCAAAAGTCAATAGGAGTTAAAAACTATAATAAAGAATTTAATTTTAATAAGGAAAAAACTACTGAAATTAGTACTATTAACATGAATAATATACAGATATTTTATGAAAATAAAGATGTATTAATTGATTCAAAACTAACTTTTGAAAAAAGTAAAAAATATGGGATTGTTGGTAAGAGCGGATGTGGTAAAAGTAGTTTAATAAAGGTATTAATAGGTGAAATAAATAATTATAGTGGAGAAATTTTGTTAAATGGTGAAATTAGTAATTCAGAAAATACATTATTAAAAAATATTTCCTATGTAAATCAAAACACTTATTTATTTAATGACACAATAAAGAATAATATAACAATGGGTAGGGAAGCTGATGATAGTGTAATTAAACAACTTCTTGAAATTCTTAGATTAAATGAATTTTCCCCAGATCATATAATTGAAGAAAATGGAAAAAATCTTTCTGGAGGCCAAAGACAAAGAATTTCGTTAGCAAGAGCATTATTTAATAATAAAGAAATATTGATATTAGATGAAGCTACAGCTAACTTAGATGAGAAGACAACATCTTTTATTGAAGAGTATGTACTTTCTTTAGACAAAATGGTTATAATGATATCACATCATTTTTCTGAAAAAACATTGGATGGTTTGGACGAGGTTTATAATTTGAGTGCATAAAATAAAGAACTAAAATAAGAAAAAGTGAACTCTTTAATGTAGGTCACTTCTTCTTATTTAGATAGCTTATTTATTTTATTCTAAATCAGCCCTATTTACCTTTTCCATTACTAATGTAAGTATAACAGAAGCAATTGGAACGGATAGAATCATTCCTACAGCTCCAAAAAAACTACCACCAATAGTTACAGATGCAACAACCCAAAATGGTTTTAGACCTACCGAGTTTCCAAGGATTCTTGGACTAACTATTATATTATCTACTTGTTGCATAATTAGAATAATACATAATAAAACGATAGCTTCCCAAAATCCGGAGAATAAAGCAAATATAAGACAAGGAATAGTACCAAAAAAAGGTCCGATATAAGGAATTATATTAGTAATTCCAATGATTAATCCCATAAGTGGAGCATAAGGGATTTTTAGTGGAGAAACTAAATTAACAATGTATATACCAATACTAACAAGTAAACCTAGTATTATACACGTGTACATTTTCCCTATTAAAAATTGTTTAATTGCTTTATCTGTCAAGTTAGTTATCTTTAAAGTCCAATCAGCATATTTTTTTGGTAAAAAAGCTCTTACAAGTCTTCTTAATTTAGGTCTAATTTCATCCCAATCTCTAAGTGCATAAAATGCCATAAAAAGTGAAAGAAAAATCAAAGCAATATTGCTTAGAAGACTTCCAATTGAAGATATAAGTTGTGTTGATAAGCTTACTAAATTACTAGAAAAGCTAATAATATAGTCTTGTACTGTTAAAATAATATCGTGAACTTGTTCAGGACTAATTAAATTTGCTACAAATAAGCCATTAATAAAATTACTTATTTCGTTAATATCTGGTGGGTTTTTTATATTGACAACAAGTGCGTTAACACTATCACTAATAGTAGGTACAATAAGCATTATAAAAAGAGTAATGCAAGCAAAAACAATTAAATAAGTAAGTACTACACTTAGTGTATGTTTGAATTTTAGCTTTGATTTAATAATTCTTACAACAGGGCTTAGTAAGTAAATAATAATAGAAGCAAATATTAAAGATTTAAAGGACGATACAAACCAATGTAAATTACCTGGTGTAAAAATAAATTTACCAATTAAAAAAATAATTATTATAAAAGGTATATATTTGTAGGGATCAAAATTTGTTTTGTTTTTATTCATAATTCACCTCATAGTATTATGTTAGTTAGTAATTGTAAAGCTAGCTATTTTAATTCTTTACAACCATTATGTAGATTTTATTGTCGATGGAAATCCAACATATTGTATTAAAGAATCCATAAAATGTAGTTTTGCAATTACTTATATTAAGATAGTTAGGTATTATGTATAGAATTAAGTTATAAGTATACAATTTCCTATATATTAATAAGTTATTCATACTTTACACTTAGAATTTTATTATAAAATATTATTAAAATCTAAGTGTAAAATTTAAATAGTTATTAAAGATATTATTATATTAAAGTATATTACTAAATAATGCAATAAGATGTTTTGATTTTATTATAATTACGTTATAAAAAGCTTATTTTATTTTTCAATTATTTTTTAAAGAAATATTATATTGTAGCTTAATTAATGTAAAAAATGAAAATAATAGATATATATTACTTGACTTTTATATCGTAATATTGTAATATATAAATATAATAATGAATAGCACATAATAATTCGTTAAAATATTATCAAAGGAGATGAGTATTAAGGATATGGATAAAAAAGTAATTATTGTAGGTGGAGTTGCAGGGGGCGCAAGTACAGCTGCAAGACTAAGAAGATTAGATGAAAATATTGAAATACTTATGTTTGAAAGAGGTAAGTATATTTCATTTGCCAATTGTGGATTGCCTTATTATATTGGTGGAACAATAGAAGAAAGAGATGCACTTCTTCTTCAAACACCAGAAGCTATGAAGGAACGGTTTAATATTGATGTAAGAGTAGAAAATGAGGTTATATCTATAAATAAAGATGAAAAATATGTTGAGATAAAAGATTTGAATAGTGGAGAGGTATATAAAGAAACTTATGATAGCCTAGTATTATCACCAGGGTCAACACCCATTAAGCCATCAATACCTGGTATTAATAAAAAGAATATTTTTTCATTATGGAATATTCCAGATACAGATGCGATAAAATACTATGTTGATAATAATGTAGTGAAAAAAGCTACAGTTATAGGTGGCGGTTTTATTGGAATTGAAATGGCAGAGAATTTACATGATTTAGGATTAGACGTTAACTTAGTAGAAATGGCTAATCAAGTTATGGCTCCAGTTGACTATGATATGGCGCAATTAATTCATAATCACATTGCTTCAAAAGGTGTTCATCTACATCTTGAAAATGGAGTAAGTTCATTTGAGGATAAAGATGGAAAAACTTATGTAAAACTTCAAGATGGCACAATGCTTGAATCAGATATAGTTATATTATCTATTGGAATAAGACCAAATGGAGAATTAGCAAAGAATGCAGGTTTAGAAACTAATAAAAAAGGCGGTATAATAGTTGATGAATATCTAAAAACTAGTGATGAAAATATCTACGCTCTTGGAGATGCTATAGAAGTTGTTGATTTTGTAAATGGTACAAAAACTATGATACCTTTAGCAGGTCCAGCTAATAAACAAGGTAGAATTGTAGGTAACAATATTGTTGGAAGAAATGAAAAATATAAAGGAACACAGGGAACATCAATTGCAAAGGTATTTGACCTTGCAGTTGCAGCTACGGGAAATAATGAAAAAACATTAAATAGACTTGGAAAAGAGTATGGAAAAGACTATAAAATAGCATTAGTACAGCCTAGCTCTCATGCAGGATATTATCCAGGCGCTATACCAATGACAATAAAATTAATTTTTGATTTAGAAGGTAAAATACTTGGAGCAGGAATTGTAGGATATGATGGAGTAGATAAAAGAATTGATGTAATAGCAACATTACTAAGAATGGGCGGAACAATTTATGACCTAAAAGAATTAGAACTTGCTTACGCACCACCTTTTTCATCAGCAAAAGACCCGGTTAATATGGCAGGATTTACTGCAGAAAATATATTAAATGGTGATATGGATGTAGTTCGTAGTAATGAGATTGATAAGTTTGAAAAAGATAAATCAATAATATTAGATGTTAGAGAACCTATAGAGCTTGAACTTGGATATATTGAAGGGGCAGTAAATATTCCAGTTAACTCTCTAAGAGATAGAATGAATGAACTAGATAATAATAAAGAGATATTAATATATTGCGCTGTTGGAATTAGAGGTTACATTGCTTCAAGACTTTTAGGACAAAAAGGATATAAAACAAAGAACTTAATAGGAGGATATAACTTCTATAAATGCGTAAATAAAAATTATTCAAAGATAGATCAAGGTAGTTTAGATTGTTCTTGCTGTGATAAAACTGAAGAAGGTGGTGAGACTATGGATAAAGTGAGTAAAGAATTAAAAAAAGAAGGAATAACAATTAAGCTTAATGCTTGTGGACTACAATGTCCAGGGCCTATTATGCAAGTAAGTAATAAGATAAAAGAAATTAATGAAGGAGATATTCTTGAGATTTCTGCTACTGATCCAGGTTTCCCAGTTGATGTAAAAGCATGGTGTGAAAAGACTGGTAATAGATTTATAAGAACAGAAAAAAAACAAAAAGAATTTGTTGTTTGGATTAGCAAAGGTACTACTAAAATTCAAGAAAAATCAAATGTGGCAGTATCAGCTGATAAAAGTACAATGGTAGTATTTAGTGGAGATCTTGACAAAGCATTAGCTTCATTTATTATAGCTAATGGAGCGGCGGCTATGGGTAAGGAAGTAACAATGTTCTTTACATTTTGGGGATTAAATATTCTTAGAAAAGCTGAAAAGATAAAAGTTATGAAATCTCCTGTTGAAAGAATGTTCGGTTTTATGATGCCAAAGGGCACTAAGAAATTACAACTTTCCAAGATGAACATGGGTGGTATGGGCTCAGCTATGATGAAAAAAGTAATGAAAGATAAAAACGTTAATTCATTAGATGAATTAATTGAATCAGCTATGAGTAATGGAGTTAAAATTGTAGCATGTACAATGTCTATGGATGTTATGGGTATAAAAAAAGAAGAACTCATTGATGGAATAGAACTTGGTGGAGTAGCCGCATATCTTGGAGAAACAGATAATGCTAATCATAATTTGTTTATTTAAACATAACCACTAAAAAAAATCAATTGGTTGATTCTTAAGATAAGTAAAAGAAAGTAAAGGGTTACTAAACATAACCCCTTACTTTCTTTTTTTCTTATAAGTAATAATTTATTATCTATAATCACCAACTAAATGACAATCAATTAGCCTAGTGAAGATAGTATATGGTAATATGGAACAGCGTATTTTCTGAATTATCAACAATACACCACTAAAACAAAAAATACTATATAGAAATATGTATACATGTAATCTATAATATATTATATTAGGATTATTATACCCAAAAACAATCTTACTCAATTAAAAGTAATTGAAACCTATACACTTGATCTTAATTAAATATGATGAATTTTCGTATACTTGAAAATTTACATGTTGTATGTAAAAAATTGAAATTTTTAGTTTTCTAATTACTTTTTTATCTCATAAGTAATTGCAAAACTATATTCAGTTGATTCTTTAATACAATATGTTGGATTCCCGTTTCAAATAAGGACTACATATTGTATGTAAAGAATTATATTTCCTAGTTTTGCAATTACCTAACTTTTTTATCTCAGATTGAAAGGAGAAAGGAATGTATACAATAATAGTTGTTGATGATGAATTTATTATAAGAGAAGGAATAGTTAATACAATTCCTTGGAATAATTGGGGATTTGAGGTTATTGGACAAGCCAAAAATGGAATAGAAGCTATTAAATTAATTGATAAACGAGTACCAGATGTTATATTGACAGATATAAAGATGCCACATATGAGTGGGATAGAGCTCATAAAAATATTAGCTGAAAAATATAGTCAAATTGAGATTGTATTATTAAGTGGATATAGTGATATTGAATACTATAAAAAAGCTATAGAATATAGAGTTGCAGAATATTTACTAAAACCTACATGTTATGATGATTTTGAAAAGACATTTAAAAAAATGAAAAATAAATTTGATGAAAAAAAGAAAAAAGTTCTTGAGTACAAAGAGCTTAAAAAACAATTAGTAGAAAGTTTACCATATATGAAACAAATATTTTTGAAAAAGTTAGTAAGAGGTTATTATAAAGAAATAACTATAATAGAAGAAAAGACTAACTTTTATAATATTAATTTAAAAATGAAGGGTGAAAAATTTATTGTAATAGCTTTATGTATTGATAATTATATAATGTTAAAGAATAAGTATTCAGAAGAGCATAATCATTTACTTAAAATATCAGTAATGTATTTAGCAAATCAATTAGTAAAAAAATATGGTTGCGGAGAATTTTATTTAGAAGATAATGATATAATAGTAGGCATTTATAGCTTACAAGATAATTATTATAGTATTATTGATATGATAGAAAATCTACAAAACGCAGTACATGACCTAAAAGGAATAACAATTTCAGCAGGATTAAGCAGTGAATGTTTAGATATAAAAAAACTAAACATCTATTATAATCAAGCTATTTTAACATTAAAACAGAAGATTTTCTTAGGAGATGAAAGCATTACTAGTTATAACGATATAGATGTTAAAAGTATAAAATATATAGAATATAAATTTCAAAACGATAAAATTATTGATTATATATTTTATAGAGGTAAAGGAAATCCAGAAGAGATGATAGATGAAGTATTTACATTCTTTAGAAATAAATTAATTAAAAATTATGATTACATAGATAAATTATGGAATGAACTATATATTTCAATTGCAAGAGATGCACTTAGATATAATATAAACTTAGATGAATTGCTTGAAAATAGTAAATTAAATGTAGAGGATATAAGTAATTTAGATAGTCTAGAATTAAAGAAGCAGTGGATTATAGAAATAATTGAAAAAACAAAAATGTTAATAAATGATGAAAGGGTAGATAACAATTGTAAATTAATATCACAAATAAAAGAATACATAAATGAACATTATTGTGAGAATAGTATGTCTTTAGGCATAGTAGCGAATACATTTAACAAAAACCCCGCATATATAAGTAAATTATTTAAGAATGAAACAGGGGATAAATTCTTGGATTATATAATTAAACTTAGAATTAATAAGGCAAAGGAACTTTTAAATGATGTTTCTATAAAAACATATGAAATAGCAGAGATGGTAGGTTATGCAGATACTTCTCACTTTATTAAGGTATTTAAAAAGTACACAGGTATGAGTACATCTGAATATAGAGAAACGCACTAAAAGTCATGATTAAGGAAGATGATAATGAAAAAAAAGGTAAGTTTAATTTTAAAAAAATGGAATAATTTAAAACTAAAGCCTAGATTAATAATATTAAATTTTGCAATTATAATTATAATTACAAGTATAATTACAACCATTATATTAAACTATTCAAAGAATATAATTAGAGAAAATTCTATAGTTCTAATAGAAGATTCAATTAGCCAAATAAATACTAATATTGATCAAATGATTAAAGGACAAATATATCCTGTATCAAAATTTATTATGTATGATGAAGATATTAAGGAATTTTTGTTTATTGAAAATGATACAAAATATATAAAAAGTAGGCAGAAAGAGGTTGATACATATTTAATTCGGGAAAAAGTTTTAAAACAATATTTTATGCAACAGCAAGACATGAATTTAGCAGCAATCATAAATAAAAATGATGTGTTATATAATTTATCATTTCCTGCACAAGATGAAAAGATTGTAAAGCAATACATAAATAGTATGAGGGAAAATGATATTACAAAAGATTTAAATATGATGTGGTACCCTTTGACAAGAAATATTTTTACAGTACAAGATAAAGGTGATGTTAGATTAAATAATGTTATAGTGGCAAATAGAAATATTATTAAAGCTACAACTGGAAGGTATTTAGGGCATCAGTTATATACTATATGTGAAAAATCAATTTATGATACATATAAAGATAGTAATATAATTAAGCAAGGAACGCTCTTTATAATTGATCGCGAAGGTCAATTAATATCACATAGTGACATAGAGAAAGTTAGGTCAAAAGATTTGAGAGATGTAGATAAAATAATTGATAAAGTTTTAAGTTCGTCAAATAAGAGTTATTATATTTCTGAAGAAAATAAGCTAATAATCCAGCAACCATTAAATGACGGAAATTGGACTACTATTGCAATTATGCCCAAGAATTCAATATATAAAAATATAAATAGAATATATACATTGTTTTTTATACTTATAGTTTCTTTATTGATCGTTGCAGGAATAAGTATTACTATGATTTCTGATAGAATTGTAAAGCCTATAGTAAAAATAATAAATTCAATGGAAGAAGTAGAAAAGGGAAATTTAAACGTATGTGTAGATGTTAACGGACAGTATGAAGTTAGTAAGTTAGCAATTTATTATAATAATATGATAAGTAGAATCAACAAATTAATAGAAGAGGAATATGTACTAGAAAAAAAGAAAAAAGCAGCTGAGCTTGATGCCTTAATGGCTCAAATTAACCCCCACTTTTTATATAATACACTAGAATCTATTGTATGGAAAGGAAGAGCTATTGGTTCAGAGGAAATATCAGAAATGGCTTATAGTTTAGGTAAATTCTTCAGAATTTCTGTAAATAGAGGAAAGATAATAGTACCAATAGAAGAAGAACTAAACCATGTACAAGCATATATAAATATTCAAAAAATAAGATATGGTAATAAATTTGATTTTATAATTGAATTACAAAATGAACACATTAAAAAATATAAAACATTAAAATTAATTTTACAACCAATTGTTGAAAATTCTATTATGTATGGCATAGAAGATTTGGACGGAAGAGGATACATAAAAATATATATAAGTGAAGAGACAAATAGATTGATATTTACTATTGAAGATAATGGGGTAGGTATTAATGAAACTAGATTAGCTGAAATAAATAATAGACTTAGCAATTTAGCGGAAGATCATACTATATCAAATGAAATAAAAGAGACAAAAGGTATTGGTCTTACTAATGTTAACCAGAGGATAAAGCTTTATTTTGGAAAAGAATATGGAATAAGGATAGATAGAAAAAACGATACTGGTATAACTGTTAAAATAATCGTGCCAATTATTAGAGATTAAAATTCACTATAAATACAAAAATCACTATATAGAAAAATACAAATGATATCATTATAATTATAAGTAGATTACTTAAACTTCACATTATTTATGAAGTGGGAAGTTAGAGTAGTTAAGTTTAATGGCCATTATACAATATATATTAGGGAGGATTTATAGATGTATAAAACTAAAAAAATATTTGCAATTTTACTAATTGTTTTAATGATTGGTAGTATTTTCAGTGGATGTTCTAATTCGGTGAAGAATACAAGTAAAACTAATGATAAAGAAAATTCTGTTGATAATAGCAAGGGTAATGAAGATAATAATAAAACTAATGAAGAAGAGATTGTACTAAAATGGGCTGTTGAAGCCGGTGCCGCAGATAGAGGAGAGACTCAAGATTTAATAAAATTGGCTGCAGAACATGGAATAAAAATAAAACCTTGGATAATGCCAGTAGCTAAAGATGGAGAAGCAGATAAGCTATTAATTAGTTTGATGGGTGGAGAAGAAATAGATATTTGCTATGATGCATATCCTAATATGAAAAGAAAGATCAATGCAGGAGTTGTTTATCCTATTGAACAGTTAGCTGCTGACGCAGGATATAATATGAAAGATAAATTCGGAGGATATCTACCAGTTTTTGATGATGAAGTATATGGATTACCTGCATTTGTAGATATAGGGATAACTTTATATAATAGAAATCTATTTGATAAAGCAGGTATAGAATATCCATCAGCAGAGAATTGGACATGGGAAAATTATATAAAAACCGCTAAGAAATTAACAGATGAGTCTAATGGTATTTATGGTTCATTCATGCCAACAGATTGGGCCCATTACAATTATTTTCATGCAATACAAAAAGGTATTAGTCATTACAAAGAAGAGGGAACATCAAATTATGATGCCCCTGAATTTGCAGAAGCGCTGAAATTCAATTATGATTTTGGTAATTTACATAAAGTACAACCAGATTATTTAACTATGAAGAGTAAACAGTTACCTTATGATAGTTTTACAACAGGTAAGTATGGAATGTTTGTATGTGGTTGTTGGTCAACAAGTCTTATGAAAGATAAGGAAAAATATCCTAGAGATTGGAAATTTGGGATTTTACCAATGCCTTATCCAGAAGGTAATGATAAGTCAACAATTACAGTAACAGGTAATTATTGGATACCTACTACTTCAAAGAAAAAAGAGTATGCTTTTAAAGTTATTTCTTTGTTTGCAGAGCATCAATATGAGTTAGGATACGGAAAAATTCCAGCAAGAGTAGATATAAGTGATGAAGAATTAGATAAATATATTGAAGAAAATCTTGTTGAACCATTTAAAGAGGATGGTATAACTGTAGATGATTTTAGACAAGCATATTTTGATCCAAATATGAAAGTTTATCCAGAAAAAATAGTTGGATATGGAGATGTGGCTATAAATCAAATCTTCTGTGAAGAGGGTGGACTTTATGGTATTGGTGAAAAAAGTTTAGAAGATACAATGAAACAAATAAAAGAAAAAGCTGATAAAGCAATAAAGGATGATATGAAATAGATTAGTTAATAAGATATACTTAACAAACAAACGAGGATGAAGAATTATAACTTGCATTCATGGAGTTATTATGCCAAGTTTGTTTGTTAAGTATTAGATGTATGTGCCCTGAGAGGAAGAATATATATGATTAGAGAAAAGAAATTATCTATAAGTAAGAAAGAAGCAATTACAGGAATGCTTTTTATTTTACCATATACGATTGGTTTTATATTATTTCACGGATTACCGTTTGTTTTATCTTTTGTATTAAGTATGACAGATTTAAGATTTATAAGTAAATTAGATAATGTTCATTTTGTGTTACTAGATAATTTTAAAGAAATGTTCAATGACCCATTTTTTTGGCAAGCATTTACTAAAAGTATTTTGTATAGTGTTATATATGTACCATTAATTATGATATTAAGTTTAGTGTTAGCATTATTAGTTAACAAGAAAATATATGCAAAAAATACTATAAGGACCATGATATTCATGCCATATGTGTCAAATATAGTAGCTATTTCACTTGTTTGGAGTTTATTATTGGCACCTATGGATGGTCCCATTAATAATTTACTTAGATCTATAGGAATTACAAACACTCCTATGTGGTTAATGGGTATTAAAACAGCTTTACCAACTGTAGCAATAATAGCTGTATGGCAAGGTATAGGATTACAATTTGTAACTTACTTGGCTGCGCTACAAGGGGTACCAAAAGAGTTAATAGAAGCATCACAGATTGATGGAGCAAATCGCTGGCAATCATTTAGACATGTTACGCTTCCATTGATATCTCCTACAACCTTCTTTTTATTAATTACATCAATTATATGTTCCCTTAAAAACTTTGATATTGTTCAAGTTCTTACTAAAGGTGGACCAGGAACTTCGTCTAGAGTTCTATCATTAAATATTGTTCGAGAAACATTTACATCATATAGAATGGGATATGCTAGTGCTCAAGCAATCTTTGTATTTATATTTATTCTTATTATAACTATGATTCAATGGCGAGGTCAAAAAAAATATGTAAATTACTAGGAAGGTGATAAATATGATTAAGAGTAAAGACAAAATAACGGCTAATAAAGCTAAAGTAAATAAAAATAAAAAAATAGGTAAAATAGTTCTAAGTGGAATATTATTAATTATTGGGTTTTTGAATATATTTCCATTTTTATTTATGTTATCATCTTCATTTAAACCTTTAAATCAAGTATTTGATTATCCTATTCAATTAATTCCCAGAACGTTTATAATTCAAAATTATAAAAATTTATTTCTGCCAGAATATAATTTTGTAAGATGGTATTCTAATACAACTATAATGATATGTGTTACTATATTATTAAAAACACTTATTGTTAGTATGACAGCTTATGCATTTGCACGACTTAAGTTTAAAGGCAGAAATGTAATATTTTTAATTTTTTTATCTGCCATGATGATGCCACCAGATGTTACTATAATACCTAAATATGCAATATTTAATATGATGAATATAACAGATACTATGTGGAGCTTAGTATTTCCATATACTTTTGATGTGTTTTTTGTTTTTCTATTAAGACAGTTTTTTATATCTATTCCATTTTCACTATCGGAGGCTGCAATTATAGATGGATGTAGTCATTTTAAAGTTTTTTATAAAATAATTTTACCATTAGCTAAACCAGCTCTAGTGACAATGATTATATTTACCTTTGTATGGGGATGGAATGATTATATGAATCCTTATATATTTATATCAGATACTAAAAAACAAATGTTATCAGTTGGAGTTGAATTATTTACTACTGCAAAAGCTACAGATTATGCTACTCAAATGGCTGCAGCAACATTAATATTAGTTCCAGTACTGATTTTGTTCCTATTTGCACAACGATTTTTTATCGAAGGTATATCTACTAGCGGAGTAAAAGGTTAAAAAGATTTATTAGATAAAGGAATAACTACTTATATATATTGTTAGAAAGGGAACTTGTATAATGAAACCAAAATTAATATTTTCAAAAAATATGTATGAATGCATTGAAGCTATTAAAGAATCAACGGTACCATCTTTATGTGACACGATCAATGTACAAAATAAAGAGAAACAAGAAAATCGGTTATCTGAAGATGAAGGATTATTTATAGGATATGGTAAAATTACTGGTTGTTTTCCATATAAAGAACAAAATCAATATAATACTGAGTTGATAAATAAAGAAGTCAGTGTGGCTGTTTTAGAAAATGATTATATAAAAGCTACTTTTTTAACAGAGTATGGAGGAAGGTTATGGGAACTTATTGATAAAAAAACAGGGAGGAATTTATTATATACAAATGATGTAATTCAACCTAGAAACTTAGCAATTAGAAATGCTTGGTTTAGTGGTGGAGTTGAATGGAATATAGGTTCTATAGGACATTCTCCTTTTACATGTGAAAAAATGTATGTAGCACAATCAACTAATGATGAGGGTATACCAATACTCAGGTTTTATGAATTTGAAAGAATTAGAAGAGTTACATACCAAATGGATTTTTGGTTGGAAGAAGGTTCGGATATATTGTTTTGTAGAATGCGTATAGACAATAGGAGTGATAGAACAATACCAATGTATTGGTGGTCCAATATAGCTGTTCCAGAATATGAAGATGGAAGAGTAATAGTTCCTGCAACATCAGCTTATAAAAATTCAGCTAAGCCAGGTATTAGTAAAGTAACAATACCAATTGATAATGAATGTAATCAAGATATAACTTATTATGGAGATATTCCAGAACCAGTTGATTATTTTTTTGATATTGCTAAAACTACAAAAAAATATATTGCCAATGTAGATAATACAGGATTTGGGCTTCTTCAGGTGTCATCCAATAGGTTGAAAGGTAGAAAAGTGTTTTCATGGGGACATATTCAGAGTTCTGATAATTGGCAAGAAATTCTTACAAAACAAGCAGGAAAATATATAGAAATTCAAGCAGGAGTTGCAAAAACTCAATATGAGTGTATTCCTATGCCACCTAATACAGCTTGGGAATGGGTGGAATGTTATACAAGTATAAGTGTGGAGCCTGAAAAAGTATTTAATGAATATAGTGATGCAGTAAAAGAAGTTGATACAAAAGTTAATTCAATATGGAATAATTATGATTTAGAATGTTTGGTTGCAAGTACAAAAGATTCTATTGGAAAGAAAAAATTTAAATTAATACATTCAGGTAGCGGATTTGGTGCTTTGGAAAATAAACTTAGACATACTTTAGGAAAAAGATTAGTTAGTGATTATCTTGATTTTAACTATGATGGAAATACTAAGGATTGGATAGATATTATAGAAAATAATTCTTTTAATAATATAGATGTTAATACACCGCCCAAAAGTTTTGTTCTTGGAGATGATTGGATAGATATTTTAGAGAATTCATCTAAATCAGAGGGGAAAGATAACTGGTATGTATGGTATCAATTAGGTGTTATGTATAAGTATAATAAAAAATATGAAAAAGCATTAGACTGCTTTAAAAAGTCATTGTTCATAGATGTAAATAAGTGGGCTTATCATGCATTAGCGCATTTGTATATTGATATAAAGGAAACAAATAAAGCTGCAAAATATGCAGTAAAGTCAATGGAATTAGGGAATGCAGATTATTCGTTATGTGAAAGTTGTTTGAAATTACTGTTAAATAATGGGTTGTATAATTATATAATCAAAAGCTATGTTAATCTAGCTGATAATGTTAAGAGTAATAGTAGAATAAAGATGTATTTAGCCTTTGCATATGCTAATACAGGGTTTGTAGAAAAAGCAGATAAAATAATGAGTGAAAATGGTGGACTCGTTGTTAATGATATACGTGAGGGAGAAATATCCATCACCGAACTTTGGATATTAATATATAAGTTAAAGAATCCAAATGTTAAATATGAAGAAATTACTGTACCTAAAAAATATGATTTTAGATTACATTAATAATTAATATTATTATTTGATTTAGAAGTTATTAAATGATGTCATTTTATTATACTCCTTAGTTTATAGGAGGTCACTGAAGAAGTCCTTTAATTGATTCATAAATACAATAATATGTTAGAATCTATAAACTCTTCAGTGATCTAGCTTTATAATATTGCTTTTTACTTTTCTAATATCCAATTTGAAATATCATTAATTACATTATCATCTACTTTGGAAGGTATAGAATACTCTTTTGGACTAGGTGTACCTTCACCTTTCATAAAAATGTGATTTAGTCCTTCGTATAGTTTAAAAGTAGTATTATCTTTTTCTTCTAAGCTAGATTTCCATATATTAAAATCTTCTAGTGTAACTTGATAATCTCTTTTGCCTTGTAAAAATAAAATAGGCTTAGTTATTTTTGTTGCTAAAGAAGCAGGATTATAATCTTTTAAATCAAGATAGTAGTTTTTGCCAACTCCTCCTAAATTTTTTGCGGTAAGATTACTTAATGCATTAAGCGATTTTATTTTGTCAGAAAGGTTTTTAATATAATCAATTTGTTTTTGCTCTTGATCAGTAACTTTTTTATCTAAATTAGCAAAATATGATGTTTGATATACTAATAAATCTTCAATAGGTCTAGCAGATCCAGCAAGTACAATATAACCATTAGCATCACTAAGTTTCTCTGCTATACGAGGCATAAGGTATCCTCCAAGACTATGGCCGAGTATATAAATTCCTTTTGGATTAATAGTTTCATTATTAAGTAAATAATTATATGCATATACTACATCATCAATAGTTTCGTCATAGACAGTTAAATCTTCTATAGACATTTTCTTACCATATACAAAAGTTCTTTTATCATATCTAAGAACTCCAATACCATTACTTGCAAGACCGTGTGCAATATCTCTAAAAGGTTTATTATTGTAAATAGTTTCGTCTTTATCACATGGACCAGAACCATGCACAAGAATAACAATAGGATAATTATCTGTATCTTTTGGAATAGTTAGAACACCAGGTAATTTATACTCATTATCACCAAATTCAATATTAATTTCTTCAATATTTGAAGGAGTAGTTCCATCATTATTATGAGGTAAAAAGTTAAATCCTTGTATCTCTTTGGACTCATTAAATGAGATAATACATTTAAGAGATGAATTAGTGTATGAGCAAATAATAGTAACTATTTTATTACCATCTTGTTCAGTTACATCAGTTGATAAGATTTCTTTAAATTCACCTGCGAAAGATGTTACTTTGTCATGGCTTGATTTTAATGCATCTTCTTTCATATAAGGCTTCACTTGAGCTGTAAATTTATAATTACTTATGCTTTTGTAATCTTTAGCAATAAAAAAGTTTAATAACTTAGTAGCAATTTCTTCTTCGGGACCATCTATAAATGATGTGTCAGATGTTTCATTATTAGGTGCATTTGATGATGAGTCATGTGTATCAATTTGTTGTTTGTTTTTAGCTTGGTCTTCATCTATATTTGTTTTTTGTGAAGCTTTACATCCAGTAAATAACAAAGTGATTGCAAATAATAAAATGAATTTTTTCATAGGATAAACTCCTCTCTTTAACTAAAACTATATTATTTATTATATACATCTATATTTTAATAAACAAGTAATTAATTAATTTATTAAATATAATAGATACAAGGTTGTTGTGATTACATCTATTTAATTGCATTAATATAATTTTAAAATGATAACATTGTTGCCGAATAATCATTTTATTACTATACAAACTGCATCTAATCAAGTATAATATACTGAATGGGAATGAATGAATTCTGGTGGATTCAGGAGACTTCAAATCTTTTTTCGGGTGGTAAGACCGTCCGAGGTAGGTTCGATTCCTACTCACTCCCGCCAATTATAAACAATCTCATTTAGAAAAAATTTTTAGATAAATATCTAATACAAAAAAGAATGAATTCTATCAATCCATTCCTTTTTAATATTTTAAATAATAACCATTTTCTTTTCTTATTAATACTCCTTTTTTAACTAATTTCTCAACTGTTTCATAATCTTTAACATCATTAATATTTATGGAATTGTTATTTAGTATTGATCTAATTATTGATGCTTCTTTTGATGTGCGGTCTAATAAAAATGTTTTTTCTAACTTTATATCATTTTCATTAAAACTCCAAATACTATAAACAGATACAATATAAGCATATTGCTCATCAAAAAACAAAGGATTTTGAAGAATAATTGTTTGTAAATCATTATTATATTTCATCATCTCAGCGTTATATATCGTAACATTTTTATTATTATCCAATATTCTTTTTGTTTTATTATTCCTAATTTCTTTAAGATCGATATCAGATTTGTAATTATCAATTTTAAACTCAAAAATATTATTTTTAATATTAAATTGAGTTTTTTTATTAGTTAATCTTGAATTCCAGACTTCAATTATTTTATAGGACTATATTTAAATATTTTTGCTTTATAAAAACCATCAGTGCCACCATTTATTTTATAAGCGTAAGTTAAAAGTATCCATTTTTTATTAATAATACTTATCATTGGTTTCAAAGACATATCATGGTCATAAATATTTTCAAATAGTATATATTCTTTATTAACTTGAAGAATAAGATCATTATCTTTTTTTAATAATTTAATATCATCATTAATTAAATATGAATCTAAATCTAAAGAAAATGTACTTATATTAATTGTTTCTTTTAGTAATACATCATTTATATTTGATTGATGGTCACCATATACATTATACATAAATGTTGTTAACATAAAAAAAATAAACCCAAAATGTTTAATCATTATATTGCTCCTTAATCTGGCAAAAAACTTTTTATTATTAAGTTTTTAAAAAAAGGTGATTACTTCACTTCTACTACTCTCTTTATACTACTTACTTAATTTATTAACTCACATAATTATAGATAATCAGCAATACTGAAAAAGCAACATATGCAGTTATTATTCCAATAACTGTAATATTGATATATCTAAAAATATATGTTTTCTTTTTATAGCACTTTAGGAAAAGAACTGTATTAGTTAGTGTATATGTAATGATTACTAAACCTATTATCAAATAACCTATTCTCTTCTCAAATAAAGATGAAAATATATCACTTATTCTTGATACCCCAAATAAAACTGCTGGTATACCTATTAATCCAATACCTATATTTATAAAATAGACAGGTTTATATTGTTTCATCCATCAATTTTCCCTTTCCTACAGTCATTCCAAGACACATCCCCATGCACATGCCCAATGACATATAATTACCTTCAGAGTCTTTGGAATAAGTTTCTTTGTCTTTAGTTTTTTTCGTTTTATCACAAGAAAGTGTAGAAATAATATTAATTAATCAAAAAAGTGTTAAACCACATTCATGACAATATTTTTCATTTTTATCAACCATTGTACCACATGCGGGGCAGACTAGTATATCATCAATTTCATCTGCATCATCAATATCCATTTCTGAGATCTTAATACCATCTACTTCTATAACCTGTAAATCATTAGAATTAATCCAAATAATATTTCCTTTGGAATCACAAACGGCTACGGTTGTAACTGTTCCTTCTTCTTCATGTGGAAATACGTTACCACCAAAAAAACTAGGTCGAATTGCTTTATATGCACCAAATCCAGTTCCCAAAAACATGTATTTCTTATGTGTTTTTTTATTTCTTACAATAACTCCCACTATATCATCCCCTTATATATATACATAGTTTGCTCATAAAATTATTGTACCAGTTATTACATATTTGAACAATACTTTCTATTAGGATAAAAAGCTGTAGTATAATCAAAGGGTTTAAGAAAGAAATTTAACAGTTAATCGTGATGAACCTTAGAAAATACGTGTGTTGCAGTATGGTTGAGCCTATGTTATAATTGTGTGGAAGGGCTTGGAAATACTGGTGTTAAAGGGTGGTAAGACCGTCCAGGTAGGTTCGATTCCTACTCACTCCCGCCAATTATTAATAATGTAGGAGGTGGCGCTATGTCAGAAAAAGAAAAAATTCGTCTGACACAAATGTCATCAAAAGCTGGATGAGCAAGCAAATTAAGTCCACAGGACTTGGCGCAAGTTTTGTGCCAATTGAAAACTAAAGAAAATAAATTAGATCCTAATTTGATAGTAGGATTAGATACATCAGATGATGCTGGTGTTTATAAAATTAAAGATGATTATGCATTAATTCAAACTCTTGATTTTTTTACCCCTATAGTGGATGATCCATATACTTTTGGTCAAATAGCGGCTACTAATTCATTAAGTGATGTGTATGCAATGGGAGGTCAACCCTTAACAGCTATGAATATTGCATGTTTTGCAACATGTTTAGAACCAAGTGTATTAGCAGATATACTTAGAGGTGGAGCTGATAAAATTGTTGAGGCAAATGCTATATTAGTAGGAGGTCATACAGTAACTGATAAAGAAGTAAAATATGGTTTATCGGTTACAGGATATATTCATCCTGATAAAGTACTTACTAATGCTGGTGCGAAAAAAGGAGATGTATTAGTTCTTACAAAACCTATTGGTACTGGAATATTAACAACTGCGCTGAAACAAGGCTTAATTACCGAAACAGAATTAAAAGAAGCAATTAAGAGTATGAGCACACTTAATAAAGGTGCGGCTAACGCAATGAACAAAGTGGGAGTGCATGGTTGTACAGATATAACAGGATTTGGTATATTAGGACATGTTTATGAGATGGCAAGTGGAAGTAATGTATGTGTTAAATTAAAAGCTTCAAAAGTGCCGTTATTTAATAAAACAATTGAACTGATTGAAAAAAATGCTGTTCCAGGTGGGGCAAGATCTAATCAATCACATTTTAGTAAATGGGTATGTATTGATAAGAATATACCAGATAGTCTTGAAACAGCTCTATATGATCCGCAAACTTCAGGTGGCTTGCTTATAGCGGTAGCAAAAGACAAAGCAGAACTTCTTATTGAAGAGCTTACTAATGAAAATTGTCTTTGTACAAGTGTTATTGGTGAAGTTGTTGATGAGCATAAAAATAATACTTTTGTAGAAGTATACTTATAAAAGAAAAGAGGCTATGATCCACTGAAATTCTAGAAAATATTAAGTGGTAGATATGCCTCTTTTTCTTTTTTTGCAATTACTTATTAAGAACTTATGAAAGAAGGAATTGTAGTGAATAATTCTGGGTTGAAGAATATTCCATCTATACATGAAGTTATTGAAGATAGTAGATTACAAGAACTAATTAATTGTAAAGGAAGACATGTAGTAAAAGACTATATAGTAAAAATAACAAATGATTATAGGAAAGAAGTAATTAATAACATTGATATAGAAAATAATATTACAAAAGAGATAATAACTAACGAGATTATTAAAAATGTTATAGATTTAGCAAATATAATTGAAAGAAAAAGCTTGTGTAAAGTTATTAATGCTACAGGTATTATACTTCATACAAATATGGGAAGAGCTCCATTACCAAAAGGAGCTTTAGACAAAGTAGCAGATGTTGCAGGTAATTATAGTAATCTAGAATATGATTTATTAAAAGGGCAAAGAGGTTCAAGGTATGAATCTACTGAAACTTTATTAGCAAAGCTTACAGGAGCAGAAAGTGCATTAGTTGTTAATAATAATGCTGCGGCAGTTTTCTTATGCCTTAATACTTATGCTAATCAAAAGGAAGTAATTGTATCTAGGTCAGAACAAATAGAAATTGGTGGTAGTTTTCGAATTCCCGATATAATTAAGAGAAGTGGAGCAAACATGGTAGAAGTTGGAACTACTAATAAAACTTATATAAGTGATTTTGGTGATGCTATAACACAAGATACTAAAATATTACTAAAGGTTCATACAAGTAATTATAAAATACAAGGATTTACATGTGATGTTAAAGGTGAAGAATTAGTAGAATTAGCAAACAATAATAATATTATAACAATGGAAGATTTGGGTAGTGGAGTACTGATTAATTTGCAAGATTATAAACTACCATATGAACCTACAGTAATGGAACAAGTAAAAAAAGGTATTGATTTAGTAACTTTTAGTGGAGATAAATTATTAGGTGGACCTCAAGCAGGAATTATTGTGGGAAAGAAAGAGCTAATTGATAAAATAAAAACAAATCCTTTAACAAGAATGGTAAGAATTGATAAATTATCATTAGTAGCATTACAAGAAGTATTAAAAATATATCTAGAAGAATCAAATGTAACAAAAAACATACCTATTTTAGATATGTTAACTAAGGACATAGATGAATTAACTAATGAAGCAAATAATTTAAAGACATTGATTGAAGAGAAACTTAATGAAAAGGTAGAAATAACAATAATTAATGATGATAATGCTACAGGTGGAGGCTCACTGCCAGGAGTTGTTATAAAAGGAGTCGCATTAAAAGTAGCTTGTAAAAATACTAGTTCAAACTTAATACAGAAGAAATTAAGAGATTATAAAGTGCCTATAATATGCAAAATAAGAAATGATGATATTATACTTAGTATGAGAACAATAAATAAACAAGATTACGATATTATTGCAAATGGATTTTATGATGTGATGATAAGATTATAATAATATATTATATATATATCTATAAAAAGTATCATAGAGTAAATTAATTTAACAATAATGTTTAGGTATGGGAGAATAATTATGGAACATCTAATTATAGGAACAGCAGGACATGTAGATCATGGAAAAACAGAATTAGTAAAGGCACTTACAGGACATGATACAGATAGGTTAAAAGAAGAAAAAATAAGAGGAATGACAATTGAATTAGGTTTTGCACCTTTTTATTTAGATGGAAAACTCGTATCTATAGTAGATGTACCAGGACACGAAAAGCTAATAAAAACAATGGTATCAGGAGCAACGGGTATGGATATGGCGTTATTAATTATTGCTGCTGATGAAGGTATTATGCCACAAACTATTGAACATATTAATATATTATCTATGCTTGATATATCTTCTATAATTGTTGTAATAACAAAGATTGACTTAATTTCTACAGAAGAAAAAATGGATGTAATTAAAGATATAAAAGACTATATGGAAAGTACACCATTTAGAAACTCTCCTATTTGTACAGTATCTTCAAAAAATAATATTGGTATAGATGAATTAAAAAACTGTATTATTTCTACGTCAAAAAAAATAAATAAAAAAAGAGATAATCAATTATTTAGAATGGCAATTGACAGGGTATTTACAATAAAAGGACATGGGACAGTTGTAACTGGAACTATAGGAGGAGGTAAAATTCGTAAAGAAGATTTTATTGAAATATTACCTCATAAAATACTATCTAGAGTAAAGGGAATACAAGTTCATGGTGTAGATGTAGATAAAGCATTAGTAGGACAAAGATGTGCCATAAATTTAAATAAAGTTGAAAAAACATCAATTGATAGGGGCAATGTAATTGCAAAGAGGGATGAAATTGAACCTACAATTATGATAGATACTGTTATATATAATGTTTCTGATAAGTATAAGTTAAAACATAATTCAAAGGTAAGAGTGAACATTGGAACACAAGAAGTAATTGGGAAATTGTGTATAATAGGTAAAGATAGTGTTGAGGAAAAACAAAAAGGATATGTTAGGATTAGATTAGAAAAACCTATTGTAGCTATAAGAGGGGATAGATTTATTATACGTTCATTAACACCTATCTTAACAGTAGGTGGTGGAGAAATACTATGCCATAGAACATCAAAATCTCATCGTTCAAATGAGCAAACTCTTAATTACTATGAATTATTAGATGAAGGTGCGGAAGTAGATATAATTCTTCATATATTAGAAAATGAAAACTATATATACGATATTAATAAATTATTTGTAAGAACATATATTGAAAAACAAACGATTTGGTGCTCATTAACTAAACTAGTTGAACAAAAGAAAGTTATTAAACTAAATAATAAGAACTATATTAGTGATAAAACATACTTATTAATAAAAGATAAGATAGTTAATTTCTTTCAAAAATACTATAAAAACAATGATTATAGAGTTTATATAAGTAAAGAAGAACTTAGAACTAAACATTTTTCTGATTTAAGTGAAATTGAATTTAATGATATTATCCAGTTGCTTTTTAAGAAGAAAATTATTAATTTAAGAAAAGATAAAATCTCAATTAATGAAAAGACTAGGATATCTAGGATATATACTAATAACCAGTTAATAGAATTTGAAAAACAAATTATTGAATCTGAGTTAAATGGGATAAATATTTTGAAGAAAAATGAGAGTGTAGAAAATAATAATTACCTTGAAATTATTAAATTTTTAGAGGAAACTAAAAGAATAATAAAGGTAGAAACAACAAGTTATATTCATATAAATGAATACAATAAGTTTATAAAAGTAATAAATGATCTTTTTAAACAACATGAACACTTATCAGTTGGACAAGTAAGAGATAAATTATTAATTGGGAGGAAACAAACTATTATATTATTGGAATATCTTGATGATATTGGGATTACAAAAAGAATTGATAATTATAGAGTTTTGTTATGAATACTTCCTTCTTTAGTTGACATGTAAACAAAAAAGTATTATTTTAGTTTCTGAGGAAACAATATTTCTGGGTTTAAACTAAGAAATATATACTACTTTATTAAATTTATTCTACACAGCATATGCTTAATTATAAAAAGGAAGTGTTAATATGATAGATATAACTTTAAGATTAGAAAATAATCATATGATTTGGAAATGGCTAGAATCTCAAGAAAATAAGTTAGCAAAATCATCACATGTAGGTACTAATATAGATGTATATAAAAAAAGTAATATTCCATTAGAATATTTTAAAACTCAAGGGATTTTAATTGATTGCACAAAATATTGTTTGGATGAAGAGATAGGGATAGACGTATTAAAAGATATATACATAGAAGAAAATAGCTTTGTAATATTTAAAACTAATATGCAGCTTAAATATCAATACGGAAGTGATGCATATATGAAGCAGCATCCACAACTTACTTGGGAACTTATAAATTATTTGCTCGAGAAAAAGTTATACTTTATAGGAATTGATTGTGCAGGAATTCGTAAAGGAAAAGAACACATTCAAGCAGATATAAAATCAGAAGAAAATAATACTTATGTTATTGAAAATTTAGATCTAAGTAAATTAAATCTTAAAACAGGTGATAAATTTGATATTTATACTATGTGGATAGAAAATCCATTTGCAACTGGATTAGCCACTAGAGTTTTAGTTGATATAAGTTAGCTTAAATAAAAAAAGTCAAAAGATTAGTTAAACAGAAAAATATAAGTAAAGTATATTATTAACTGTATGTTCCTGTATATATGTTATAATATGGTAGAAAAAATATAATTGGAGATGATAAAAATGGAAAGAGTAATAGTTATAAATAGTGATGTCTTTGGTAAAGGAGATAGAGAACTAGGAGAAAAATTAATGGGTGCATTCTTGAAAAAGATATGGATTAGAAAAGAAAAACCAGAAGCTATAATTTTTTATAACTCTGGTGTAAAGCTAACAGCTAAAGGATCTACAGTTCTAGATGCATTAAATGGATTAAGTGATTTGGGAGTTGATTTATTAGCTTGTGGAACATGTATAGATTATTATGGACTAAAAGATGAAATGATGATTGGTAGAGTAAGTAACATGGAAGAAATATCATCAATGATGATGGATGCTAAAAGTGTTATTACAGTTTAATTTTATAGGAGAATTACATACAGAAGGGTATTGAGTGTTATATAGTTGATTTTGCTTGCCTTACCCTGAGAAGAGGCCGGTCAGCGCAAAATCAACTATATAACACATTTTAGTTTTTCAGTTGTGCTTGATTTAACGTAGAGATATCCCTTGGCGGGATTAATGCAACTTAGTCGCTTTTTTAAAAAACTCATTTTGAAAAAAACTGATTGAAGTTATATAAGTTATAGATTACAATATAATGGAAATAATATAAAATATGGAAGGTGATTAATAATGGAAAATAAAAACCCTATCGTTACGATAGAGATGGAAAATGGTAATAAAATTGAAGTTGAATTATATCCTAGTATAGCTCCAAATACAGTAAATAACTTTATTTCCTTAGTAAATAAAGGATTTTATGATGGACTTACTTTTCATAGAGTAATTCCTGGTTTTATGATTCAAGGAGGATGCCCTGAAGGTAGTGGAATGGGTGGTCCTGGATATTCTATTAAAGGTGAATTTAATACGAATAATTTCACTAATGATTTAAAACACACAAAAGGTGTTTTATCTATGGCAAGAGCTGCTAATCCTAACTCAGCAGGTTCACAGTTCTTTCTTATGGTAGCAGATGCACCACATTTAGATGGTCAATATGCATCATTTGGAAAAGTTATTTCTGGTATTGAAGAAGCTGATAGAATAGTAAATGTTGATAGAGATTATTCTGATAAACCTTATGAAACTCAAGTTATGAAGAAAGTTACAGTTGATACTTTTGGAAAAGAGTATGATGAAGTAGTGACAGTATAGAAAACAATTAATATAAAAAACAAGAGTAACCCTTTTTGGTAAGAGTTAATTATACCAAGAAGGGTTATTTTATTGCTTAAGGTAATTAATTATCAACATTTTCATGCATATTATCAAGATTACAAAGCTATAATAGATATTAATACTTGTGAGTTAAAAGAAGGCAATCTTCCTAAAAAGCAACTTAAAATTGTTCTTGCATGGGCAGAACTTCGTAAAGAGGAACTATTAGCAAATTGGCAATTAGCAATGAATGGTGAACTTCCTTTCAAAATATCACCATTAAATTAGGAGGCGGTGTAATGTATCTAGGAATTATTAAGGTTAAACCTTTGGAATCATATAAACTTCTTATTACCTTTGAAAATAATGAAACTAGAATATTAGATATGACTCCTTTTCTTAATATTGGACTCTATAAACAATTAAAAGATATAGCCTTATTCAATACTGTAAAAGTTTCTTTTGATACTATTGAATGGGATAATATGGTTGATTTATGTCCTGAGTTTGCTTATGAAAACAGTATTCCATTAGTTGGAAAAAGTCAATTTTAATGCATGTGGGAAGATTCAACTAAGTCAACTCATATAGATTAGATAAATAAAAAACCATCCCTAGTTTTAATGTACGATTGGGGGGTGGTTTTTTGTATAGTAAATAGCCAAAATTATTTATCAAAATTCTTATTATTGTTAATCCATTCTTCAATAGGATCAATATCATTAATAATATGAGATCTGGTAAGGGGAATGTTGATATCAGGATAAATAGAGTCTTTATATTCAACATTCTCAAAAATGAATTTACCAGTTGAGTAACAATATTTGAATCTTGTATGTTTAAGCTTTTTTTTATTTGATAATTCCCCATAAATTTTATTAGAATTAGCTGTAGGTTCTCCAATAATGGTAGCTAACTTATTATACTTCATAATTCCAGTAAATATGCCTGCTGCACTAAAGGTTTTATTAGATGTGGCTACATATATATTTCCATTATACAACTGTTTCCGTTTATGTTCGTTAAAAATACTACTTCCATCAGCGAAGGTATAATTTTTAACATTACCATTTATGTAACTTAAAAACATATCTATAACGTATAAATAACCACCAATATTATTCCTTAAATCAACCAATATATTATTAATATTATTACTTTCAACATAGTCAAAAAATTCCTCTAACTTTTCTAGATATAATGAACTTGCGTTACAATTATTTAGTTCAAAGATAGCTATGTTTTTGTTTGTGAAAGTCTTTATTTTAACCTCAGTTAATTTATTTTTGACATAGGGATTTTGAGTTACTAGTTTAACATTAACTATATTGAGTGATTTATCATGTTTCTCTACTATTAGATCAACACTGTTTGAATTCTTTAAACATCCTAGCCATTCTAATGTATACGCTTTTACTATCAAATTTGTCGCCTCAGATTTTACCCAATAACTACTCTGAGCAGATATAACATTGTCCATATTTACATAAATTTCTTCAATCGATTTATTTCCAATCATGTTAATCTTATCTCCGGGTTCTAATTGTTTGCAACAACTTTCAACGACAACTAACCCTTCCTGCAACCATTTTAATTTAACAGGTAGATAATTTGTAGCTTTTGAACTTTTTATATAAAAATGCCCATCATTAAGTACATTTGCAATTTCTCGAATCATAAAATATAATGCATTGATTTTAACTTCGCTCTTGCCTTCTAATTTAGACATAACTTCATTATATTTATTTATAAACTCATCTTTAACTTTTGGTTCATTAATCAGGGCATAGTGTCCATCTAAACATTCTTGTTTGAAGATCTCAAGATCGCTTTTAGCCTTTTCAATATATATAAAGTCATACTTGCTAGTAGTTTTTTTGTTTTCTAAATCTTGGGTGGATTGGTTATCTTCGGTAGATGGGTTAAATGATTTATTAGTAGTGCAACCTACTAATAAAATACCACATAAAAGTAATGTTATTAGCTTCTTCATAAAAATACTCACTCCTATATGTATATATTGTCGACGGTTGTAATTTGTTATAGAATAGTATGGAGAATGCAGTCTGCTATACTAAGTACCCTCCTATAGTATTATGTATAGAAGGGTATCTATCACATTAATAATTGTCTAAACACAAATATATATTATGTTATTTATTAGGGTTAGGTAAAGACATAATGTGCACTTTTGATCCAGTTGGAGTAACGCATACGGGGTTGTTACCATCACATCCACAAGGCCAAGGACCATATGAAGTATAATTTGGACAACCTGTATTTCCTCCTTTAGGTGATATGGGATTAAGAATTAAGTATTTCATTTTTTTCTCCTCTCATGTTTTTTTATAACTGATCAGTTATATATTTATAAAAATTGCATTATTTAATACAAATTTTATAAGCTAATATTTGCTAATTGTTATCATCTACATTTCAATAATTTTATCACTGATTTCAATTAAATCTTTATCGTGGGTTATTATCATAATTATTTTAGTGCATCGTATTTTATTGATATAATTAATAAGGTTTTGTTTAGATTGCATGTCTAATGATGCAGTAGGTTCATCTAGTATTATATATTGCGGATTTTTTATAAATGTTCTAATTAAACTTATTTTTTGCTTTTCTCCTCCGGATAAGTTCATGTTACTTTCATTAATTATTGTTTCCATCCCAAGTTCACTTCTGCTTAATAGGTCTGATAACCCCATTTCTTTACATAATTCAGTTAGAGAGTTATTATCATAGTTGTTATTCATCATTATGTTATTTCTGATAGTACTATTCATTAAAGGTGACATCTGTTCTGATATACCTATCATATTTTTTCTTAAAGATACAATGTCATGATTGATAATATTTATACCATCGTATATAATTTTACCAGTAAATTCTTCAGGGTATAGCCCTAATATAATATCTACTAGTGTACTTTTTCCTGTCCCATTTTTCCCAACAATACTATATACCTGCCCTTTGCTCATCTCAAATCTAATGTTATTTAAAATTAATGATTTATCATGTTTGAATTCCTTAATATCAACTTGTATTTGTTTAATATTTTTTGCTTTATGGCATCCAAATTGCTGTTGAGACATATTGAATATTTCCATTATTCGTTTGTAATAGACTTGAACTTCTTGATAATATTTGCATAAGTTTGTAAAATATGTAATAGAGCTCATAAGTAAAGCTAAATAACTACTTAGTAAAGTAATGTTACCTATAGATATTTCATCATTAACCACCATTATCCCCAAAACCAAGTATATTGATAATTGCGTTAACAGGTTAATAAATGATCCGAAATTCAAAAATATAGTGCTTGTTTTATTATAAGAAATATTTTTTGTCAAATAATTATTAAATGAATATTTAATTTTATCCTTGTACATATTATATATGAAATGAGTCCTTATAAATTTTAAATGATGCATAGGTCTACTTATCGAAGAATAATATTTATTATTCGCTTCTAAAGACGCATATTTTTTTATGGAAATAATTTTTTTGAATTTTATAAACACTAATAAATATACCAGTCCCAATAGCAAAAATATTATAACTAAAAAATAATTTATTTTAATAAATATAAAACTCACATAGCATATAATTGAGAAATTTATCATTACTCCTAGGGGAGTAGTTATTAAAAATAGCACTAATGCATCAGTGTCATTAAATATCTTTTGAGTAAAATAAGCAATATTTACATTTTTGAAATTTTTTATGCTAACTTTCTGTAAATGACTCAGAATTTCGCTCATTAAAAGAAATGAACCATTTGATTGAATCTTTATGCAGTTAATCTTTTCGATGTATGAAAGTCCCATGCTTAAACAACTAATTAGCAATATGTAAATCAGCATTGTTAATATAAAATTAATATTTTTATCCATAACTAGATTATCAATCAATTTAGAGAATAATATTGGTGTTATAAATCCAATTAAAGTATTAGTAACTGCTACGGCTATGTATACAAAATAATTCTTACAAAAAATATATTTAGTTAATAATTTAATTATTTTCAAAATAACTATCCACCCATTTTTTTGAATTATTCATTTTCCATGTGGCTCATTAATAGATTTGCTGTTTTATTTAAGTATTCCTCAATATATCTTTTGGATTTTACACATAGATTTGTAGAATACTCTTGTGTCAAATGTGGACAAGCTCCACCCATGCAAATAGGTAGAAATTTACATTGATTACATTTTTCATTCTTTGTAGGATTGTCTGTTAAATAGTTTATTACATATGGCTTATATTCTATTCCTTCATGAATATTACCTAATCTTCGGTCTTCTATTCCCATATGTTCCCAACACTTATATATATCTCCATTAGCATTAATAACAAATGACGAAACTGATGAAGCTCCACATCCTCCTCTAACAGCCGAGGGGAAGAATAAGTATGGTGGTATATTAAAGCCTTTTTCTAAAGCTTCTTGAAAAAATTGTAATTCTATTTTCCCATATTGGCTAAGATTTAAACAACTATTCTTATCATAACATCCATTAGAACTATGCACTAAAGCTGGATATGGAAGAACTTTTTTTTCTAAACCGTTTTTGCAAAGTGTATCTAAAATTGAGGTCATATTTTCTAGATTTTTTTTATCAATATTGATACGTAATGCAATACTAAATTCTATATCATCTTTCCCTTTTGCCAAATTGTTAATAATTGTATCATATGTTCCATGACCACTTTTAAGAGGTCTTCTACTATCATGACTTTCTTTATCTCCATCTATAGATATTTGAGCAGATTCAATATGACATTTATTAAGAATCAGTATGTTTTCTCGTGTTAATAAATATCCATTAGTTATTATATGACTAGAGTATTGAACATTGTTATCGTTGCATAATGGAACAATCCTATTTGTTAATCGTTCTATAACGTCAATATTTAACAATGGTTCTCCACCATACCATGTGATTTTTAATGAATTAATAGTATTTACTTTCTTTTCAATCATATTAATAATCTTTTGCTCTGTTTCAAGACTCATCGAACAATTTGATAAATTATTTTTTTCATAGCAGTAAATGCATCTAAAATTACAATTAGATGTTGGTGCGATTGTTAGTCCAAAGTTATTATTATCAAAACGTGATTGGTACATTTCTGCCTCTATTTCTTTCAACTCATCTCTATTATCTTCTACAATAAAGCCACCTTTAACTAATTCATTAAATAAACGATTAGGTAAATCGTTAAGGTTTTCCTTACAATAATATTGAAACTCTTGAAAATCTTCATTAGTCAAAAGCGCTAAATTATTATATTTAGAGTTATAAGCAATTTTTTTATGCTTATCCTCTTCATAAGGTAAAAAAAAGTTATACTTAGACTGTTTCATATATATAGCCTCCTTTATAATACTAATTCTCTAGAAAACTTTATGCTTGAGTCTACAAAACCTAGAGTTTATATTTTAAAAATAAAATCAATTGAATTGAGATTTCAAATTTAATTAATAATTTACTTGGGTTAATATACACCTTTTTAGCCTATACTTCATATGCAACTGAGAGGATAGAACTATACAGATGTACAACTTGATATTAGTAGAACTTATTCATAATACTTATTAAGTTGATATAATTAAGTGTTAAAATTTTTCTAATGATAATTGATAATTCAAACCATTTTCTTTGGTAATAATTTAATTATATTATTTAATGATTTTTTGGGGTTTTCCATTATGTTAAGGTAATTTTGTGATAAGTTAGTTGATTTTTTGATAAAAAAGATTATAATGAGACTACAAGATGTTTTGGGTTTAATAATTCCATTATTTATTTTTGATATTTATATTTTTAAAATATAATTTTAATAAAATAATTTAATAATATATATTTTTTAAAATTACAGTATATATATAACATATTAATAATATTATACAATTAATACATATTAAATGTCAAGATATTAAGATAGGATTGATTTTGTAATCATTTGTTGCATCCATTTGTTGCGGGAGTTTGACACTTGTACAATTTTAAAATTACTATAAAGCCTATAAACAGGCTATTTTTTTGTCAATTTTTTACATTTACTATTGCGTACTTTATCGCCATGTGGTATAATATAAGTAGTTGGGAGGGGTTTTATGAGA
>JAOASG010000046.1 GCA_025210235.1 Vallitalea sp.
CTATTTATTTTAATGCAACTTGGGAGAATGCCTTTAAAGAAAGAGCTACAAAGAAGGATAACTTTAATAATAGTGATGGTAGTATAAGCAATGTAAAGATGATGAATCAAAAAGAAGGATTTACATATTATTATGATGAAGAAATAAATGCTGTAAGACTTCCATATAAAGATGGGGAAGTATCTATGTATGCTTTTGTTACAAAAGGAGAAAATAATATTAATGAATTCATTAATGATTTATCAAAGGATAAATTAGATGATTATTTTAATTCCTTTAAATATTATTCAAATGTGAAAGTTAAAATTCCTAAGTTTAAAGTTGAATATGGAATAAAAGAATTAAAAGATGTCCTAATAAAAATGGGAATAATAGATGCTTTTGATCCCAGTTTAGCAAATTTTGAAGAGATAAGCAAAAAAAGTTATACTAGTTCAGTTAAGCATAAAGCGGTTATAGAAGTAGATGAAAAAGGGACAGAGGCAGCTGCTGTAACAGTTATTAAAAAGTTTGCAGGTATGCCAAGTGAAGAAGAATTTAAACCAGATTTTATTGCAGATAAACCATTTTTTTATATAATAAGAGATGATAGAACGGGAACAATATTATTTATGGGAGTTATTAATATGTTATAATATAATTAAATACACTTTATTATTGTTGTGTTATAACAAGTAATATAGGCAATTTGAGTAAAGAGTATCTTATAAATAAATCAAGTTTTATAGTATGATTAGGAGGCAAAATATGAATCCAGAACAAATGCTAGAAATGAAAAAATGGGCAGTAGTTGGAGCTACAACAGATGAATCAAAATATGGATATAAAATATACAAAAAGTTAAAAAAGTATGGTTATAAAGTTTATCCTATAAGTCCTAAATATGAAGAGATTGATGGAGACAAAGCTTATAAACAATTAGAAGATTTACCTGAAAAACCAGATGTGGTTAATTTTGTTGTAAATCCTAGAATTGGAATGTCAATTGTCGAGCAGTGTAGTAAACTAGGTATTAAAAACATATGGCTACAACCAGGAACTGTTAGTGAAGAATTATTATCTCTTGCAAAAGAAAAAGATATTAATGCTGTTCAGGCATGTGTTTTAGTTGCATTACGATAAAGAAAATATTGTTTTAAGTTATTATAAGATAATATAAAAAACAGCTTTATGGATCACTCTTTATGTGATTTATGTAAAGCTGTTTTTTTATTTATTTTCAATCATATAAGAGGTATAATTTAATTTATAAAATAATCACAAATTCATATTATTATGCAACCAATTTGTTTTTATTTGCATCTATATATATGAGTAATAAAGTAAAAATTATAAATGAAATGATATTAGGTAATAAAAATTAATTACTTAACGTTCATTAAGGGGACAAAATATGATTTCTATAAGGGATAATGCACTAGATGAGTGTATAGATAATGAAATATATTTAAAAAAACTAATGGATATATATGGTACCCAATTAAAAAGATACGCATACATAATGCTAAAAGATGAATATTTAGCAGAAGATGCTGTGCAAAAAACTTTTATTAACTTTTATTATAAAATTAATACATATAGACATGAAAGCAGTGAGAAAAATTATTTATACACAATTCTAGTTAATGAATGTAAACAGATTAAAAGAAAAAATTGGTTTAAAAAAGAGAAAAGTGATAATGATAAACAATTTGAATTACTTTGTGATAGTGAGGAAGTTAAAAGTGATAATAAAATTGTAGTAAATGAATGCTTATTAAAGATAAAACCCAAATATAGAGAAATAATTTTATTATATTATTACCAAAGTTTCTCGGTAATTGAAATATGTGAAATACTTAATTTATCTTCTAGTGCTGTAAAAAGTCGTCTTAGATATGCAAGAGAAAATTTAAAAAAATATTTGCAGGAGGTTTTTGATTATGAATGATAATAACTATGGAAATATAATTAAAGAGAGTATAGATGAACAGTTAGAATTCATAGAGTTTAAAGAATCTTCTAAATGTAATATATTAGATGCTATAGAGAAAAATAAAAAAAGTTTAATTAGTAGAATATTAAATTTTGAAATAAAAATCCCTATAAAAAAAGCAGTTTTCATAGGTTGCTTAAGTATTTTTATTTTATTTGGAGTATCATTTACAAATCTTAAAGTAACTACTCAAAATATAGAGGATAGCACAATAAAATATATTGAAATAGATAAGTAGAAACAGAGGGGTGAGTATGATGAAATATATTAAACTTAAGGTAAAGCACATTTTAGTTTTTGTATTTATTGTTATAGCATTAGGTGTGTTTATAAACATTAATTTAGCTAAAATTTACTATGTAATAGGTAACATGTCAGGGGATACAAATATAAGCAATGCTTATTATGATAAAATTGCAAAGCAATTCCCACATAAAAAGGAAAGTGTTAATGGACAAATTAAGAAATTAGAGAATATAATAAACGATGAAAATGAACATATTTATGGACGAATTGTTATGTCTACACAACATGGATCTTTTATTGCTGGGAATACTAGATCAATTAGTTTAGAAAGTGTGGATAGTATTAATAATTTATTTGAAGAATTATCTGTCTATCATGATAAAACAATATACTTTGATAAATATGTCATTGAACTATCAATTATTAATTGGTTTGTTGGAAATGAGGATAAATCAATCAATTATTTACTAGATCATAATTTTGTAGATGGTAAACTAAAACAAATAAAAAATATACATTTATGTGCAATGTATACGGAACTTGGTATGATGAAAGAAGCAAAAGAAATAATTGATAAAAAGGAAAATGAAATAAAAGAATATCAAACATATTGGGATATGGTTAGTAATTATTATTATTTACTTAATAATAAGATTGATATGTTTAAATACAATGAAGATATACCTATATATAATAAAAAGGTAAATGTATTATTACCTTTACAAGGTTTAAATAAAGAAGTGATGTTAAGTAATAAAAGTAATAAAGAACATACAAAAAATATTGTGAAAGGCAAAGTATTAATTAATGGGAAACCTTATAAAAATGCTATCGTTCATTTGTCATCAGAAATGCATAGTAATTTTAGAGATATATTTGAAAGAGGTATGGTGAGTATTACTGATATAAATGGTGAATATAAGTTTAGCAACGTTCCAAATGAAGAATTATATATAGGAATGGCTATTCCTTGGCAAAGAGTAAAAGATAAAGAGATTGAAATGGGAAAAAGTACAAATGATTTAATTATGAGTGGTAATAGTACTTATTGTAAAGATATAAACATTTATACTCCACTAGAAGTACAAGTTAAAAATGTAGGTATTAATAAATTTAAAATATCTATTAGTCATGAATTCTTGAATTTTAAGCATATGAATATTGGTTTAAGTATAATGAATGATAAATCAGATGTATATAATGCTAATTATATATCAGAAGATATAAAAGGTAATGAAATAGTATTAGATATTAATAATGAAAAAGATAATAATTTTAATCTTAATTTTAGAGGACGTAATGGAATTATTGATATAGATTCTCTTATTGATCCATTGTATCATTCTGGTGAATATGCTTTATGGGTATATGGTAGTGAAGATAAAGACATAGGTTCAATATCCAATTATGGTATTTTTTCAAATAAACCTTATACAACTATAAATATTCAAGGAAAACAATGGACTAAGGCTGATAAATTGCTTTTAAAAGGAGAGTTTCAAAAGGCGCTTGATCAATACGAGATGCAATTAAAAGATAATCCAAACGATATACATATATTAAAAACTCTAGCAAAGATGTATACTAGAGAGTGGGATAGAAATGATGATATATCAAATGTTGATTATAGTAAAGCACTTAAACATCTTTTGAAATTAGAAAAGCTTATTAATTCTGATTCAGTTTATGATTCAATAGCAAATTGTTATGAAAAGAACAAAGATTATATTAATGCAATTAATTATTATAAAAAAGGAGAATATGATTTTTATAAAATTGCTGATTGTTTTGTAGCTATGAATAATTATGATAAGGCTCTTCAGTATTATAATAAAGAGATAGATGCAGGTCATTTATACAGAGCTAAAAGTGTTATTATGGATATGTTATGTATATATATTCTAAGAAATAGTATTGATGAGATTCAAAAAGTTACATTGCTATTTCAAGAGGAATATGATGTAATTGAACATAATAGATTAATTAAAGAATATAAAATGATAAGTAAAGAAGAGTATTTACCATTTTATAATATGGTGAAGAAAGGTGAAATTAATAAGTCAAAAGAATGGTTGGAAAATAAGGAAGATGATTTAGCATATTTATATAAAGGAATATATATGATATTAGATAATCAAACAAAAGATACAGCATTAAATCCTGAAAATTACATGGATGTATATAATAACGTAAAAGATAATACTATTAAAAATTATATGAGATATTTTGGAGAATATAAAATTTCAAAGTATTATTTTAAGCAGAATTAGAAATCAATGGAACTACAGTGCTAAATATGAATATGGGATAAATCATATGTATTATTGACAAGGAGATAGCATATTGAAAAAAATAATGTTAGTTGAAGACGATAAATCATTAGCTTATGGTATACATATAGCTTTAAAAACAAGTAATTATGATGTTACAATATGTAAAACGTTAGCAGAAGGCAAGGAAAAGTTTATTAATAAAGTTTATGATTTAGTTATATTAGATATAGATTTACCAGATGGTACAGGTTATGAATTTTGTAAATACATTCGTAATAGAAGTAATATTCCAATCATATTCTTAACTGGTTTAAGTGAAGAGCTTAATGTAGTAACAGGTCTTGACATGGGAGCAGATGATTATATTACTAAACCATTTCAATTAAGTATTTTAATTTCTAGGATGAATGCTATTTTTAGACGTGTTGATAAAGAGTCTCATTCAATGCTTAAATCAGGAGACCTATCTTTTTATTTAAATGAAGTTAGGCTAACTAAGAATAATGAAAATATTCCTATCTCAATAACAGAGTATAAAATACTAAAATTACTTATGGAAAACGCACTGACTATTGTAACAAAAGAACAAATTCTAAGTTGTGTGTGGGATATAGAAGAAAACTATGTAGATGAAAATGCTATTGCAGTTAATATAAAACGTATTCGTCGTAAAATTGAAGAAGATACTAATAATCCAAAATATATAAAAACAATCAGAGGATTAGGCTATGCGTGGAATTTAAGGTGTGATAAGCGATGAGAGATTTTATAAGAGATAAAAATATAAAGAAATATATAGTAGAACTAATATCTGTTTATGCATTAGTATTTTTGATATTAATAGGGATTGACATATTTAGCCAATTTATCGAGTATGAATTTATCGTTAAATATAAATATTCAATAGTAAAATTGTTATTGTTATTTTTGGCAATATGTAGTAGTTTACTAGGGTATAAAATTCTAAACTATATTTTTAATAAACTAAATACAATTAATATAAATATAACACAAGCCATAAATGGAAATTATAATCGTTTAATGCAGCAAAATCACGAATATAGTGAAGGGGTTTTATATAGTGTTGATTATCAATTAAATATGTTAATATGCAAATTATATAATAATAATGAGTTTTTAGAAGATGAAAAAAAGAAGTTGAATGCTTTAGTAACAGAAATTACACATCAGCTAAAAACACCTGTAGCAGCTATAAAATTATTCAACTCACTACTAGAAAATGATAATATTAAAGATAATGAAAAGAAAGATATAATACTAAGAATGGCAGATGAAATAAATAGAGTTGAATGGTTTGTTAATTCTCTTACAGATATATCTAAATTAGAGACAGGGCTAATTCAATTACAAATTAAAGAAAATAATATTAGTAAAACAATAATTCAAGCAGTAAATTCAATATATATCTCTGCTAGGCAAAAGAATATAGAAATTATAATGAAAAAAATTACTAATAATTATTTCAATTTTGATACTAAATGGACGCAAGAAGCTGTAGGAAATATACTAGATAATGCTGTTAAATATACAGGTGATGGAGGGACTATTACTATTGAATGTTTAGATAGTGCGATGAGTAATATAATTAGAATAACAGATACAGGTAGAGGCATTAGTGAGAAAGAATTACCTTTAATATTTAATCGTTTTTATAAAAGTAATAAAGAAGACGAAGGAATTGGAGTAGGTTTATATCTGGCAAAAGAAATAATGAAAAGTCAAGATGGAACTATAAAGGTCTATTCAGAAGAAAATATGGGTACTACATTTGAATTAATATTTTATAAATAATATAAGGATAGTAATTGTAAGACCAAAAATGACAAACTTGTCATAATAGTTGTTAGGGATTTGACAGAAAGCTACTGTATAATAATATTTGAAGATATATTTAACTAAGGACAATAAAAAAGTCATATAGTTGATTCTTAAGTATTTAGTTACTATTTAGAGAGAACTATAATTATACAGGAGGTATTATATGGAAAAACTAAAAACCCATCAACTCAAGAAATATTTTTGTGGTAAAGAGTACACAGTAAAGGCAGTTGATGACATTAATCTAGTTGTAAATAAAGGAGAATTTGTTGCAATTGTAGGTGCATCGGGTTCAGGAAAAACAACCCTACTTAATCTTATAGGGGGGTTAGAAAAACCGACTGAAGGACAAGTAGTAATTGATAATACTGATATATTTAGTATGAATGAGACAAAAAGAACAATTTTTAGAAGAAGAAATATTGGATTTATATTTCAACAATATAATCTTGTGCCTACGATAAATACATGGGATAATATCATATTACCTATTGAATTAGATGGTAGAAAAGTAGATGAAAAGTATATAATTGAACTAATGAAAACTCTAAAGATATATGATAGAAAAGAACATTTACCTAATGCTTTATCAGGAGGACAAAAACAAAGAGTAGCAATAGCTAGAGCACTAGCATCAAACCCTTCAATTATATTAGCTGATGAACCTACAGGTAATCTTGATTCAGAAAATAGCGAAGAAGTATTACATTTACTTAAAAAAACAATAAAGTTGTATAATCAGACGCTTATACTAATAACCCATGATGAAAAAATCGCTCAAGAGGCTGATAGAATAATCAGACTTGAAGACGGTAAAATAGTTGGGAAGAGGTGAAGATATGAGATGTATTAATAATTTAGCTAAATCATACTTGACCTCTTCTAAATTAAGAAAGCATTTAGTTACATGGTCTATAGTTTTATCAACAATATTAGTTCTAACAATAGGTTATCTATATTGTTCACATTGTATTAATAGGACAATGCATTATGATCAAACAATGGCAACTTATGATGGGTATTATAAGAATGTAACGAATCGTCAAATAAATGAAGTTATAAAAAATGATAATATAACAAACCATGCTATTAATAAAATAGTTAAAAATAGGGTTAGTTTAAATGAACTACAGTTTTATTTGCAATATGCGGATAAAGAGTATATAGATAAGTTTAATTATAGATTAGAGAAAGGTGAATATCCAAAGGAAAAGAACGAAATAGCTTTAACAAGTAGTGCGATTAACGGACAAGATTTTGATATTGGAGATATTATTACACTTAATAATATTAATAAAGATAAATCAATTGAATATAAAAAATTTAAATTAACTGGAATAATTAAAGATAGAGCATATGATAAAAATAAAAGAGTTGGATTTATTAGTGATGAGTACATAAATAATACAAATAAAGATGAGGTATTAGATATTATATTTGTTTCTGTTAAAAAAACAATGAATAAATCAGCTTTGATAAGAACTATTGCGGACACTTCAGGAATAGATTCTAGTAATATAAGGTCTAGATCAAAGAGCCAAAAATTAGGGGAATATTCAATAATTATAATATTAGTTATAATATTAAGTATTATAAGTATTAGTAATATATTTTCTTATGCGATAATTGATAGGGTTAATACAATAGGATTGTTAAAAGCTGTAGGCATGACTAATAAACAATTAAGGAAATTATTTATAAAAGAAGGATTATATTATTATATTAAAGGAATTATTATCGGTATTATTTTAGGAGTGGGATTTAATATACTAACTATAAAAAATATGTATCACGTTTACAATATTTTAAGTTTTTCTGAGTATGTTAAAAGATTTGTTTCAATTGGACTTGGAGATAATTATTTCCTTGGATTATTAATTGCTACAGTAATTATTGAAGCTATAGGTGTTGTGTTAGCATTTTTAATACCAAGTTTAAAAGTAAAAAAAATGTCTATAGTAGATTCTATTAATTTTGTGGATAAAATAAAAGTTAAAAAAACAAAAAAGAAAAAGATAAAAATCAAAAATACCTCTTTTAAACTTGCTTATGTTAATCTAAATAATAATCGTTTTAAAACTATATTATCAATCCTTACTATAAGTATAAGTGTTATTTTAGTTATATATTTTTCACACATCATATCTTATACATCTTCAGATCTTATGATAACAAGGGCAATGATAGGAGATATTGATGTGAATTTTATAGACTATGAAGGTATGTCCTATATTAACGGTATTAAAGGAGTAGAAGATACGTTTATTGACGTGGCAACAAATGCTAAGACACCTGTTACTGAAGTTAGTATTAATGCAAATTACGTAGAAAAAACAAAGAAATTAAAAGAATATAAAGATAATCATGAAGATGTAGATATTAGACTTTTTAGTTGTAATAATAATATGTTAGATAAAAAGTATAAATATATGAGAACACCATATACTCTAGAACAATTAAAAAAAATGAAAAATTGGTGTGTGGTTTTTGACTTATTTAATGAACATGATAGTGTTATTGGAGATAACATAACTATTAATAATCAAAAAATTAAAGTTGTAGGAGAAATTGATTTATATAGGTGGAATAGTTTTATTACAACGCCTATACTTATTAGTAAAGATTTTATTGAAAATAACTATAGTAAGGAAGAGTTAGAATATCATACAGTTGCTTTAAATATTAATGAAAAAAATTATGATGAAGTTAAAAGTAAAATAATGCAAAGATTTCAATATAATGATGAGGTTTATACAAAGTATATTGATACAGAACTAAAAAAGCATAAACAACGTCAAGTTGGTCTTAAAATTATGATGATAGTTTTTCTTGGTACGATATCCCTAATAGGCTTATTTATGTTAATAAATATTATATGTACATCAATAATAAGCAGAAAAAGAGAGTTTGGTATGTTAAGAGCCATTGGAATGACTAAACAACAGTTTAACAAATCTCTTCTTTTGGAGGGTAATATTTTAATATTTTTTGTAACGATTATTAGTCTTCCCGTGGGATATATAATAACTAAGTTAGGGTTTGAGTATTTTACAAGCCTTCCAGAAAATAGTGAGTTTACATTTAATTTTCCTTTTTGGTCATTAATAGTTATACCAGTATATTATATTATCATTAGATTTATTATAAAAATGAGTATGAAGCGAATGGATAAGGAAAGTGTTGTTGATTTAATAAGACATATATAATTTATAAAAATAAAAATTTAGCAATTTAATATAATTGTTTTATAAAAACAGAAGTAAAAGATTTTCCTTACTTCTGTTTTTTTTAATATAAGTAATTGCGAAACTACATTAAGTTGATTCTTTAATACAATATGTTGGGTACCCACTTATAATAAGAACTTTTTGCAATTACCTAGTTTTTTTAATATTTACATCTTTATTAAATATTGACAGACTAAGTAAAAAAACTAGATATTAAAAGAATTAAATAAGAAAATAAAATTATAATATTAATATAGATATATGAAAATAATAAATACATAATTTAAAAAAAATTATTTGTCAAAAATATATAAATGTAAACAAAATAATTAATGAATAGTAAATAAAATATACAAAAGTAAAATTTAAATATATAAGATTTATGTCGTTAAATGTAATATAGAGTTGTAAAAACAAATAAATTATGGGAGGTACAGTTTATGTTAAGGAAGGTTGTAACAGGTATTTTGATATTTAGTATGTTATTATCGATGGTTGGGTGTCAAAATAAGGATGACAATGGATCAAAAAATGCAGTTTCCGATGACAAAAAAACAGATACAGCTTCTGGAGGAAAGGAAGATACTAATAAAACGCCTGCAGAAATAAACTGGTGGGACAAGTACGATGAGCCAGTAAAGATTACAACTGCTATGAAAGACAGCCCAATACCTGTATTTCCAGAAGGGGATACAATGACATCAAATGTTTGGACTAGAGCATATAAGGAGAAGTTCAATATTGATGTTGTAACAGATTGGATTACAGAAGATACACAGTATGATACAAAGTTGAATTTAGCCATTACATCAGGAGATTTACCTGATACGTTTGTAGTTTCTCTTACACAACTTAAGCAATTAATTGCAGCAAATATGGTAATGGATTTAACAGAAGTATATGAAGCTTATGGATCAGATAGCTTGAAAAAGCATATGAATGCTGATGCTGATACATTTAATACGGCTAAAGTAGATGGTAAATTGTATGCTATTCCACGAATGCATTTTGGAAATATTGAGCAAATTGACCAACTTTGGCTAAGAAAAGATTGGATGGAAGCCAACAATCTTAAAGCACCAAAGACTATTAAAGAAATGGAAGATATCTGTTTAACATTTATAGATCAATATGGTGGATCAGGATTATCCATTGAGCAGAATCTATATGGATTACAAGTATTAGCACCATCATGGCATGCAACACCTGGAGTATGGACAGAGGATGCTGACGGAAATATTGTCTATGGTTCAGTTCAACCTGCAATGAAAGATGCACTTGCGACTTGGGCAGACTGGTATAAAAAAGGCATCATTAATCAAGATTTCGCTGCAACTGATTGGGCAGGAATGATGGCTAAAGTTGTATCTGGAGAAGTAGGAGTTATGCCTTGGTTCCAATGGTGGGGATATAGTCCAGGGCCAGATGTAGTTACTAACTTTGGACCTGAAGCTATCTTTGAGCCACACTTTTTACCATCTGCTGATGGAGAAAAAGTAATACAACCAGTTAATTTTGCTAATACAGAGTATGTTGTTGTGAATAAAAAATGCAAAAATCCAGAAGCAGTATTAAAATTATTGAATTTCTATACGTATATAAATCGTGAAGCTCAAGGAAAGGAAACAAAAGAATATCTAGCAGAGTTTATTGATGGTTCTAGACATGTTGCAGCAGGAACTTTTGTAGTTCGTGATGTCCTTGGAGATTATCATCAAGTTGATGCTATTAGAAAAGTACTTGATACAGGAGATGAATCAATGCTTACTAGTAGTGCTGCTCGTAAATATGAAGTTATCAAAGATTTTATAGATAATAAAACTCCTGCTTCAGTGGGTGATTATATGCAACAAGGGCATGAAAAAAGTGCTTATGGTATTGGAAAACAAGTTCTTGACAATGGTGACTTTTTCCTTTCAAAACTATGGGGTGACTCACCTGATGAATTACTTCGCTATGGAACGACATTAGATGATTTATTACTTGAAGGATTTACAAAAATTATTATGGGTGCCGAGCCTATTGATTATTTTGATGAATTAGTTAAACAATGGAAGTCAGCTGGTGGAGAACAAGTAACAAAAGCTATGAACGAAATGTATAATTAATAGAATTACTAAGTATTTGAGAATCATGATTTACTTGGTTCTCAAATGCTTTATTACTAATAATGATGAGTGATTTGCATGAAGAGATAAATTCAATAATTATGAAATTATATCTATTAGTAACTCTATTTTAAATGTAAAAAAAATATATTAAGTATTTGAGGTGTCAGTATGCATACTTTTAAGAAACAATGGCAATATCACATAATGCTTCTACCCGGTGTGGTTTTTTTATTAGTGTTTGCCTATTTTCCACTTTATGGTTTGGTTATTGCGTTTCAAGATTTTAATCCTGCATTAGCATTTAACTCTCCTTGGGTAGGATTAGATAATTTTAAATATGTGTTTTCCCAACCTAATTTTATTCGAACAATTTGGAATACGTTATATATGTCAGTTTTTAAGCTTATAGGAGGTGTCGTTGTACCGGTTATATTCGCCATACTCTTAAATGAGCTAACTAACAAAAAAACGAAAAGGATTTTTCAAACTACGATATATTTACCTCATTTTTTATCTTGGGTAATTCTTGCTGGAATAATGCACGAACTACTATCAATTGATGGATTGATTAACAATATTGTTCAATTATTTGGAGGGGAACAAATTCAGTTTTTATCAAATCCTAACCTATTTCCTTGGACTATGATTATATCAGATATCTGGAAAGGATTTGGATTTGGGACGGTTATTTATCTAGCCGCATTAACTGGTATAGATCAAACACTTTATGAAGCAGCAGCAGTAGATGGAGCAACAAGATGGAACAAGATACGTCATATTACATTGCCATTAATGGTTCCAACGATTATATTGATGACAGTTCTTGCAATGGGAACGGTATTGAATAATGGATTTGACCAAATTTATAATCTATATTCCCCTGCGGTTTATTCTACAGGAGATATTATAGACACCTATGTATATCGCTTAGGTATACAACAAGCACAATACTCAGTGGGTGCGGCAGTAGGAATGTTTAAATCCGTAGTTTCTAGTATATTGGTTGGAGGTTCTTACTTTGTTGCATATAAATTAGTGGGTTACAAGATATTCTAAGAAAGAAAACTATTACGATAGGAGGAAAATTAAGTTAATGAGGAAAGCGATAAATGAAGCAACAACTATGGAAACAAAACTTAAACACGATCTTATTCTATATGCTGAAGCAGGTTTCGAAGGCGTTGAATTGTGGTGGGATAAGATTAAGGATTATCTAAAAGAAAATTCAGTAGATGATTTGAAGAATCTGATAAAGAGTACAGGTTTGGAAATTGCATCCATATGCCCGTTCTTAGTATCACCGTTTAGAAATCAATTGAATTGCAGAGATGAATTTAAGAAAGCATTAAAAGTAGCAGATCAGATTGGGTGTGAATTAATTGTTATTTGCCCTGATTTCCAACCAATTGAATATACCAGAGAAAAAGCATTAGCAATGCATGCTGATGAGTTAAAAATTTATTGTGAAGAAGCTGCAACTCATGGTATTAAGCTTGCTATGGAACCCATAGGACTTCATACATTACTTAGTGGGCCTAAGGATGCAGAAGCACTTATTAAGCTTGCAGGTAATCCGGATAATCTTGGTTACCTAATGGATACTTTTCACTACGCAAAGTCAGGTATAACACCAGAAGAAGTTTCAGGAATAGATATCGAAAAATTGTGGATTGTTCATGTTAACGACAGTGTTAAAGGTATGATGAATGAATTAGAAGATAAAGATAGGGTTTATCCAACAAAAGGTGTGTTGCCATTAAAAGCATATATGGATGCATTAAGAAAGATTGGATATAAAGGATTTTTGTCAGTAGAAACGTTTAACCAAGAATACTGGAAAGAAGATGCTAAAATTGTATCAGTTAAAGCTTATGAAGCGGTTACAGATATGTTGGCATTATAAAATATAAAACAATATACTAGGAGGAATTAATATGTTTTTAGGAGCATCATCATGGGTGTTTAGTTGGGCACCACCATACGAGGAATCAATTAAAACAATTAGTAGATTAGGATTAAAAGGTGTAGAGTTAACCATTTGGAATGAGGAGTTTATGAATGACTATTACACTGAAGAAAAAAATAAGGAACTTAAACAATTAATTGCTGATGAAGGTCTTGTTCTTACCAATGTATTCTGTTTGCCAGGCAGTCAATCAAGTCCTGACAGAGAAGTACGTATGAAAGGTCTTGAGAACTTCAAGAAGGCTGTTAGTATCGCAAAACAACTTGGCACATCTCAGCTGACAACTTGTGTTACATGCCCATTTGAACTCCAATTCCCATTTGAGCAGCTCCGTCCAACCAGCCAAACTTGGACACTGGATGTACCAAAAGGCCTAGACTGGAAGCAAAACTACGCTGATTTTATAGAAACAATGAAACTTTATGCAGAAGTTTGTGAAGAAAATGATGTAAGACTTTCCATAGAACCTCACCCACACTTCTATATTAAGAATGCAGAGGGTCTTCTCAGAATGACTGAGAAAGTCGGTTCTGATAGAATTGGCATCAATTTCGATCCAAGTCATTTATTCCCAATGGGTGAAATTCCACAAGTGGCAGTTTATCAGATGCAAGACCATATTATGCATACCCATTTTTCTGATAATGATGCTCAGAGTAATGCACATTGGAGACCTGGAAAAGGTAAAATTGATTGGAATGCAACAGTGAGAGCTTTAGATGATATTGGTTATAATGGTGTTATTTCCCTAGAACTTGAAGATGTGCCTGGGGCAGCAGGTTTTCCTGGGTTCCATAGAGACCCAAATTCAAATGCTGAGTTAATAGAGAAGGAGTATCGTTTGGCAATTGAATATATGGAAAAAGTTTTTAAAGAAGAAGGAATAACACTAGAAAAATAATAAGAGGTGTAGATAATGACGTATACGATCAGACAAATACTAACAGGATATCAGTATCTTGATAAAGGAAATTATGCAACGTTTAGGGATGGATACGGAGAAATAATAGAGTTTCCTGTATTTGCATTTTTGCTTGAAGGTAATAACAAGAAAATATTAATTGATACAGGTATGAGCGACACAGAACATTCTGTGAAATATCATCACGATGGTAGACAGGAAGAAGGTCAGGCAATCCATGAACAATTAGCCAAACTCGGAATATCACCTGATGAAATCGATATGATTATTTTTACTCATTTACACTGGGATCATTGTTATAACTTAGAGTATTTTCAATCTGCAGAGTTAGTTGCAAGCAAAAAAGAGTATGAATTTGCTATGAATCCAATTCCATTTTATTGGGGATCCTATGAGTATCCACCAGCTACTGGATTAACACCACCTTTTGCAGATAGAAAATTTACCCTTACAGAAGGTGTATGTGAAATTATGCCTGGCATTGAGATTTTTCCAACACCAGGGCACTCACCAGGGCATATAGGTGTTTCAGTAAATACAACTGATGGTAATTATGTAATGGTTGGAGATTTAATGTTTCTTAGAGATAATATGAAACCAAAAGAAGAAAAGGGATGGCCACTAACTCCTCCTGGTAGATTTTGTAATATACTTGAGATTTGGGAAAGCATTGAAGAAGTTATGAGACGTGTAGATCCAGATCATGTGTTGATGACTCATGATCCATCTCAACTTAATCGAGTTATGTATCCATAATTGTCCAATAGTAAAGAATAGAAGCAGTTTAAAAAAATATGGCTTAAAATATTACAGGGTGTCATCTAGAAGATGATGCCCTGTAATTTTAAGAGTGATGACATAATTACTAATTGTTTAGAAGATTCTTGGTTCTATATTCGGTAGGCGAGATTCCTGTAGTTTTCTTAAAGGTGATGGAAAAGTACTGAGAGGTCTCGTAACCAAGTTCAGATGAAATCTCTGTTATTGATTTATTCGTATTTACCAAGTCTGATTTTGCCTTGTCAACTTTGGCTTTTCGTATATATTCTGTAATACTCATATTTGTTTGCTTTTTAAAAGTTCTTGAAATATAAGAACTGTTATAATTAACGTGGTTGGCTATAGAGGATAATGTGAGAGTTTCCTTTAAATGACTTTTGATATGTTTTTTTATGGATAGAATTAATAAATCATTTTTATCACAAGCATTACATGTTAAAATTGACACAATAACCTTTGATAGTTTTTTTAAATACGTAAAAGCTTGTTGCCAATTATGAAAGTTTCCAAGAAAAAACAAAGAGGATAGTCCAATTTTATAAGATAATGATTCGTTTATTTGAAGATGATTAATATAATGTAAATATTTCAAAGAAATCATTTGATAGATTTCAATAGATGGAAGATGATGCATGCTTTTATGATTGAATTGTGTTTCATAAATATTATCTAATAAGGGCAACAGTTTTTTTTCATTATTTTGATATAGAAGAAATTCAATAGAATTAATCTCTTCTTGTAGTTTTGAAGTGATAAGTGTAATATTCTTTGAATACTTCTGTACTAAATCTTCTTCACTTAGTATTATTGTTAAAGATGATACAAGTGAATCTTTAAGGTGGTTTTGTGTATAATAATCATCCATTTTTCGATACAGGTTTGGTATAGATGAAATAGGCATAATGGTATCATACAGCATAATTAAAGGGGTGATATCAAATTCCTTTGTTAGGATGATACCGAAGGTATCAATTGATTCTGATAAGAATACATATGGATTAACATCTCGATCAATGAACTCAGTTTCTCGTTGCTGGAGAAAGAATAATAAAGTTGAAGTATCTTTTACATATAACTCGATGTAAAATCTGTTTTGTAAAACTTGATCTAAATAGGATTGAATTTGTAGCAAATACAGTTTGTTTTTTATCAAGGATATATTTGGTGTCGTAAATCGTATATGAGTATAGAGGAGATATACTTCTTTATCAATGTCAATTGAAAAGTCGGAGTGGTTGATGCCGTTAGCCGTTATTGCCTTGTAGATATCACTACCGTTCATAAAATCTTTAAAAACTTCTCGTGTTATAAGATAATGAATCCACAATTCCCTTTGATGAGACAGTTCGATTATTTTTTTGCTATTTAGATTGGCTTCTATTGAGATAATTGAATCTTTTAAAGCTTTTAAAATAGTTTCATCACTTTCGTTTTTAAGGATATACTTTATATTCTTTTGCTTAGAAGCTTTGTAAATATATTCAAAACTATCTGAGCCTGTTAAGAATATAATTTCACAGTCAGGCCAATTGCTTTCAACTTGCTTAGCTACTTCAAAACCATTTATTTTAGGCATATTAATATCAAGGAACAATACGTCGATTTTATGAATTTTTAATAAATTAAGGGCAATAGCTCCATTGATTGCAGTAAAGATTTCTAATTCTTCATAGCTAAAATTGAATTCAAATAAATCTTGAAGCATTTCTATTATATATTGTTCATCATCAACTATTAGTATTCTATACATATTAATTCTTCCTTTCTTTCTAAAAAGTTGGCTCATTTGATTCGATTGGTATTTTTAGGGTAACCAATGCTCCGCCTTGAGGCGTTAAATTAATCTGGAGCAAGTAGTCCTGTTGATAAAATATCTTCATACGACCAGCAATGTTCAATAGTGCGCCTGTTTTTCCCATATCGTGTTCGTTAAGAGGACTAGACAGTAATGATTGAATAATTGCGCAGTCAGACTTTGTTAATTGGTCACCATTATCCTCAATAGTAAAAACCAGATAAGAATCAAGAGTCGTAATGCTGATTTTTATATATCCGTTTTCAATCTTAGCTTCTAGACCATGTTTGTAAGCATTCTCTAATAGGGGTTGCAAGATAAGCTTTGGAACAATGATATTATCATATGATTCTGGAAGCGGCTCCGAATAAACTTGTATTCTGCTCTTAAAGCGAAGTGCTTGAATAGAAGCGTAATTGAGGGCGTGTTCATATTCGTTTTTCAAGGTGACTGTATCTGAATTGAATTTTGTTATATAGCGGAAATATTGACCTAATTGATTAGCGACTTCTTCAGATTCCTCTTGGTTACCGCGACGTATCATTTGTTTTAACATATAAAAACTATTGTATAAAAAGTGTGGATTAATCTGTGCCTGCATCTGTTTTAATTGCGCTTGTTGTAATAACATCTTTTTTTGGTAATTTTCTTCTATTAAGAATTTCATATCCTCAACCATACTATTAAAACTATTGTAAATATAGTTAAAATCTATAGTTTTAGATTTTTGTAGTTTAATATCGAAGTTACCTTTCTTAATAACGTCAAATCCATCAGATAGTGCATGTAGTGGTTTGTGTATTAATCGAATAATTCCTAACAATAATAGACTAGTACTTATAAGCAAAAATGCTAAGGTAAAACTTGTAAAAGATATTGAATTATTCAAAGGTGCAAAATAGGTTGATGATGGAATGATAGTATATAATTTAGAACCTAAGAAGACCATGTGGTATCCATATAAATAATATACATTTCCATCACTAGATACATTTTTTTCTATAAAAGAATCTGTGAGAGTATGATACTTGTTTGTTTCAAATATCTCATAGGATGCTGAATCAATTTTTTGTGCAACAACTTGAGTTGAATCCGCGGTGAAAAAAATATAATTCGATTCAGGAATAACAAATTCAGATTCTAAGTAACGTTTGATTGAGTCAAGATCAAGGCATAACTCTATAATATTCTGAAATTGATATTTTTTTGGGAAAATATATAGGTAAAACTCATTATCTTTTTTAACTAGACGCTCTTCTTGCTTGCTATAGCTTAGAATTTCATCGAATTCAGCATCATTCAAATACTGAAGTGAACTAATATTATTCCAATTGGAGTTAATAGCAATACCAGAAGTTGGTATATAAAGTCTTATATATTTTATAAATTCATTGTTATTATTTAAAATTATTAACTCATCTCTTAGGTTGTTTATACTGGAAACATATGTATTATTATCTAATGTCTGAGAGTTTAATTTTATCAAATCCATGTGAGTCAAGAGTAGTGAAGACTTAATATAAGTATCTTTGATTAAATTTTCCAAATACTCGCAACTGTTATCTTGCTTAATTTTAATAGAGGAGGTTATTTGATCTTTAAGATGGTTGTTGCTATAGGTAAGTGAAAAGATACTCAATAATATGACAGGAATATAGATAACAACAATAATTATGATAAGTTGTGTGAGTAATCTATGAGGTTTTCGCATTAGTACTTCACGTCCCTTCTACCACAATTATAGCAAAGGATATAAGCTTTTTCAAGGTATATGGGATTAGGTAAAGATTCTATACAAAGGTAAAATTTTAATATATCGATGATGAATAACAAAGAGTAATATGAGATTATAAATACAACTTATTTAGGAGGGTTATTATGATTGTACATAAAAAGAAAAAAGATTTATTATTTCAAATTGCCAATTATCTAATATTTATTGTTGTTAGTCTTATTTGTATTTTGCCCTTTGTGCATATGCTTGCAGTTTCATTTAGTTCAAGTACAGCTGTTTCAGGAGGGGAAGTGGGACTGATTCCTATCGGCTTTAATACACAATCTTATACATTTGCATTAAGTGATGGCAAATTTTTAAGAGCACTAATGATATCCATAGTGAGAGTTGTGTTAGGAGTAGGTTTAAATCTTATCCTAATGTGTTTAACGGCATATCCGTTATCTAGAACAAAAAATGAACTTAAAGGTAGAAATGTATATATGATATTCTTTGTTATTACTATGTTTATAAATGGTGGTTTGATCCCCACATATTTGGTTATTGTTAAGTTGGGCTTAATTAATAGTATATGGGCATTAATTTTACCTTTTGGAGTATCGGTTTATAATATGATTATTCTAATGAATTTCATGAAAACTATTCCAATAGAAATTGAGGAGTCAGCTAGGATTGATGGTGCATCACCATTTTTAATATTGATTAAAATTATATTACCTCTTATGAAGCCGGCATTGGCAACGGTTGGACTTTTTTGTTTAGTATGGCATTGGAACGATTGGTTCCATGGGATCGTATATCTTGGAAATCCAAAAGACTATCCGCTTCAAAGTTATCTTCAAACCTTATTAAATAGCTTTGACCAGATTCTTAGAAATTCAGGTGGAGACTATCAAGAACTTTTAGCAAAGGTAAATGTAAGAACAGGTAGAGCATCA